>JBFFSQ010000168.1:0-6616 GCA_041572275.1 Gammaproteobacteria bacterium
CAGCAACTGGTTGATGAGCTCATTATTTATATGGCACCTCATATCATGGGCAATCAGGCTAAAGGCCTGTTTGATTTGCCGTTTATCCATGAAATGAGTCAGCGCCTTGATATTCAGATTAAAGATATACGACCAGTTGGCAAAGACTGGCGTATTACTGCAGTCCCGACGAACTAAGGAGTTCATTTATGTCCACCATTGTTGTGGTTAAGAAAAATGGTAAGGCATGTATTGCAGCAGACAGCCTGACAACCTTTGGTGATCTGCGCATGGGTTCAGCCTACGACTCCGGCTATGACAAGATTCAGAAATACAACGATGGCTATTTCGGTATCGTTGGCAGTGCTGCTCACGCCCTGGTCATGGAAAGTGTATTGAAAAAACAGAAAGTCAAAATCGACTTTTCTAACCGCATGGCGATTTTTGAAACCTTTCGTAAACTACATCCAATACTCAAGGACAAGTACTTTCTCAACGCCAAGGACGAAGAGGATGATCCATACGAGGCCAGCCATATCGATGCCCTGATCTGCAATGAAAGCGGTATTTTTGGTATCTATTCACTGCGTGAAGTGAGCCAGTATAAAAAATTCTGGGCTATTGGATCAGGTTCAGAATATGCGTTGGGTGCCATGTATGCCCTGTATGACCGTCTGGACTCGGCGGAAGATATTGCCAAGGCCGGAGTTGAAGCCGGTGCAGAATTTAACAGCTCATCGGCTTTACCCCTTAGCTTTTATACCATTGATTTAAAGGACGAATAGGGCTGTAATAGCGACTCCTCGGGTCATCCAGATACAGACCTGCAGTGGGCTACTGAATACGAGACCGATTGAATATGTTTACTGGAATTATTGAAAGCCTTGGCACCATCGAATCCATTGAAGATAAGGGTGGTGATGCTCGCTTCTGGATCAACACCGGCAAACTCGATATGTCCGATGTCGTGCTGGGTGACAGTATTGCCATGAATGGCGTTTGCCTTACTGCTATAGACCTGCGACCACAGGCATATTGTGCTGATGTTTCTGGTGAAACTCTGTCACTGACATCGCTCAAGGATCTCAAGCCAGGCAGTGAAGTCAATCTTGAAAAAGCACTGACACCGACGACCCGACTGGGAGGTCACCTGGTCAGCGGTCATGTCGATGGTATGGGCAGAGTCGTGGATCGCTATGATGATGCACGTTCTGTACGCTTTAAAATTGAAGCCCCAGCAGAACTGGCAAAATATATTGCCATGAAGGGTTCAATCACAGTCGACGGTATTAGTCTTACTGTCAACAAGGTTGATGGCGTATTTTTTGAACTCAATATCGTGCCTCATACCTTAAAAGAAACCATTATTAAGGATTATCATCCAGGGCGAATGGTCAACCTTGAAGTAGACTTGATTGCCCGCTACCTGGAGCGACTGGTTCTGGGTGACAGAGCTGCAGAAAGTGGCAGCAAAATAACCGAGAGCTTTCTCGCCGAACACGGCTTTATGAAATAAATCCGTTTTAACGAATCGAACACAGTAAGCAATAACTTTATGACATTTAACACGACTGAAGAAATAATTGAAGATATCCGTCAGGGTAAAATGGTCGTCATCGTTGATGATGAAGACCGTGAAAACGAAGGCGACCTGTTGATGGCTGCTGATCTCGCAACCGCTGAAGACGTCAATTTCATGGCCCGATTTGGTCGTGGCCTGATCTGCCTGACGCTCACCCGTGAACGCTGTCGTCAGTTACGACTGCCTTTGATGGTCGATGCCACAGACTCCGAGCATGGCACTAATTTCACTCTGTCCATAGAGGCCGCAGAAGGAGTGACCACCGGTATCTCTGCAGCTGACCGCGCCACCACCATTCTGGCCGCAGTTTCTAAAGATGCCCGTCCTGAAGACCTTGTTCAGCCGGGCCATGTCTTTCCACTAATGGCACAACCTGGCGGTGTGCTGAACCGTGCAGGCCATACCGAAGCCGGTTGTGACCTGGCTCGACTAGCCGGACGCGATGCCAGCGCCGTTATTGTCGAAATTCTTAACGATGATGGTAGTATGGCGCGACGCCCCGATCTTGAGAAGTTCGCCAAAGAACATAACTTGAAAATGGGCACCATCGAAGATTTGATCCGCTATCGTATCGAAAACGAGAAAACTGTCGAGCGCGTGGCTGAAAGTGACTTCCCTAACGAATTTGGCCATTTTCGATTATATGCCTATCAGGATGAAGTCGGTAATGACCTGCACCTGGCACTGGTTAAAGGTGACATTGATCCAACCAAGCCGGTACTGGTTCGTGTACATATGGAAAATCCTTTGTGCGATGTACTCGCCTCAAGCCAGGGCTGTGGCTGGCCCTTACGCAGCGCCATGAAACAGGTAAGTGAAGCCAATGAGCCGGGTGTGATCGTTATCCTGCGCCAGGGCCAGGATGCCCGTCATATCGTGCAATGGATGGTACGCCATCCAGAGCCAGAAAAGCATGATGAAGACCACCCTGCAGATTTAAGAACACACGGTATTGGCGCACAGATCCTGCGTGACCTGAATGTTCATAAAATGCGGCTAATGACCGCACCCAAGCGCATCCATGGTCTGGCCGGTTTTGGCCTTGAAGTGGTTGATTATGTTCAGGGCAATCAAAAAGACTAACTGTCGACATATGCCCCGATCAGCGATGAGTCAGTTATACTACGCAAACAAATACGAACTAGAAGAGCTTTAACCCATGTCAGAAGTAACAACACTTGAAGGTGAATTACAATATTCAGAAGGCCGCTTTGCCATCGTTGTAGCCCGTTTTAACGGTTTTATCGTTGAAAGCCTGCTCGCCGGTGCGATTGATGCATTCAAACGTCACGGTGTAGCAGAAGAAAACATCACCGTTATCAAAGTACCTGGTGCCTATGAAATGCCAGTCGCCACACAACGCCTGGCTCAAACCGGTAATTACGACGCCATCATCGGTCTGGGTGCCGTCATCCGTGGTTCTACACCTCATTTTGATTTTGTTGCCGGTGAAGCCTCCAAAGGCATGGCTTCTGTTGCACTGGATCATGGCCTGCCGGTTATTTTCGGTGTACTCACCACCGACACTATCGAACAGGCCATTGAACGTGCAGGCACAAAAGCTGGAAACAAAGGTGCAGAAGCAGCCATCACAGCCATTGAAATGGTTAACCTGTTCAAGAAGATTGATTAAATATGTCGACTATTAGTCTGGCAAAGGGGCGCAGTAATGCACGGCGTAAAGCCATGCAGGCCCTGTATCAATGGTCAATTACGGGTAATGACCTCGCCGAGCTAGAAGCCCAGTTCAATATGGAACAGGATATGTCCAAGGTGGATACCGAGTATTTCCACACGCTGATCCATGAAGTACCTGCACAGGTAACCAGTCTGGATGCTCTGTTGTCACCCCATATAAGTCGTGATGATGACACCGTCGACCCGGTGGAACAGGCCATTCTGCGATTATCTGCCTATGAGTTGAAAACGCGTCTGGATGTACCGTACCGGGTGGTGATTGACGAAGCGATCAATCTGGCTCGTACCTTTGGTGCAGACCAGAGTCATAAATTCATCAATAGCGTACTGGATAAACTTGCTAAAGAGCTTCGGCAGCTGGAAATCCAGCAGCAGAAATAAGAAAGGCCGCATTTGCGGCCTTTTTTAATTTAACATCAGAACACTCATCAAACAGGGCAGTCACAACCAGTCCAATCCATAACTATTAATTACTGCATCATCTCTTGCATCATTTTTTCACGTTCTTCCGGCGGTAGATTGTTCAACATGTCCTGCATTTGCTGGGCAATATCTTCCAGCATGGTTTCAGGGCGCGTTAATGTATAAGCCTTAGGAACAACAAAAGCATTAGCTGGTAAACGAATATCGCGACTCAGTTTAGTGACAACAGACTGCAGTTTATGATCACGATTATCACTGCGCATTGGGAAGCCGAGATTCTCAAGTTGTTTTGCAGTAGTCTTAATGGTTTGCTCACAGGGATCCAGGTATTGTTCAACCTGAGCACTGGCAACACCTGTCATACCCACTTCAACTTTTTCAACCATTTCTTCGAGGGCATGGATAAATTTGGTATGGCCTATTTCATTCATGGCCTGCACTGAAACATAAACATTGCCGCAAAATTGACCATTGGCATAGTATTCATATTTTTCTGTTTCATAACCTGCAATGACAGGCCCCAGACCTTTTGACTTAATATAGCTATCGACGTACTGATCACTACCAACGGCAGGCTTAATAATTGGCTTCTGGGCAAATAAATTACTCATATCCAGCACCATACGAGGCTCATCCAGTACAACCTTCATGGATTTTTTATCCACATCCATGATCATATAGGTGTTTTGTTCAGGCTGTTCTATTCGTGCTGTATTATTGTCAATATAGACACGTGTAATCTGACCGTACGCGTCACGACTTTCAATTAGGGTAGCGGCCGATACCTTACTAGTTACGATAAACAGAAAACAACTGATGAGTAGCCGTGAAACAGGCATATGGAACTCCATAATCATTTAGTAGTTGTGTATATATGATAGACCATTAAAATGCTGTCTCCGACCCTAATTTATGTGATCCGTGTCCGAATTTGATCTGATAAACCGCTTTTTTAAACCTGAAGCCGTTCACCGCGATGATGTGAAACTCGGTATAGGGGATGACTGTGCGATTCTAGATATACCTCATGGCAAACAGCTATGTGTTTCCACCGATACACTAATTGCAGGCGTACATTTCCCAGACACCACATCAGCACGTGATATTGGCCATAAAGCACTCGCCGTCAATCTCAGTGATCTTGCCGCTATGGGTGCTGAACCCGCCTGGGTCAGCCTGGCGCTGACACTGCCCGAATATAATCCTGAATGGTTACAGGGTTTCATCGATGGCTTTAACGATCTGGCTAGCCGATATAATGTTTCACTTATTGGTGGTGACACCACCCGTGGGCATTTAACCATTACCGTACAGGTCTTTGGCCTGATCAAGGAAGGCCAGGCCATGCGACGTGATCGCGCACATGCCGATCAGCTCATTTACGTAACCGGCACATTGGGTGACGCAGGACTGGGTTTGCACCAGGTGATGGGACAGATCAACCAATCATCTCTCGACTATTGTGTCCAACGCTTAAATCGCCCCGAGCCAAGGATTGATATCGCTCGAGAATTAGTGAATCTTTCTGATTGCGCCATTGATATTTCAGACGGTTTAATAGCTGACCTGGGGCATATTCTAGAACGCAGCCAATGTGGTGCTGAACTGCAATTACAGGACATTCCACTGTCTGATGAAGTAAAGCGCTACTACGGTGAACAGATCGACTGGTGCCAGATTCTAGGCGCTGGTGATGACTATGAACTGTGTTTTACCTGTGATGAAAATAAGGCTGCTTCACTGCAAACTTTGGCCCGAAAACAGGGTATAGCAATTACCTGCATTGGCCGCATAACCACAGGTAGTGACATTATTTGCGTCGATGCCAATGGTAACGTTCTAGACATTCAAAATATGGGTTATAACCACTTCAATGATTAAACAGTACCATAAGCCTAGCGTGACGATTCCGGCACAATATTTACTCAATCCGGTACATTTTCTATCGCTGGGTTTTGGCTCCGGTTTAGCACCCAAAGCACCCGGCACATTCGGTACACTCGCCGTGATTCCTGTCTACTGGCTGCTGAGTGATTTAAGCCTGATGTATTATATTGCAGCCGTAATTCTAATATCCCTTATTGGTATTCCCATCTGCGACTACACCAGTAAAAAATTACGGGTACATGACCACCCAGGAATTGTGTTTGATGAGTTTGCCGGTTTTTTAATAACCATGATTGCCGTACCCGTCAGCTGGATATGGATAGTCACAGGTTTTCTACTTTTTCGACTGTTCGATATCGTCAAACCCTGGCCAATTTCATGGCTGGATAAAAAAGTTCAGGGTGGTTTTGGAATTATGCTAGATGATATCCTGGCGGGGCTATTTGCCTTATTGTCCATTCATATCCTTTTATATTTCACCCAAGGCCTTTAACAGCCCGAGCAACATCGGGTTCTTATTAGCAGCTATACTACAAATTCAGAATACACTGCTCACAAGGTTTTAAATTCGTGATCAAACCGTTAATTCATATCATATGCATGGCAGCTATTTCTACTTCTAGCCATGCAGTAGAAACAATTGAAGTGCAGGGATTGTTCTCAAACAAAGCGGTCATCAGGATTGATGGCACTCGCCATATTTTATCAGTGGGTGAAACATCACCGGAAGGTGTCCGTGTAATTTCAGCCAATAGCAAGTTTGCTGTACTTGAAATCAATGGCAAACAACAACAATACACCCTTGGTAACACGATCAGCACCCAGTTTAAAAAAAGTAAGCAGGTCACTGAACAAGTGTTTGCTAATCGCTACGGTATGTTTCTGACCCATGGCAGCATCAATGGTCATTCTGTTCAGTTTCTAGTGGATACCGGAGCTACCACTGTAGCCATGAGTGCTGTACAGGCCAAAAAAATTGGTCTCACATATCGACTGCACGGTCAGCCAACAAAAACGTCCACTGCTTCGGGGATAGCAGATGCATGG
>JBFFSQ010000169.1:0-6605 GCA_041572275.1 Gammaproteobacteria bacterium
AAATAATACGACAAACAGGATGAACTGGATACGGTTGAGCAATCGTGTGCGTGTATTGACATGCATGGCTTAATTCAATCTCTGGTTGTCCAGTTGACGGATGCTGAGGATGATGAAGCTGGCAATAAACAACACATAGTAAGCGATATCGACGCTGTTAATGATGCCGCGAAGCATAGGGGTATTGTGCTGAATGATGGACAGGTAGGAAAAAACTGTAGTTTCACCGGTCTGGGCTGAGGCAGCAGAATCAAGAATCCATAACATTATAAGCAGGCCAAAGGTGCTGATAGCCGCTACCATCGGGTTGTGGGTCAGTGTGGAAAAATAGAGTCCGGCTGCGGCAAAGGCCGCTAGCAGTAACAGTTGTCCCAGCATAGCGGCAGCCAGTTTACCGAGGTCAAGGTCGGTGGCCATAAGCAGGGACAGCGGCATCAGGCTGAGTTGTGTGACCAGTAGCGCCAGAAACAACATAATACCCAGGTATTTACCGAGTACGATTTCAGTCATCGACACTGGGGCGGCCAGTAACAGGCTCAGGGTGCCCTGGCGGCGCTCATCACTGATCAGGCGCATGGTGAGTAATGGGCAGATCATGAGCTGTAACAGGCTGGCGGAGCTGAATAAGGGTGCAGCCACCAGATCGGTCACGCCTGGTGCACCCTCAAGGGTGATGAGCTGGGGTTGTAAGCCAAAATACACATCAATTTGCCCAAAGAACAGCCAGGCCAGGATGAATTGCATCACGGCGAGGAGAATCCAGGCCAGGGGTGATAAGAACAGATTGCGGAATTCGCGCCAGGCGATGGACCAGATCATGCCGGTTGCTCCTGAGCCGGAGCTTCACCTGAGGTGAGTTCTACAAATTTTTGTTCCAGGCTGGCTTTGACCGGAGTCAGTTCGATCAGTCCCCAGTCCTGGGCGACGGCGGCACTGGCAATGAGTTCAGCCATGGGCTGGGTATCTTTAATGTGCAGGCGGAATCGGCCGGGTGAGAGCTCTTCGATCTGGCTGACACCCGCCAGGGCCAGTAATTGACTGCGTGGTGGTGGGCGGTTGAAGGCGACGATAATCTGCTCGTCACTGATACCCTGATCTAGGGCATCCATGTTCTCGCTATATACCAGCTGGCCCTGGTGAATGATCTGTACCCGGTTACACACGGCCTGAGCCTCGGGCAGGATGTGGGTCGACAGGATTACACCATGATCCTGACCCAGTTCAATGATGAGTTTGCGAATTTCGCGGATCTGGATGGGGTCGAGCCCAACGGTGGGTTCGTCGAGAATGACAATGGCCGGGTTATGCAGAATGGCCTGAGCGATACCCACACGCTGCTGGTAGCCCTTGGATAGGTTGCCAATCAGGCGTGAGCCGACTTCCATTAGGCTACAACGCTGTTTACTCAATGCTACCGTCTGGGCAATATCAGCAGGCGGTATTCGATGTAATTGGGCACAGTAACGCAGATATTCATCGACCGATAATTCGGGATAGAGTGGTGGTTTTTCCGGCAGGTAGCCGATATGTCGTTTCGCCTGTCTGGGATGATCCAGCAGGTCGATGCCCTGAATCTGGATCTGGCCCTGGTTGGGCGGCAGGACACCACACAGCATCTGCATGGTGGTCGATTTGCCGGCTCCATTGGGGCCCAGAAATCCTAATATTTCACCTTTGTGCAGATCAAAGCTGACCCCGTTGACTGCCTGAGTGTCGCCAAAGTGTTTATATAGAGTTGAAGCCTGGAGTAATCGTTCGGACATGGGGCGAAATAGTAATCAGCCAACGGGTTTGAGGCAAGGTGCTTGTCTGTATTGGATAAGGCTGGGCGCCGGGGCAGGGTTGTCATGAGCGTGCTGGCCAGGTTTCGCTGATATCTAGTAAGCTATTGTTAAATAATAACTTTTTGTGGTTAATGAAAAAGTAGACGGTGTTTTTCCGATTTTTGTCAAATTTAGGCTGTAAAAACCGAAAAAGTGCTTGCTAAATGATGCAGGAACACTATGCTAGGCTGCTTAGATCTTAGTAAAAAGCAAAAATATTAACAAAGTTGACTGGGGAGTAAGCATGTCTACAGATAGCGCTCAAAGATATTGGAAAGCGAATCTGCGCCTGGTACTAGGATGTCTGGCCGTATGGTTTGTGGTTTCGTTCTTGTTTGGCATCCTGCTGGTTGATGTTTTAAACACCATTCAGATTGGTGGTTATAAACTCGGCTTCTGGTTTGCACAGCAAGGTTCTATTTACACGTTCGTTGTACTGATCTTTTTCTACGCTTCGCGAATGAATAAGCTCGATCGCGAATTTGACGTTCACGAAGGTTAAGGGGGATAGAAATGGATCTACAAACGTTAACGTTTATTGTTGTGGGTTTAACCTTCGCGCTGTATATCGGTATTGCGATCTGGGCACGAGCGGGAACAACCAGTGAATTCTATGTGGCAGGCAAGGGTGTACACCCGGTTGCTAATGGTATGGCAACAGCAGCAGACTGGATGTCGGCCGCATCGTTTATATCCATGGCTGGTTTGATTGCCTTTAAGGGGTACGATGCATCCGTCTACCTGATGGGCTGGACCGGCGGTTATGTGCTGTTAGCTATGCTGTTGGCACCCTATCTGCGTAAATACGGCAAGTTTACCGTGCCTGAATTTATCGGTGACCGTTTTTACTCAAAAACTGCACGTATCGTGGCCGTTATCTGTTTGATCGTTGCCTCACTGACCTATGTAATCGGTCAGATGAAAGGTATTGGTGTGGCCTTCTCTCGCTTCCTGGAAGTGTCTTTCGAGGTGGGTCTATTCTCCGGTATGGCCATCGTGTTCTTTTACGCCGTACTTGGTGGTATGAAAGGGGTAACCTATACGCAGATCGCGCAATACTGTGTATTGATCTTTGCCTATACCGTACCTGCCGTGTTCATCTCTCTGAACCTGACGGGAAATCCTATTCCTCAGCTGGGTCTGGGGAGTACCATGGCCGACGGCAGTGGTGTCTATTTACTAGACAAGCTGGATATGGTGCTGGGGGACCTCGGCTTTGCCGCCTATACTGAGCAGAAAGGGGGGACCATCAATATGTTCCTGTTAACCCTGTCACTGATGATCGGTACTGCGGGTCTGCCTCACGTTATTACACGCTTCTTTACGGTACCAAAAGTCAGGGATGCACGATCATCAGCTGGTTGGGCGCTGGTGTTTATTGCGATTCTCTACACCACTGCACCTGCTGTTGGTGCAATGGCACGTCTGAACCTGATGAATACGGTACAAAGTGGTGAGATTGGCTCGCCTACAGGTAATTTGGCATATGCGGAGCGTCCCCAGTGGTTCACCAACTGGGAAAAAACCGGTCTGTTGAAATATGAAGACAAGAACGGTGACGGTCGTATCCAGTATTACAATGATAAGAGCAAAGCATTTGCTGACAAGGCGGCTGAAGCTGGCTGGCAAGGCAATGAAATGGTTAAGGTTGACCGTGACATCATGGTACTGGCCAATCCTGAAATTGCAAACCTGCCGAACTGGGTCATCGCCCTGGTAGCCGCTGGTGGTATTGCCGCTGCATTATCAACCGCAGCCGGTTTGTTACTGGCTATCGCTTCATCCATTTCACATGATTTGTTGAAAGGTGTTTTCAGACCGGATATTTCCGAGAAGCAGGAACTCACTGCTAGCCGTGTAGCTATGGGCGGTGCGATTCTGGTGGCCGGTTACTTTGGTTTGCATCCGCCTGGCTTTGCCGCTCAGGTGGTGGCGCTGGCCTTCGGTCTAGCGGCATCATCGTTGTTCCCGGCATTGATGATGGGTATCTTTGTTAAGCGAATTAATAACAAGGGTGCGATTGCCGGTATGTTGTCCGGTCTGGGTGTAACACTGATTTATATCTTCTGGTTCAAAGGTTGGTTCTTCTTCCCAGGTACGGAAATGATGGCCAATACACCCGAAAACTGGTTGCTGGGTATTTCACCAGAAGCCTTTGGTGCCGTTGGCGCTATGGTGAACTTTGCTATCGCCTATGTCGTATCTCATGCGACAGAGGAACCACCGGAACATATTCAACACCTGGTCGAGGATATTCGTGTCCCTGCCGGTGCCGGTGCTGCATCTGATCATTAATGATTAGACTTTGAAATAGAAACAAAGGCTCCAATTAGGGGCCTTTGTTTTTTCTAGCCTGCAAAATGATTTGACTCCGGCTTACAGATACGTAGATTGTGACAGTATGAAATTGTGCTAAATGAATACAGTGGGTATTTGTGTCATTTATTATATATTCAGAAATTTTTTTCTGTGCTCCAGAGTCGTTCTTATTACCTTTAATGATGTTAAAAAATGAATAGACATAAGTTAATTGCTATTTTTATGGCACCCATTCTGATAGTGGGTGGCTTTATTGCCGCCGATTATTATGAGTCAAGTAAGCCAGCGAAGATGAGAACCCTGATGCCAATCGGCATATGTCAGCCGCTACTCAATCATTGTGAACTGGAAGCGGCTGATTTGCGGATTCGAATACAGGTCAATCAGTCATCGTTGGTTCATGATGGTTATGTACCGCTAACGGTACAGGCTAGTGCGCCATTAGATGACTTGCTGATTGCCTTAACTAATAAAGATGTAGATGCTAAGCCAATGCGGTTAAAACAATCGTTTGATGCTATGCATTGGGAAGGTGAGTATTTTGTTTCAAATGAAATAAACCTGCAGCATTTGTTGATGCGAATGGTTTTGAGCTATAAAAACACTATGTATTTCTCAGAAGTTGCGGTTAAAGCCGATGGAAATTGAACAGCTGGAAATTCGTGATTACTTAAGCCACTGTCCTCCATTTGACAAGCTCAGTATCGACGAGCTAGATCGAATCAGTCAGGATCTGGAAATAACCTACATCCGTCGCGGTCGCGAACTGTTAAGTCTGGGTGAGGATAATCAGTTTTTGTATCTGATTCGTTCCGGTGCCATGGCAGTTTATGATGCCAGCGGTAATCTGAAGGGGCAGTACAGGGATGGAGACTGGGTAGGCTACAGATCGGTGTTACGTGGTGGTGAAATTACCATGATGGTTGAGGCTGTGGAAGACAGCCTGTTGTATATGATTCCTGGTGAAATATTCAGGTCACTGGTTGAACGCTATGACTTTATTCAGCAATATTTTTCTAAACAGAAACCGGAACGCTTACGTCAGGCGATTCTGGAATTGCGCAACAGCGGCGATAATATTCTGTCATCAACCCGGGTTGGAGACCTGATTCATGGTAAGCCGCTAATAGTTGAGGTAGATACCAGTATTCGTGAGCTCGCACATAAAATGACTGAGGCCGGGAATACAACGGCAGTAGTGACTCGAAACGGCAAGCTGGTTGGAATTATTAATGATCGTGCCTTTTGTACTAAAGTGGCTTGCCGAGAGCTGTCGCTGGATGAGTCGGTGACGGCTATTATGGCGGCAAATCCACGCACTATTTCGGCAAACAGTAAGGGCTCGGAAGCCTTATTGAAAATGGCCGAGTTTAACATTCGGCGTTTGCCGGTGATCGATGATGGGCATCTGCTGGGTGTGATTACAGCGACGGATTTGATTCGTCAGCAAACCCATAACACCATATATTTAATTAATGAAATTTACCGAGCCAAGGATGTTGAAGAGCTTAGGTTGCTGAGTCATCAATTGCCAGAGACGCTGGTCAGCTTGGTCAATCATAGTTTAACAGCCTACGACATTGGTCATGCGGTGAGCTCCATCGGCCGTGCGATTGTTCGGCGTATGATTCATTTTGTCGAGAAGGAATTAGGGCCGGCACCAGTGTCTTATGCCTGGATTGTGGCGGGCTCGATGGCGCGAAATGAGCAGACCGGCTTCTCCGATCAGGATAATGCATTGATGTTATCCAATGACTATGATGAAGCTCTACATGGTCAATATTTTAAGCAATTCAGTCAGATGGTCTGTGACGGTTTAAATGCCTGTGGTTACGTTTATTGCCCAGGTGATGTTATGGCAACGAATCCAAAGTGGCGTCAACCGGTGGCTGTGTGGCAACAATATTTTAAGCAATGGATCGATGAGCCTGAGCCTATGGCATTAATGTATGCCAGCATATTTTTTGATCTGTGTTGTGTGTATGGTGACCAGGGTTTACTCGATGAAGTACAGAAAGATATCTTGCCCAAAACACAGGATAATTCTATTTTTCTTGGGCATTTAAAAGCAAATGCCTTGAAGTTTCAGCCACCCATTGGTTTGTTCAGGAATTTCGTGCTTGAAAAAACCGGGAGTGAACACAAAGGTTTAAATCTCAAAAAACGAGGTACCGTGCCTATTATTGATCTGGCTCGTGTCTATGCACTATCTGCTGGAGTACCGGCCTTACATACTCAGGATCGGCTGCAAGCGGCCTATGATGCAGGCAAGTTGAGTCGTGAGGGCATGGAGGATTTAACCGATGCGCTGGAATTTATCAGTACAGTGCGCCTGAAGCATCAGGCTCAGCAGGTAAGTCGAGGAGAAAATATTGACAACTATGTGCTGCCGGAACAGCTCACTTCACTGGAACGACGTCATCTGAAAGATGCGTTTGATGTGGTGAGTACGATTCAGTCGGT
>JBFFSQ010000170.1:0-6598 GCA_041572275.1 Gammaproteobacteria bacterium
TCTTCAATCGCCTGGATTTGTGTCCGGTACTCATCACTTTCGAAGGTGGTAGGAATCGCCACCAGAATATCATCGACCAGTTGTTCCATATCGGCCTGTAATTTTCGTGCTCGCCCGGCAGGTAACTGAAGACAATGCGGCTTATGGTATTCATCAAAGTTATTGATGTAACACCAGTCGGGTGGAATATCGGCGGTACTGGATTCTTTTTCGAGAAGTTGTTTGACCGTAGTGTGCTTACCCAATCCAGTCGAGCCCAGCACATACAGGTTATAGCCTTCATGGGCCATGCCGATTCCAAACTTTAACGCCTCCAGGGCGCGTGACTGGCCCAGATGCTCGGAAGTCACTTCCAGATCATCACTGGTTTTAAAAGCTAATGCTGACAGGTCACAGGCATGATATAGCTTGTTAGAGGATACAATTAAATCATCTCTGGATTTTGGCTGCGTCATATTCTGTATCCCTGGAAAATATTATTCTTAAAATTATTTCAGGCATGCCGGAAAAAAACCGGCATACCCATTAAGCATCATTTCTCCAACTACAATTAAACACGTGGTCGAAACTAAATCTCCCGACTAACTGACAATATGGTGTTTTCCCACAACAGTTACGCTACTCGCCTGGGGACCCTGATCACCTTCACTTTCGGCAAACCTGACCTCAGCACCAACTTCAAGCTTATCAAAATCACCATCCACCAGGCTGTTACGATGAAAATAAATATCTCGTCCATCGGCCGTTTGTATTCTACCAAAGTCATCCCATGACACTATTTCTGACACTTTGCCATGTGCGGGCACGTCATGATGTTTAACATCACCGCGACGTTTTTGTGCATAATGTTGTAATTGTTTTTTTATCGCATCAAACGCATCTCGAATTGCCACATAAACATTCTCATGGGCATGATTATCTTTGGGTGCTCGATTCACAACCAGTTCACCATCAGGCACCGTCACATCGATAACCACATGGTAAAGCTTACCCTTATTGTGATGTGCATGAGGAACCTCAACCACAACCCGACAGGACATAATTTGGTCATAGTACTGATTTAATTTATCGGCCTTTTCTTGGATGTTAGCTTCTACCGCTTCGGAAGGAGGGATATCTCGGAATACAACTTCTAGTGGCAGCTTCATAAATGCACCTCCTTAGGTAATTGAGTGCATGCTGGTTTATTGAAAAGATACCGTTAACTTCTAATTTAGGTATCTATCTAGAATTCGTCTTCTAACCACACTTTAATATAACGCATACTGATGATTTTGCGTCATTGATTCATATCAGCATTTAGCCAAAAGGGCTGAAATAACCTTGTCTAAGCCCGTATTTCTAGTATATTTTTAACTTAAAGACGGACTTTTTCTCCCCCTTCTACCATTTGTCAGTCGACTCTTAATGGGGTGTCATCATGGCAATCATAGGCATCGATCTTGGGACTTCAAACTCAGCAGCAGCAGTTTTGCGTGGTGGCCGCCCGGTCATCATACCCAGCGCCGAAGGCATCAGTATGGGCGGTAAAGCGTTTCCCAGTTATGTTGCCATAACAGAAGATGGCCAAACACTAGTCGGCGAGCCCGCACGACGACAGGCCACGGCAAATCCCGATGGCACGATTACCGCTTTTAAACGCCAGATGGGACATCGGGACAAAATTACCTTACGTGGCCAGACATTTTCACCTGAACAACTCTCCGCGTTTTTATTACAAAAAATCAAACGCGATGCCGAAGCCTTCCTGGGTGAAAAAGTTGAAAAAGCCGTCGTTACCGTACCGGCCTATTTCGATGACAACCAGCGCAGTGCTACCAAAGATGCCTGCCGCATAGCCGGTATCGAAGTTACCCGCCTGGTCAACGAACCCACCGCCGCCTCACTGGCTTACGGCCTCGACCGGGCGGGTGAAGATTTACGCATTGCCGTTATTGACTTTGGTGGTGGCACACTGGATGTCACCATCATGGAATTTGGTAGCGGCGTCTTCGAAGTGAAAGCCACCAGCGGTGATACTCAACTGGGCGGTACTGACATGGACCAGAACCTGCTCAATTATCTGGTACAACGCTTCAAGGATAATACCGGTATTGATGTCCAAAACGATTCCAAAGCTATGGCCCGACTCAAAGAAGCGGCCGAAATTGCAAAAATTGAGCTGTCTACCAGTACCAGTACCCATATCAGCCTGCCTTATTTTTCATCCCAGGGTGGAGAACCCAAACACCTGGAAATGGACCTCAATCGTACTGAACTGGAACGACAGATTCGCGATGTTATCGAACGTTGTCGCGCCCCCATTAATCAGGCCATGAGTGATGCCGGCATCAGCACCAGTGATATCGACCGTATTGTTTTTGTCGGTGGTCCCACCCGAATGCCTGCTGTACGCCAGTTCTTTGAAGACCTGTTCGGTCGCAAGGCCGAAATGGGTATAGACCCCATGGAATGTGTCGCTAGTGGCGCTGCCATTCAGGCCGGTGTTCTCAGTGGTGAGGTGAGCGATATTGTACTGGTGGATGTTACACCCTTAACCCTCGGTGTCGAAACCCTGGGTGGTGTGGCCACCTCGTTAATTGCACGTAACTCCCCCATCCCCGTTAAACACACTGAAACCTTTACCACTGCCGCAGACATGCAAACGGCTGTAACCATTCATGTGTTCCAGGGTGAACGCCCCATGTCCAGTGATAACACCAGTCTCGGTGAATTCAATCTGGAAGGTCTAGTTCCCGCACCACGAGGTATCCCTAAGGTCGATGTTACTTTTGATATCGATGCCAATGGCATTCTCAATGTGACTGCTAAAGATCAGGCCACCGGCAAATCGCAATCCATTACCATTTCCGGCTCCACTCGCCTATCTGAGAGTGAAAAAGAGCGCATGGTTAAGGATGCTGAAAAATATGCGGAAGCAGACAAAAAACGCCGTGACGAGGCCGACAAACTCAACGAGGCTGATTCAGTCTGTTACCAGGCAGAAAAAATGCTGGCTGACTTTAGTGACAAACTCACTGAAGACATGCGTACTAAACTCCAGCAGGGCATGCACGAGACTCGAGAGGCTATAAACCAGCATAATGCACAACTGGCGGCTGAAAAGTCAGCGGCATTAACCGCTATTATCAAAGAAGCCGGTGTCGTTGTGTACTCACAGCAGCCTAATGCGGGTGTCTATTCAGAACGCAAAGTGGACAGTGGCGCAAGCAGCACTCAGGCAGGTACGAATCCGCCCCATGACAATGTTGTCGATGCTGATTACGAAGAAAATAATTAAAAGGCCTGATCTATGGCCAATGAACAACGTGACTATTATGAAGTACTTGGTGTTGAACGCGATGCAGATTCGAAAACGATCAAAAATGCGTTTCGAAAACTGGCCTTAAAATTTCATCCCGATCGCAATAAATCACCCGAGGCGGAAGAACGCTTCAAGGAAATAGCCGAAGCCTACGCGATATTATCCGATCCAAAAAAACGGACGCAATATGATTCCGGCGGCTTTGCTGGTGTTGCTGATTTCTCACCAGAAGACCTGTTTGGTGGTATCGACTTCGGTGATATTTTTGGCGACATGGGATTTGGTTTTAATTTTGGCGGCCATGGTGGTAGCAGTATTTTTGACCATTTATTCCATCAGCATCAACGTGGACCTGCACGGGGTCGTGACATCGAAGTTCAGGTTGTCGTCAGCCTGGATGTCATTAACAACGGCGGTGAAGAATCGGTCCGACTCGGCCACCCGACCACCTGTAAAATCTGTCATGGTACCGGAGCTGAGGCTGGTACTTCACCCAGGACCTGTGAAACCTGTGGCGGCTCTGGACAGAAAGTTGTATCCAGAAAAGAAACCCAGGACAAAGGCAGTGTCATGTTTCAGCAAATAACCATTTGCCCGGCCTGTCACGGTAAAGGCAGCTTCATCGATCATCCCTGCAAGGAGTGCCATGGCATGGGCCTGATAGAAAAAGAAGAATCATTGAAGGTGAAAATCCCCCGCGGTGCGGAAGAAGGCATGGCCTTACGCATTAGCGGTCATGGCATGCCAAGTTCGACACCGGACGGTCCACCGGGCAATCTCTATGTCATTGTGCGCACAGCACACGATGATCGCTTTCAACGCCTGGGCGCGGATCTTTGGCGCACCGAAACCCTGGATGTAGCAGATGCTGTGCTGGGCACCGAAATCGAAGTGCCGACCCTGGATAAAAGTATCACAGTAAAAGTCCCACCAGGCACACAACACGATGAAGTCCTGCGCTTGCGGGGTAAGGGACTGCCCTATTTCGAAGGCAGTAGTCGCGGTGATCTAAAACTGCGCATGCACATTCTGGTTCCCAAAGATGTCTCTACCGAAGAACGTAAATTGTATGAGCAATTGCAGGAACTGGCTAAAAATCGACGACCTTCAAAACACTGGTGGCAATAACTATGCAACAGGACATCAAGTTTGACATTCAGGATATTCAGCTAGCCGAAATAGGTCGCCAGCGCATTGAATGGGCCTGGCAGGAAATGCCCGTGTTGCGTGAACTCAGTGACCGTTTCAGCAAGACACAACCCCTGGCCGGCATTCGTATCAGCGGTTGCCTGCACATCACCACCGAAACGGCGAATCTGGCACGCAGCTTAAAAGCGGCGGGTGCTGATGTCGTGCTATGTGCGAGTAACCCCCTTAGCACACAGGATGATGTAGCCGCCGCCCTGGTTGAGCATTTTCAAATTCCAGTTTATGCCATACGAGGCGAAACCACTGATCAGTATTATCAGCATATCAATTCCGCCCTGGACCATCAGCCCGTGATTACCATGGACGATGGTGCTGACCTGGTGAGTGCCTTGCATACTTCTCGCACGGAGCTACTTGAACATATGCTCGGTGGCACCGAAGAAACCACTACCGGTGTCATTCGCTTACGCGCCATGGCTAATGATCAGGCACTGCACATGCCCATCATCGCGGTAAATGATGCCATGACCAAACACCTGTTCGATAACCGCTACGGCACGGGCCAGAGCGCGCTCGATGGTGTCATTCGTGCCACCAACATATTACTCGCGGGCAAAACCTTTACCGTGGTCGGTTACGGCTGGTGTGGTCGAGGTATTGCGCTGCGCGCCAAAGGTCACGGTGCTCACGTCATTATTACTGAAGTGGATCCCCTGCACGCACTGGAAGCCAGCATGGATGGCTATCGCGTAATGCCATTACTGGAGGCCGCGAAGCAATCCGATTTCATCATCACCGCAACCGGTGATAAACATGTCGTGGATCAGGCCCATATGGAGGTGATGAAAGACGGCTGTATCCTCGCCAACTCCGGTCACTTCAACGTGGAAATCAACATCCCGGCACTGGAAGCCATGAGCATCAACAAGCAACGACCACGCCCCTCGGTGGATGAATACACCCTGGCCGATGGTCGCCGTTTGTGTCTGCTGGCAGAGGGTCGGCTGGTCAACCTGGCGGCCGCCGAGGGCCATCCATCCGCGGTAATGGATATGAGCTTTGGCAATCAACTGCTGTGTGCTGTGCATCTGGCCAGCCAGCCACAGACCCTGAGTCACAGTGTCCACAATGTACCCGTCGACATCGATCAGGAAGTCGCCCGTCTCAAGCTTGCGGCGATGAATATCGACATCGACACACTCACGCCATTACAACAACAGTACCTGTCCTCCTGGCAGGAAGGCACCTGACACTACACAGGTACAACAATGATGAACAAAAACATTCAACGACTGATTAACGATATCGAAAGTGAAGTGAGATACACCCGACACTTCATTGGCAAAGATAAACTCGATGATCGCGTCATGGACGCCATGACGAAAGTCCCCCGTGAACAATTTGTGCCCGATAATGTAAAAGCCTATGCCTTCGATAACGGTCCCTTACCTATCGGTCATGGACAGACCATTTCACAACCTTACATTGTGGCCCTGATGTCTGATCTACTGGCCATTAAACCGGAGCACCGTATCCTCGAAATTGGTACCGGTTCCGGTTATCAAACCGCCGTGCTGTCACTGCTCTGTACACAGGTATATAGCGTTGAACTGATATCGGCGCTCAGTGAGTCCGCCACCAAACGTTTTAAAAAATTAAACTATGCCAATATCAGCACCCACGTCGGCAATGGCTATCAGGGCTGGCCGGAACATGCCCCCTATGATGGTATTATCGTGACTGCGGCAGCCACGCATATTCCCCAGGCCTTAATCGAACAACTGAAACCCGGTGGCCATCTGGTCATTCCCGTAGGTATGCCCAGTTTCCACCAGGAGCTGATGCTGGTGAAAAAAGATATGGCTGGAGAAACCGAGATTCAAAATATTCTGGGCGTTGCTTTTGTACCCCTGATTGAAGACCAGATGGATTACAGCCAGTTATTACACTGAAGCGACAGGACACCAATACTTTAAATAAACGGCTTATTGCGCTGAATCATCACCCTGTATAGCCAATAGCGATATATTTTTAATAAGCACTCACCTGATGACAGGGAGTAAATGATGGAAGATGTCTTCAAATTTGCCGATGATCTGGGCCCATTAAAGGTCATCCATGTCTACGAACCTTCAGTTAACCTCA
>JBFFSQ010000171.1:0-6554 GCA_041572275.1 Gammaproteobacteria bacterium
ATCTCAGAAACCGGTAATGACGATATTATCGGTCGTTATGGCAAAGAAGGTTTCATAGTATTGCTCAACCAAACTGAGCTCATGGATGCCCAACAAAAAGCCGAGACTATTCGGGATAAAATCAGTACGCTTTCAATTAAATCACCACATGGTATTATCACCACCACTGTCAGTATTGGCCTGACAACTGTATCAGACCCTGAAGATGAGATTTCTGCATTGATCAGAAAAGCTGACATGGGCCTGTTTGTCGCCAAAGAATCAGGAAAGAATACGGTAAAAGTCAGTTTGTAAACATTCTCGCTACGGTTCATAATTCTTTCACTATAAACCTTCGAAATCAGTCCTTGTTTCATGTCCAGTTTACGTCAATATTTATACGTCACCGCATCCTACTGGGGCTTTACCTTAAGCGATGGCGCCTTGCGAATGCTGGTCCTGCTACATTTCTATGCAGCAGGATATTCTGCATTCCAGATCGCTATATTGTTCCTGTTATATGAATTTTTTGGTGTGCTCACGAATCTTCTGGGTGGCTGGATCGGCTCACACTACGGTTTAAAACTAACCTTAACGACAGGACTGTTACTGCAAATCATTGCACTGATTGGTCTGGCTCAGGTTGATACACAATGGTCGGAGCTGATAGCCATTTCATATATCATGGTTATGCAGGCCATATCCGGAATTGCCAAAGACCTGACTAAAATGAGTTCAAAAAGCGCAATCAAATTGATTGTGCCGGAGAATGAAGATTCTAAACTATTTAAATGGGTTGCCATTTTAACCGGTTCCAAGAATACACTCAAAGGTGTCGGTTTTTTTCTGGGCGGCCTCCTGTTGTCCACTATTGGCTTCCAGCAATCACTTTATCTGATGGCGATAGTACTGGCTGCCATCTATTTAGCTGTCCAGTTTTCATTATCTACCGATATGGGTAAGGCCACAGCCAAAATTAAGTTCTCCCAGCTATTTTCAAAAAGTACGCAAATCAATTTATTATCTTCTGCTCGCCTGTTTCTATTTGGTGCACGCGATATCTGGTTTGTCGTTGGCTTACCCGTATTTTTATCTACACAACTTAACTGGAGTCACACTCAAATCGGCGGCTTCATGGCGATCTGGGTAATTCTCTATGGTCTGGTTCAAGCCAGTGCCCCGCGATTTGTTAGTAGTAGAATTCAGTCAGCACCCCATAGCCATACTGCACGCTTCTGGGTATTTACGCTGTTATTGATTACCCTGATACTGGCCATTGTAATGAGTGTTGATGCGAATGCCTGGGTATTAATCAGCGGATTATTTATATTTGGTGCAGCCTTTGCGATTAATTCTTCGGTTCATTCGTATTTAATTCTGGCTTACACCGAGCGTGATCATGTGGCAATTAATGTTGGTTTTTACTACATGGCCAATGCAGCTGGGCGGCTCGTGGGTACTTTAATCTCAGGTATCAGTTACCAGGCCTATGGAATTATCGGTTGTCTTTGGGCATCTGTACTATTTCTAATGCTGGCCTGGTATTTTTCAATCAAACTGACTAACGAGTAGAACATTCACCGCTTTATTTTTACCCGCCATAACCAGGGAATTATTGCTGAGATTTCTGCAACATTTCTTCAGCATGCGAGCGTGTTTGTGCAGTAATTTCAACTCCACCCAGCATACGAGATATTTCTTCAACTCGCTGAGCATAATCTAATGCCTCAATCCTGGTCGAGGTTTCGTTCTTACGGGTCTGTTTATGAACCTGCATATGATGATGTGCCTGTGAAGCGACCTGGGGCAGGTGAGTCACACAAAATACCTGACGACTCTGACCCAGTGTTCGCAAGTGTCGGCCGACAATCTCGGCAATACCACCACCCACACCACTATCCACTTCATCAAATATAAGCGTAGGAATGCGACCCTGTTGTGCCGTGATCATTTGAATAGCCAGACTGATACGTGCCAACTCACCGCCAGAGGCTACCTTAGCCAGTGACTTACACGGCTGACCAGGATTTGCGCTCACCGTGTACTCGATAGTATCCGTACCATAGGCACTGAATGATGTAGCATCCGGCTTAACCAGAATTTCAAAACGACCACCGGTCATACCCAGTGTTTGCATGGCCTGTGTGATTTGTTTATTCAGATTGGCGGCAACCTTAATCCTGGAATCAGATAGTTGTTTGGCCTGGCTCTGGTAGTCCTGCTTTAATGCAACTTCCTGTTGCTCGAGATTAATTAGATTCTCATCGGCATGGTCCAGATTATTCAGTTCCTGCGCCAGTTGCTCATGAACTTCTGTTAGCTGCTCAGGCTCGACCCGGTGTTTACGCGACAGGTCATGAATCAATCCCATCCGTTGCTCAATCTCATTGAACCGCTCGGGGTCACTCTCCAGCTGATCTAGATAGTCCCGTAACACGCCAGCGGCTTCCTCTACCTGTACCAGGGCATCATTTAACATATCATTGGCAGGGGCGAGCTTATGATCCATCTCGCTTGCAGCTTCGATAACCGACGCCTGCTGGGAAATCTGACTATAGATACTTGTATCTTCAGCTTCATACAATGCCTGTAGTGCCGTTGTCGCAGACTCCATCAGGCGATCAGCATTTGCCAGTCGCTGGTGTTCTTCACTGATGGTTTTATATTCACCCTCAACTAAGGCCAGCTCATCTAGCTCCTGTACCTGATAGCGCAACAGATCAATACGATCATTACGGTCATCCGATGCATTTTTCAGCTGTTCATATTCGGCACTGACTTTTTTCCATTGTTTGTACGTCTGAACCAGGGATTCAAGTTGCTGTTTATGATCTGCATAATCATCTAACAACTGACGTTGCATTTGAGATTTCATGAGTGATTGATGTTCATGTTGACCATGAATATCCACCAGCATTTCACCCAGTGCACGCATATCCTGTAACGGTACCGGCGAGCCATTGATGAAGGCACGGGAACGGCCATCGCTGGATAGGCGACGACGAATCAAACAGTCATTTTCGGAATCCAGCTCTTTCTCATTTAACCAGTCGCGAACATGGGGTAAGCCTGAGAGGTCAAATTCTGCACTGATTTCCGCCTTGCTAGAACCGGTACGCACACTATCACTATCTGCACGGTCCCCCAGCAA
The DNA here is from genome assembly GCA_041572275.1 of Gammaproteobacteria bacterium. Lineage (GTDB taxonomy): Bacteria > Pseudomonadota > Gammaproteobacteria > SZUA-229 > SZUA-229 > JBFFSQ01. The sequence continues at coordinate 3,131 of JBFFSQ010000171.1, forward strand.
TAAACCCAGTGCTCCTAGTAAAATCGATTTGCCGGCACCTGTTTCGCCGGTCAACGCTGTCAGGCCTTGATGAAATTCCAGGTCGAGATGATCGATAATGGCATAATTACGAATACGGATATGATTTAGCATGTTATTTTTATGATGGGTCCGTGTTTATAGTTGTTCACTCCAGCGTAGTTTCGCCCTGAGGATTTCGTAGTAATCATAGCTCGATGGATGGATCAGATGTATGTATTCTGCCTTACGTTTGATCTGTATTCGATCACCATGCACAACATCCAACGCCGTTTGACCGTCAAAGGTTACCTGTGCCGTCGATTGATTACTCTCACCAATGACAATTTCGACATTACTATTGGCATTCACTACCAGTGGCCGATTGGTCAGGGTATGCGGGCAGATAGGCACCAGCACCATCGCATCCAGTGTTGCATGGAGAAGCGGGCCGCCGCCAGACAGGGCATAGGCAGTTGAACCAGTGGGAGTTGAAACCACCACACCATCAGCGCGCTGGAAGTTCACGAACTGACCATTGATATAGGTTTCAAACTCGATCATACGAGCCACATCACGAATATGCACCACCACATCATTGAAGGCATCCGCCTCACTGATCACCAGACCATCGCGAACCACCTGGGAATGCAATAAAAAACGCTTTTCATCGACATATTCTCCATTCAGGATTTCTTCCAGTCGATCCAGCATTTCATCGGGCGAAATATCAACCAGGAAGCCCAACCGGCCCAGGTTGACCCCCATCACGGGCACATTATGACCTGCCAATGATCGAACGGCACTCAGAAAAGTACCATCACCGCCAACAACTATAGCAAGATCGCACCGCTTGACCAGCGACTCACGATCAGTGAATTCAGCATGGTTATTTTCTATTACGACCTGTTCACATTGTTCATGCAGAACATTGTAGCCTTTGCCCGTGAGGTAGTGATGCAGGGTATTCACTGTTTCAGTGATATTCACACCTTCTTTTTTAGCAATGATGCCAATTGTTTTTATATTCATAAACTAGCTTCTTGCCTGTTGATGCAATTCATAAAGTAAATCCAGTGCCTGTTTTGGACTCAAGCTATCCACATCAGTCTGCTGTAATTGTTCAATCACTGGGTGAGGATTGTAATCGAATAATCCAAGCTGTCCCGTGGTTTCTTCGATAAACTGTTCATGTTGGCCTGCCGAGTGTTTTTCCAGTTCCAGCAGTTTTTCTCGAGCGCAGTTAATCACCGGTACCGGAACCCCGGCCAGTTTGGCGACCTGCAAGCCATAACTTTGATTGGCTGGGCCAGCTTTAACCGCATGCATAAACACAATAGTGTCACCATGCTCAACCGCATCCAGATGCACATTACACACACTATTTATATTATCGACCAGTGAGGTCAACTCAAAATAATGTGTGGCAAACAAGGTGAAAGAACGACTTTGCCGGGCCAGGTACTCGGCACATGCCCAGGCCAGAGATAGACCATCAAATGTGCTGGTACCACGACCAATTTCATCCATCAGCACCAGGCTCTTCTCGGTGGCATTATTCAGGATATTGGCGGCCTCGGTCATTTCAACCATGAAAGTGGAACGACCACTGGCCAGGTCATCTGAGGCACCAATTCGGGTGAAAATACGGTCAATTGAGCCAATTACAGCACGACTGGCCGGAACGTAACTACCAATATGCGCCATCAGCACAATCAAAGCGGTTTGGCGCATATACGTCGACTTACCCCCCATATTCGGGCCGGTAATAATGAGCATACGCTGCTGGTCATTGAGCCGACTATCATTGGCTACAAATGGTGTCTGAGTGACTTGCTCAACCACTGGGTGGCGACCCGACTCAATTAGTATGCCCGGCTTGTTCTGGAACTCAGGACAACAATAATCCAGGGTGTCAGCACGTTCGGCCAGGCAGCACAGCGTATCTAACTCAGACAAAGCGGTGGCGCAACTCTGTAATGGCAGCAGTTGTTCGAGGATACGATCAAGAAGCCCATCATACAGGGCCTTTTCCCGTGCCAATGCGCGCTCCCTGGCACTCAGAACCTTGTCTTCGAATTCTTTTAATTCAGGTATGATGAAACGCTCGGTGGATTTCAGCGTCTGCCTTCGTACATAATCAGCGGGCACATCTTCCGACTGCAATCGAGAAATCTCAATATAATAACCATGAACCCGGTTGTAACTGACTTTTAAAGTGGCAATACCGGTTCGATCTTTTTCTCGCTGTTCAAGATCAATAAGAAACTGATCAGCATGTTTACTGAGATTTCTTAGCTCATCCAGTTCTGCATCATAGCCTTCTGCAATCACACCGCCATCACGAATGAGAACAGGCGGATTATCTATAATCGCTGTTGCCAGCAAACTCACGGTATCTGGATGTTCTGCAATAGCCTGTGACAAAGCGCATAGACGTTCTACACCTAAGGGTTGCAACTGAGTCTGAATCGCCGGCAGAACTGCCAGCGATTGTCCCAGTGTAAACAAATCACGGGGACGAGCCGACTTAATGGCAACGCGGGCCAGGATACGTTCTATATCACCGATTTGTCGCAGGCTGTCCTGTAATGCAAGATAGGCTCGGTTATTCAGTAAGACAGCAATTGCCTCATGCCGCTGTTTCAGCTGAGCCTGATCCCTTAATGGACGATTGACCCAGCGGCGCAGACAACGGCTGCCCATGGCCGTGGTCGTTTTATCGATAACAGAAGCCAGCGTGTTTTCATTACCACCTGACAGATTATATTCCAGCTCCAGGTTCCTGCGACTGGCTGCATCCAGCAGTACAGCATCTTCACTACGCTCTACACACAGGCCATTAATATGAGGAAGGGCCGTGCGCTGGGTATCTTTGACATATTGAAGTAAGCAGCCCGCAGCACTAATCGCCAGATCCATGGCGTCACAGCCAAAGCCACTGAGATCCTGTGTGCCAAATTGTTCAGTCAGTAGGCGAGTAGCCGTATCCGTTTCAAAATACCAGGGTGGTTGACGGCGAACACCGTGACAGCTAGATAAATCATCATAGAGGCTATTGTCTTCAGAAATCAGTACTTCTGCCGGCTTTAAGCGTTCTAATTCAGTATACAACTGCTCCATGGATGCGAATTCCTGGACACTAAATCGGCCCGACGTAACATCCAGGACTGCCAGGCCTATACGGTCTCCAGCTGTGCTAATAGCCATCAGCAGGTTATCTTTACGTTCCTCAAGCAAGTTATCTTCCGTGACCGTACCTGGAGTAACAATACGTACCACCTTGCGCTCAACCGGACCTTTGGTGGTAGCCGGATCGCCAATTTGCTCACAAATCGCTACTGAATGACCATTCTTGATCAGTCGCGCCAGATAATTATCAGCTGCATGGTAGGGGATACCAGCCATAGGAATAGGCTCGCCACCG
>JBFFSQ010000172.1:0-6544 GCA_041572275.1 Gammaproteobacteria bacterium
ATAACGAAGTTCATTATACGTATACCTGAGTAAATTACTAGGTTTTAGAAGAAAAATTATAAGTGATTGATACTAGTGGGCTTTTTTTAAAGCGGCATGCTGTTGCTGGAGTGTAAGTAGATTATTGAGTCTTGGAATGAGCAGATGCAGCTGTTCTGTTTTTTCAATGATGTCATTGGCGCCAGCGGCAAAAATACGGTTGAGGTCAATGGCATCATGTTCGCTGAGCTTGTGTACGGTCACCAAAATGGGCAATTCTTCATGGCCCAGGCCTATGCCGTAACGAATTTCTCGGATCAGGTCGCGACCTGACATATGGCCATTCAGGTCAATATCAGTCATGAGCAAATCAAAATGCTGGCTACCGGTCTCTTTGCGGTCATTCTGTATTAGGTTCAGGGCATGTTCGGCATCTGATGCCTGTAGATAGGTGTAGCCCTGGCGACTCAATTGTTCGGTAACGGTGAGCGCCGCAGTTGGGCTGTCGGCAACATAAAGAATATGACCCTGCGATCGAACTTTGGGGGCTTCTGTGGAGAGAAATGACTGTATATATTGAACCAGTCGATCCTGTCCCAGAGTCTTGTCAAAGCAGCCGTTGACGTATTCGCGGGATATCTGGCCTTTATCGAGATTGCTTTTCTCACCTGAAATTACCAGCAGGGGTGTGCTGAGTATATTGAGTTCTGTGCGAATTTTAATGATCAGTTCATGGTACTCAGCATCAGGTAGATTGCGTGACATGGTGATCAGGTTAAATGTGCTCTTGGAGAGGCGCTCAATGGCTTCGCTTGCAGTGGTGGCTGTGTGCACCTGTACATTTGGAATGTGTTTAGTGATCAATTTGGACATGATCGCCAGGGCGGTGCCAGAATGATCAATCAGTAGCACGTTCTGCGGCTGGTTTTTGTTCTGGGGCTGGCCTTCTCGAATCAGTTCTTTGAGGAAAGACTCTTTCGCATTGGTGTTCATCCGTTACTTCCTGTCACTCACAGATCAAAGATCTGGCTGCTTTTGTCAATTTTTTCCTGGCGGGTTTAGCAGATTAGCAAGTTTGGGATGCGAAAAATGTTAACTGGGTTCGATTTCGTGCAGGTGTCGACCGACAGCCAGCCAGGACCCGAGCAAGCCGAGTATGCAGCTAAAAGCGATTAACTGGATGGCTTCATTAAAGGGTAAACCTGTGAGCGTGAAACCACTGTTGTAGAGATTAGCGAGGTGTTCTACCGAGGTGTCTAATACCCCGATGGACACACTGGTTAAAATCCAGGCCAGTAATCCACCACTGAGCCCATACCAGAAGCCGGTATATAAAAAGGGTCGGCGAATGAATGCATTGGTGGCGCCAATAAGTTTGGTTACTTCAATTTCTTCGCGACGATTCTGGATATCGAGACGAATTGTATTGCCCACCACGAGCAATACCGCCAGTCCTAGCAGTGCAGAAATCATCCAGATTACCTTATTGGCGATTTCCAGCATGGAATAGAGGCGTTTGACCCACTGCAGGTCGAGTTGGGCAATGTCGACATCTTGGTGTTTGTTTAGTTCTTTAAGCAGGTAGGCAATTTTGTCCGGGCGAGTCTGGTTGACGATGGGCTGAATAGCGAGCACATGGGGTAAAGGGTTGTCGCCCAGAGCTTCTACGGCATCACCAAAGCCCGACACGCGCTGGAATTCATCCAGTGCCTTGTCCTTGTGGATGAACGTGACGCTATCGATATCGTCATACAGACGTAGTTTGTTGGCCAGAGTCTGGGCCTGCTTTTCTGACACACCGGCTTTGAGAAAGAGTGAAATCTGGGCGCTATCATCCCAGCCCATGCTGACACTGCTCAGATTGTTGATGGCGACATACATGCCGGTGGGCAGGGCCAGGGCAATGGCAATAACAGCAATAGTCATCAAGCTGGACAGGCCATTGCGGGTAAGGAATCCCAGACTGGCAATCAGTGTGCGCAGGTGATGGATGAACCAGGCTTTCATGGGTGCATTGCGGATCATCTGGTTGCTGGAATCTGGACGTGCCATCAGATCTCCGCCTTCAGGTCGTCATGAATCAATTGTCCCTGGTTCAGGCTAATGACCGGGCTACCCATCTGTTTGATCAGGTCCAGGTCATGGCTGGCGATGAGTACGGTGACGCCGACCTGATTAAAGCGGGCAAACAGCTCCATGATTTCTCTGGATAATTCTGGATCCAGGTTACCGGTCGGCTCATCGGCTAACAGCAAGGAGGGTTTGTGAACGATGGCGCGGGCAATGCCGACGCGTTGTTGTTCACCGCCAGACAGCGTAATTGGTGCGGCTTTTTCCTTGTTGAGCAGGCCCACTTGATCCAGTGCGGCGCGTACCCGTTTACCGATTTCGCGGTGCTGATAACCGGCAATAATCAGCGGTAATGCGACATTGTCGAAGACCGGACGATCATGCAGCAGGTGATGGTTCTGGAAAATAATCCCGATGTTGCGACGAATATAAGGGACTTTGCGATTGCGGACATTGCTCAAATTGATACCGTCGAGAATGACATTGCCGCGGCTGGGACGCTCGATCAGTGCAATTAGTTTCAATAAGGTGCTTTTACCAGCACCAGAATGGCCAGTGAGATAGGCCATCTCGCCGCGAGGCAGATGAAAGCTGACATTGGTCAGGGCCTCATGGCCACCGGGGTAACGTTTGTTCACAGAATCGAATCGGATCATGGACTGCTATTGTGCCTAAATCGTTTCAGAAGGCAAATGCCTTGTTTGTTTTTGAGGCTCAGCTCATGGTTGTCGATGAATGGTTGCGTTGGCGGGCTTAGTCCTGACGGTCCAGCAGTGCAGCGACAAAATCGCTGGCCTTGAATTCACGCAAGTCTTCAATGCCTTCACCGACCCCTATATAGCGGATCGGAGTGCCCAGTTTTTCGGCGATAGCAAACACAATACCACCCTTGGCGGTACCATCCAGCTTGGTCAGGGCCAGGCCAGTGAGTCCCATGGCTTCATGGAACTGCTGGGCCTGGATCAGGCCGTTTTGGCCGAAGCCGGCATCCAGTACCAGCAGAGTCTCGTGAGGGGCGCTATCATCCAGCTTGCTCATTACGCGTTTAATTTTTTTCAATTCATCCATCAAATTAGACTGAGTGTGCAGGCGTCCGGCGGTGTCGGCAATCAGGATATCGATATTTTTAGCTTGCGCAGATGCCACGGCATCAAAAATGACCGAAGCCGCATCAGCCCCTGTGCCCTGGGCGACCACAGGAATGTTGTTGCGTTCTCCCCAGGTCTGTAACTGCTCTACAGCTGCGGCACGGAAGGTGTCGCCGGCAGCCAGCATGACCGAATGCCCCTGTTCCTGAAAGCGTTTAGCCAGTTTGCCGATGGTCGTTGTTTTGCCAGCGCCATTAATGCCAACAACTAAAATAACATAGGGGGACTTCTGTGTGTTGATCTCCAGCGGCTGTTCACAGGTCGCGAGAATGGTGATCATATCTTCAAACAAAGCCTCAAACAGGGCCTCAGGGTCTTTCAATTCCTTACGTGATACGCGTTTGCTGAGATTGTTAATGATACGGGTGGTGGCTTCAATACCCACGTCAGCCATCAGCAGTCGTTCTTCTAGCTCTTCGAGCAATGCATCATCGATGGTTTTTTTTCCGAGTACAAGATCGGCCATGCCATCGGTAAGATTGTGGCGAGTCTTGCTGAGACGCTCTCGTAAACTGGCAAATACACCCTGTTCAGGCGCTTCGGTTGCTGGAGCGTTAGTGTCTTTTTTACGGCGGAGAAAACCAAACATAATATGATGTACTGAAATATAGGACTTGTGTGTCAGAAGTCGCATATCCTATCATCCCGCTGAACCAAGGTTAAGTAATCAAGTCTTACCAAATTACAGATTCATTTACCTGATGAGGTGATTATGCGGTTAATTCCGACTCTGAGCATGGTGTTGGCCATAAGTGTGACGGCTTTGGGCTGTCAGCCGATCATTAAACAGACGCAGCAGGCCCCCGTTGCTGATAACGGCTCCGGCGTGTATAGCTTTATGCTCGATAATGGCATGAAAATTCTGGTGAAACCGGATCATCGGTCACCGGTTGTGGTGTCTCAGGTCTGGTATAAAGTGGGTGGCAGTTATGAGTATGATGGCATTACCGGTGTCTCCCATGCGCTTGAGCATATGATGTTCAAGGGCACGCACAATCATGGTGCCGGTGAGTTCTCGGAAATTATTGCGGCCAATGGCGGTAGTGAAAATGCTTTTACAGGCAAGGACTACACAGCTTATTTCCAGCGCATAGCCAGTGATCGACTAGAGCTGTGCCTGGAAATGGAAGCTGATCGCATGCGTAATCTGATCATTGATGAAGCAGAGTTTAAAAAAGAGATCGAGGTCATCAAGGAAGAGCGTCGTATGCGCACCGATGATAATCCCACTGCTTTGACCTATGAGCGTTTTAATGCCGTCGCCTTCCTGAATTCGTCCTACCATCAGCCGATCATTGGCTGGATGGAAGACCTGGATACCATGACGGTAGACAATCTTCGTGACTGGTACCGAACCTGGTATGCCCCCAATAATGCCACACTGGTGGTGCTAGGGGATGCGCAGCCCGAGCAGGTATATCAATGGGCGAAGCAATATTTCGGACCACTCAAGCCGTCAGTGATTCCTGACACTAAGCCACGCATTGAGGTGACGCAACGGGGTGAGCGTCGGATCAAGGTTAAGGCACCGGCCAAGGTGCCCTACCTGATGATGGGTTATAAGGTGCCGGTGTTGAAAACCGTAACCGAAGCCTGGGAGGTTTATGCTTTGGAGGTACTGGCCGGCGTGCTGGATGGAGGTAATAGTAGTCGTCTCAGCAATAACCTGATCAGAGGACAGGCTATCGCTGTACAGGCAGGTGCTGGCTATGATTTGTATAATCGTCAGGTGACCTTGTTCATGCTGGATGCAGCACCGGCGGAAAAAACCAGTATGTCACAACTGGAGCAGGCACTGGTCGCAGAAATTGATCGTATCAAGCAGCAGCCACCCAGCCAGGCTGAACTTGATCGCGTGAAGGCACAGGTGATGGCCTCCGCTGTTTATGAACAGGATTCAACATTTTATCAAGCCATGCAGCTGGGGATTCTTGAGACGATTGGACTGGGCTGGGAGACTAAACAGGATTATCTGAAGAATATTCAGGCGGTAACTGCTGAGCAGGTACAGTCGGTGGCAAAGAAATACCTTGTTGATGAACGCCTGACGGTTGCCGAGCTAGAACCCTTGCCCATTAACAAAATTGTGAAACAGCGTAATACAGGAGCTATGCGACATGGTGGTTAATTATTTAAAAGCCAGTCTGCTGCTGGTCGGTATGGTGTTTGGTTCACAGGTGTTGGCGGCACATCAGATCCAGCACTGGCTGACTGAACATGGCGCCCGGGTATATTTTTCTGAAGATAATAGTCTGCCTATGGTTGATCTGCGTATTGTCTTTGATGCCGGGAGTGCGCGAGATAATGGCAAGCCGGGTATGGCATTGTTGACCAATGGCATGTTGTCGGAAGGGGCGGCAGGAAAAAATGCCAGGCAACTGGCTGAGCAGTTTGAGGCTGTGGGTGCTCAGTTTTCCAATGGCTCTTTGAAAGATATGGCCTGGTTAAATTTGCGCAGCCTGAGTGAGGCGCGATATCTGAAGCCGGCACTCGATAACCTGAAAGATATTCTGAGTCGGCCAACTTTTCCAAAGGCGGCCTATCAGCGCGAACTGGCGCGGATGAAAGTGGCTTTGAAAGCAAGTCAGCAATCACCATCAACCATTGCCGATGAGGCTTTTTATAAGGCATTGTACGGTGATCATCCTTATGCTTTGCCATCCAGTGGTACCGAGGCCAGTTTGAAGGCGATGACACTGATGGATATCAAACAATTCTATCGTCAATATTATGTGGCGCAGAATGCAGTGGTCTCGATCGTGGGTAATGTCAGTCGTGAACAGGCAGCGGCCATGGTCAATGAGATATTTGCCGAGTTGCCATCCGGACAAAAAGCGGATGCCTTGCCAGAAGTGCAGCCACTCACAGAGGCAAAAACCATTCGTATTGATTTCCCTTCGAAACAGAGTCATGTACGAGTGGGCCAGTTGGGTACCCGTCGTGGGGATCATGATTACTTTACACTGTATGTGGCCAATCACCCGTTTGGCGGCAGTGGTTTTGCCTCTCGTCTGGTTGAAGAGGTACGAGAGAAACGCGGCCTGGCCTATAGTGTCTATAGCTATTTTCTGCCCATGCGGCTCGCGGGTCCTTTTCAGATGGGCTTGCAGACACGCAATGATCAAACCCAGCAAGCACTGGATATTATTCGTGAAGAACTGCGCCGATATGTGGATCAAGGTCCTACTCCGCAGGAACTCGAGGATAGTGTGAAAAATATTACCGGCGGTTTTCCTTTACGTGTCGATAGCAATCGAAAACGGGTCGAGTATTTGTCAATGATCGGTTTTTATAACCTGCCACTGGATTATCTGGATAGTTTTATTGGCAATATCGAAGCCGTGGAT
>JBFFSQ010000173.1:0-6423 GCA_041572275.1 Gammaproteobacteria bacterium
AATGTAAGTGTTAGCTATGCATAGAGTTATCGGGAAACCTTATGAGCCATAATGAAATCCATCGATCACATCGCGTTGGCTGGTTACGTGCAGCAGTACTTGGAGCAAACGACGGGATAGTTTCTACTGCGAGTCTTATTATTGGTGTGGCAGCTGCTAGCAGTACCCATGAAGGTATTCTTCTCGCAGGCGTTGCTGGATTAGTAGCCGGCGCCATGTCTATGGCAGCCGGTGAATACGTGTCCGTCAGCTCTCAGTCTGATACTGAAAGTGCAGATCTCGCACTTGAGAAAAAATCATTAGAACAAAATTTTGAGTTTGAAAAAGAAGAACTAGCAAAAATCTACGAATCCAGAGGAGTTGACTCAGACCTGGCGCAACAAGTAGCTCAACAACTTATGGCGCATGATGCCCTTGGTGCGCATGCTAGAGATGAAATAGGTATCTCAGAGAATGGTAACGCTAAGCCTGTTCAAGCAGCATTCTCATCAGCAGGGACTTTTACAATTGGCGCTGCACTCCCTTTAATTGTGGCCTGGGCCGTACCCGGAAACCAGCTTATTACTTTCGTCGCATTCTTCTCTCTGGTTTTTCTCTCTCTTCTTGGCGGTATTGCAGCACGTACAGGCGGCGCCCCAATTATGGTCGGCGCCATCAGAGTTACTTTCTGGGGTGCACTCGCTATGGCGCTAACAGCAGGTGTGGGCCGATTATTTGGCGTAGTTGCATAAGGTAGCATTTATCTATAGCGCCCATGACTATATAACCAGCTAACAATGTAGTTTTGTGATTGCCTTATAGTGGTGAAACTTTTCTAAAACATTAGCTATATCCTGGTAACATCATGAACAAGTTATTAAGCCTTACGCTTGTATTAGTTCTTTCGGCATGTAGTCTGCAAGAAATTAAAACAGATGACCTTGTTCACAACATACGCCGCCTAACTATCAACGAGGAACAAATTCAGTCTGCAAACTACTGCACTATGGGCTTCATAAACCTCGAAGATAAACGATATATGTATTATGATACAAACGATGATCGTTTTAAGTATTATGATAGTTATATTCTTAATAAATGTGTTCTTGTGCAAACCAGTGACACGCTGATTTTTTTGCCTCGTAAAGGTTCTAAAATCGGAAGTCCTGAACGCTTAATAATTAACAACAATGATCTTACGGGTATTGGATTATACATGACTGCAAAATACCGCCAAATACACCTGAAAACTCAACATAAAACCGTAGTACTCGAGCTTCTTAAAACCACTGGCTTTCCAGACACTGAGTCCGCTGATGCCTTGTTCACACATCTTCGAGCAACTGGTACGCATGTCTTTGACATCGAACAACTAGCCCTACCCGTGTCTCCTTCAGTCAGTACATTCCATTGGTAATTATGGCTATCTTACATCAGCAGCTACGGATTAGACGTTAAGCCCATATAACAGATACCCACTGTTATTAACCGGTTTTTATCTCATAAGCTTAATCAATATCAGGATTTAAATAATGAACAAAATTAATAAATTCGGACATAACGCCATTGTATTTGTCGAGGACATCGGATTAATAATAATAGCTATTTCAACAGTAATAGCTGTCGGGGTTGAAGTTTCTTCGATGATTGAGTCAAAGACAGTCACTTTAGCTGACTTATTACTCCTTTTTATATATCTAGAAGTACTGGCTATGGTCGGAATGTATCTTGATTCTGGCAAGCTACCTGTTCGAATGCCTTTATATATAGCGATCGTTGCTTTGGCACGTTATGTGATTTTAGACATGAAAAGCATGGACAACTGGCGAATGCTGGGTATTGCTGGTTCTATATTACTAATATCAATCGCAATTCTTATACACAGGTATGGGCATTCTAAATTCCCATACAAAAAAGAAAATAACAACTAACTAACAATTAAAAACCGATCAACCTAGGGTTTGTGTCTTTTAAAGCCCCCTTCGTATGACAGACGGTTAGTTAGTCGTTGTTAAATCACTAAATAGGCTCGATTGTAGATAAAATGATTGGCAAAAGATTTATGATCTCCGACATGGCCATTGATATAATTTCTGATGATCATGCAAGATGGGTAAGCACATAACAACCCATTACCAAGGAAGCAATGTAACCAGGTCACAGACTCTTCTACTATAAGATATATCTGTGATCTGAGCCTATTTAACTCATCATCATAGCCTCGCCCACCCTTGCTACTGTCCATAAGCCACAACACAGCCAATAATTCTCAGACTTGTCGCAATGACACTAAAGTCATTTCCTCCATTTCCTAATATTAACCGGATGCCATAACCAGCATTAGAATTATCGACTGTATGAGACAGGGGAGTGCTGACTAATGTCTGGTATCCACTATCATCTGATGATGAAAGACCACTGATTGATATATATGCACCTGTATTAATTGGCTGCCGGTATAATCTAAACTCAGTTACCCCAGCCTGGGCTGTTGAGTCATAAATCCCACATTCGAAACCAGTAATGTTTACGCCTTGAGGCAACTGTATTGATGCATGCAGGATTGCTCCGTTCGTAGTGCCGCAAGTTGTCCCATTATACATATAAGAATAATTAATACTTTCTCTAATATTACACGGAGCATCACTATGCGAGATCCTAAATGCCGTTGCATGAATACTGACATACCCGCTACTGATACTCGTATTTAAAGCATTTATATCATTTGTATTAATATCAATATTCGCAGTGTTGGCATCTATATCAGATTCATTAACGGTAATTCTGGCCGTGTTCGCATCTATATCTGACTCGTTAACAGTAATTCTGGCCGTGTTCGCATCTATATCTGATTCATTAACGGTAATTCTGGCATCATTATCATCAACTGATGATTTTACTGCATCAAAATTAGCATTTACCTCAGCCGCGACAGCTGGTGAACCAGCCGTAAATGTATTTGGGAGAATCACACTATCTGCACTTGCAGGTCCAGACAATATGAAACAAATAATTGATATAAACATGAATGTTAGTGTTTTCATTTCTATTTCCTTTTATTGCCAATTCTTTTCATCCCAATTCCCCTGATCCCAGGTTAGACCTGTCGGCTGCTGCTTATCATCATCACCACCCCCGCAGGATACTATAAATATGGCGCATAGCATGATGGCACTTAGCTTCATGGCTCTGGTAATCAGCTTATATATATCCATAGCACTCCCTCCTTTTACTTAAACATTTATGACGCATTCACTTCTCATAAGCGTTAATTACATTCTGTCATTAATAATAAGGAAAACAATCACACATTGGAAAATGACAATACTTATAACCAGAACCCATACTACCCAAATGCGCATCTAAAATTAGACATTTATCAAGGCACGCATAAATAAAGTTAATACGCCTTCGAACAAAACATCAGAGCAGGAGGATTATGTTCACATGTATAATCGTGCCTGAATTGCCATGACGGTTAATAACTTAATAAATTTATAGATATACTATGAAACCTACAACTTTATTCTTCTTGTTTATTTCCAGTATTGTTCATGCTGACACATATACCGGCTTAATTATCCCACCCTTACCAACTGATGCCCAAGATCTAGGTGGTGCATTATTAAACCATCAACCTGGCAAGGAAGCTGAATGGTCGCAACAATTAGTGAAAATCAATAATTCTTATTATTTATGGCTCAACTCTTTCGAGAGCAGAAAAGAGAAAAAGGCTTATTTTAAGGTTGTTCATCACTTAAAATTGCCTGCACTAAATAAGAATGAATACATTTATTTGGCATTATGTAAAAATACCCGAACAAAGGAAAAGGAAATAACAGGCATCGGTTATGGCAAAACCAATGAAGAATGGCACAGCCATATTTCCGGCGCATGGAAATCAAACTTAAAAACCGGAGTGATCGAATCTATAAGCACCGATGACATAATCTGCTATAACGAGGGATATGGTATTTAAGCCGATCAAGCCCATTACAACGACTCATATATACACGAGCTTTTACAATCGCGTTCACAGCCCTTCAAGCTATCATGGCATTTAATGTACGCTTCAGTTAAAAACTTAGGACACACATTCACATGAATTTCAAACTCGTTCACATGGCATTTATTTTCTGTTTCATTAATAATGCCTACGCCAATCAACCAGACATTCATATTACCCTACTTGGTGAATCACTGGAGGACGGCCATTCATCGACAATAAGGATACACGCTGGAGATGACATCCTCTACACAGGACTTAGCTTAAGCCACATCGAGTCATCAAACGTTATACAATACGACAATCGTAAAACCATTCACCCTATTTACTTTTTTGTAGGCCTTAAAGCCCCAACTAAATTAAGCCCATTTCTGGAAGCTGGTATTGATTTACCCGAGGCATTAATCGATGACCTGTTAAACAATGAAGAGGAGTCGGAATCTCAAGCTGACTATTATTTTTCCACTGGCCTTGTACTCGCCGCTACTGATAAATTATCTTTTTCTGTTTTCGCCAAAAAATACCATTTTATTTTTCGAGAAAACATTTATGCCCCAACAACCAAAACCAGACCCCACAGTTATGGCGTAGGCGTATCGTTCCGCTTTTGAGCAATACGGAAGCAGTATGACTACTCATAAGGATGGACAATAGCACAACAACTACCATTTTATGCCCCAACATATGAAGCCCATTACTCGCATTGATGTCGCTCAACAAGCCATTAAAGCCCACAGTCACAAATCCGAAAGGTTGGTACTGCCTATCTCTGATGATCTTCTGGATCCTATGGGTATCAATATGGCAATGATAACAGACTCAATTCTTGCACAAGGCCTGGAACCCAACGGGTTTATTCAAAAGGATGGCTACAGACTCTACTTCTATATAGAGATGAAGTAGTATTTCTTCATATAGTTTCTACAAATTAGCATGGTATTTCCGCCGCTTCTTTTAGCCTAATATGTTTCAGGAATAAAATAATGAAGCTTCGTGGCCACAGCACTATTCTAGTCTTTGTCACAATTGCATGGGGACTGTTCTGGCTTATTGGTTTACCTGATTACTATCAACAATACGCAACTGTGTCTATGTTGATATTCGATATAATAATTTTGATACTACTCACTGGATTTCTTTACTGGTTATTAAAACGCACGCCTCAACAGTTTCGCTCATCATTATCATTTTGGCTGGCATTCTATATAACCATACCCTTATTCATCTATGACTACTTGTACTGCGGCATTTATTTAGGAAATGGCTTAACTTTCGTATCGACATACTGGTATTTAAGTGTCTATTACATTATTCCGTGGATCTTGTGCCCAGCACTAATAATAATTCTAAACCATCAACGCAGTGATTCGAATAAATGCTAATATTTCACTATACAGCACAACAAGACGCTTATTGCCGACCTGGCTATTTGACGCATTTACCGAACTCTACTTTGTCAGCAGATCAATACTGGACGAGGCATCTGACAACGGAGTGAAAATTATGAAAGTAATTGATCTGGAACCGGAACATTACGAAACCTACTTTAACTGCCTTGAAGACTGGTCAGATGAAATACAGGAGGCAGGAGATCATAAGGCCTGTTGGTATCATCAATATAAAAATAAAGGCTTGCGGGTCAAACTTGCACTTACTGATGAAAATACTGTAGCTGGCATGATTCAATATTTACCAGTCGAAGAATCAATTATAGAAGGGAATGATCTTTATTTTGTTCTTTGCATATGGGTACATGGCTATAAACATGGCATAGGTAATTTTCAGGGTATAGGCATAGGCAGGGCACTGCTCGACGCTGCGGAATCCGATGCCAAAAACCTGGGCGCTAAAGGCATGGCTGCATGGGGTTTATGGCTACCCTTCTGGATGAAAGCCTCCTGGTTTAAAAAACAAGGATATAAAAAGGCTGATCGTGACTCTTTGCGTCTGCTTGTTTGGAAACCATTTACGGATGATGCAACTCAGCCTCATTGGGTTCTTCCTAAAAAACAAGTGCCAACATACCCTGGAAAAGTAACCGTTACCGCTTTTATTAATGGCTGGTGCCCTGCTCAGAACATCGTTTTTGAAAGGACTAAAAGAGCATGCGCTGACTTTGCTGACAAGGTCGTCTTTCAACGTATTGACACTTCCGATCGAAATGTATTCCTGGAGTGGGGAATTTCAGATGGGATATTTATTGATGGAAAACCACTATCTTTTGGCCCGCCCCTGTCCTATGAGAAAATTTTTAAAAAAATATCACGGCATGTAAAAAAACTGGCTTCATGATCAGCATGCCAGCAGCTGATACCCTACAAACCGAACTTGCATCTTTTTTAACCAGCCGCATAATACGGGCCTACCTTAAGCCCAGAGATAGTCATGACAAGCAGTTCAGATCAACAACGCATCCAGCAATGCTTTCAGCAGCTGGA
>JBFFSQ010000174.1:0-6376 GCA_041572275.1 Gammaproteobacteria bacterium
GATTATCTCGCAGCCGAATTTCTTCGGCACTCTGGAGCAGGTTGATGAATTGACCAACTGGGCTCATGAGCAGGGTGCATTGGTGATTGCAGTTGTAAATCCTTTGAGTCTGGCCTTATTGAAGCCACCCGGCGAATGGGGTGAAACGGGCGCCGATATTGCCTGTGGTGATGGTCAGCCCCTGGGCGCGCCGCTATCATCCGGTGGCCCCTATTATGGTTTCATGTGTTGCAAGCAGGCCTATGTGCGGCAGATGCCCGGGCGTATTGTCGGGCGCACTGTTGATCTTGATGGAAAGGAAGGTTTTGTGTTGACCTTGCAGGCCCGTGAACAGCATATTCGTCGCTCTAAAGCGACATCGAATATCTGTACGAATCAGGGCCTGGTGGTGACTGCCTCGACCATTCACATGGCACTATTGGGTCCTCAGGGGCTGGAACAGGTGGCGGCCAGTTGTCATCAGAATACCAACGCGTTAGTTGAGCGGTTAACCGCCATCGAGGGTGTTGAGCTGGTATTTGCGGGTGCGCGTTTCCATGAAGCGGTACTGAAACTGAGCCAGCCTGCTGATCAGGTGTTGCAGGCACTTGCTGATAAAAATATTCTCGGTGGCTTCGATCTGTCAAAAGATTATCCTGAACTGGGTAACGCCATACTGGTCTGTGCCACCGAAATGCGTAGTGATGAAGAAATCAGCAGTTACGTACAGGCATTGAAAGAGATTGTGGAATAAAGATTATGTTGATTGTTGAACATTCAGCCGAAGGGCGTAGCACTAAAATACAGGCACCGGCGGTCGACACAGCGGTGACCGATATTCCCGAACATTTACTGCGCAAGCAATCAGCGCCCTTACCCCAGGTGTCTGAAATGCAAGTGGTGCGACATTACACCTCTTTGTCGCAGAAAAATTTCTCTATTGATACTCATTTCTATCCCCTGGGTTCCTGCACCATGAAGTACAACCCAAGGGTGTGTAACAGTGCAGCTATGTTACCGGGTTTTCTATCCCGTCATCCACTGGCAGCGGATCAATACAGCCAGGGCTTTATGGCCTGTATGTATGAGTTGCAGGAAATGCTCTGCGAAGTGACGGGTATGGCGGGTTTTTCGTTAGCACCTATGGCTGGTGCCCAGGGTGAGTTTGCCGGTGTCGCGATGATCCGTGCCTACCATGATGCCAATGAAGACTTTGAACGTAAGGAAATCCTGGTTCCAGATGCCGCCCATGGCACCAATCCAGCAACAGCGACCATGTGCGGTTATTCCGTGAAGGAAATTCCGACGCTGAAAAATGGAGATGTCGACGTCGATGCGTTGAAAGCAGCAGTAGGGCCACAAACAGCGGGCCTGATGCTGACCAATCCATCAACGCTGGGTGTGTTTGAGCGCTCGATTGAAGAGATTGCTGGCATTATCCACAAGGCCGGTGGTTTGCTGTATTACGATGGCGCCAACCTGAACGCTATCCTGGGTAAGATTCGTCCCGGTGATATGGGCTTTGATGTGATTCACTCTAATTTGCATAAAACCTTTTCGACACCTCATGGTGGCGGTGGTCCGGGGTCAGGTGCGATTGGTGTGGCTGAACGTTTAAAACCGTTCCTGCCGTTACCCGTGGTGACAAAGGAAGAGGAAAAGTACCGCTGGTTGACCGAAGATGATTGCCCGCAAACCATTGGTTATTTATCAGCCTTCATGGGCAATGCAGGTGTGTTATTGCGTGCCTATGTCTATATGCGATTATTGGGTCGTGAAGGCATGGAGCGTGTCGCCGAGTTCGCAACGCTGAATGCCAATTACATGATGGCCGAGCTGAAGAAAAAAGGGTTCGAGGCGGCTATTCCAGATCGTTATGCATCCCATGAGTTTATTATCACTCTGAAAAAGCAGGCCAAAGAGCTCAAAGTAACGGCTATGGATTTTGCCAAGCGCTTGCTGGATCTGGGCTATCATGCACCGACCACTTATTTTCCTTTGCTGGTGCCTGAGTGCTTGCTGATTGAGCCAACAGAAACCGAAGCCAAAGAAGCCCTCGATGGTTTTATCGAAGCGCTGGTGACGATTCAGCATGAAGCCGAAACAGATCCGGATCTGTTACATGGTGCACCCTATACCTTACCGGTAAGACGTCTGGACGATGTGCGCGCAGCGAAGCAACTGGATCTGACCTGGCTTAATAAATAATTCATGCTGACCGGGTATGCTGATTGAAACGTTGGGAAGATTGAATGGCATATAGTGGTAATTCTGGTCTAAAAAGAATCATTAAGGCAGGACAATTTTCCTGGCAGGGCATCAAGGCAGCATTTAAATACGAAGAAGCTTTCCGTCAGGAGATTCTGCTTGTTCTGGTGATGGTGCCCCTGGCAATCTGGTTGGGTGAAACTGGCCCGGAGCGTGCGCTGATGATTGCCAGTGTGATTCTGGTGTTAATCGTTGAAATTCTCAATTCAGCCATTGAAGCGGTGGTCGATCGCTTTGGTATGGAGCATCATGAACTCTGTGGTCGAGCCAAGGATATGGGATCGGCGGCTGTGTTGTTTTCTTTGGTCAATGTCGTTGTGATCTGGGCATTGATTCTCTTCTCTTAAAATTTTGCACTGTCTTTTTTAAAGTAGTTCAACAAATAAGAATATATTGACAATGGCCTGATGATTTATGTCATTGAATGGTTATCTTGTGCTTGTTTTAAGTTCTCTTTTATATTGCTTTCTATGAATAGAAGTTTAATACTTTATTTAAATAGGGATGAAAGTTGTGGGAATTGTTGATATATGTTTTTTATGATTATCTATAAAAGTTATTGATAATTGTAAGAGAGAAGAAATTATAAGAATGAGGTGTAGACGCGGTTTAAATAGAATAATAAACGAGGGAGTTATGGAAAATTACACTGATTACAAATTTTATGCTTTTCTATCTTTTTTTATTTTACTGTCAGCTTGTGGTGGCGGAAATAGTAATAACACTCCAATCAATAATGCACCATTAGCTGTATCGCAAAGTACTACGATAAATGAAGATTCACCGGTTGTTTTTCAGCTGGGTAGTGATGTGGATGGTGATAGCCTGACCAATTCTATCATAGTGGCTCCCGCCAATGGTGTGCTTAGTGGTGTAGATGAGTATGTGACCTATACCCCGAATGCCAACTACTATGGTAGTGATAGTTTTAGTTTTACCCTGAGTGATGGTCTCGAAGATAGTGCGACAGAAACTGTCACTATTACTATTACTTCTGTAAATGATGCGCCGATAGCGAATGATGCCGGGATAAGTAGTTCGACTGTTGGTGTGGGCGTAGCAGGTACTTTAACGTCAAGTGATGTAGATAGTGTCACTATGACATACCAGTTGTTAACGCAGCCAACGAAAGGAACAGTGACACTTGATGATGTCACTACCGGTGCCTTTACCTATATACCGACATCATTAGGTACAGATAGTTTTAGCTTTAATGTGAATGATGGTGCAGCAGTTGACTCGAGAGACTCTAATGTTGCCACTATTACTGTTACACCACCTGCCGCAGTAGCTGTCCCAGGTTCACCGGCTTTAGTCGCAACAGCAGGTGATCAACGGGTGGCTTTAAGTTGGGCTGCAGTCGATTATGCTGAGAGCTACAATGTTTACTGGTCAACCACCACGGGCGTGACTACCGGTGTTACACCAGATGCTGTCACAAATAAACCGTATTATTATCATGATGGTGTTATCAACAATACACCTTATTACTATATTGTTACTGCCGTAAATGGATTTGGAGAAGGTGCGGACTCTAGTGAGTTGTCTGCGACACCCTTGGATATTGCGGTTGCTGGTCTAAGTTTTTCAGATGTTAATCTGGCCAGTTGTGTAACTGGAGCGAGTGCAGTTTATGTACATGATCTTATTGCTCTTGATTGTAACAGTAGTGGTATAAGTGATCTCGGTGGAATCGAGCAGTTGACCAGTTTAACTAATTTGACGCTCTGGGGTAACGGTTTTACTAGTGTTGCTCCCCTGGCGCCGTTAACAAATCTCACTACATTGTCACTGTATAATAATTCTATCAGCGGTGGCATAAGTCCGTTAACGGATATGGTTAATCTAAGCTTGCTAGCCCTCGGTAACACGGGCATCACAGATATCATTCCTTTAGCCAATATGTCCAGTTTGACGACTTTGTATCTGAATCAAAATAATATTAGTGATCTTGAACCGCTTGTAGGTCTGACGGGGCTGACTACGCTAGCTCTATACACTAATTCTATTTCGGATCTTGCACCTTTGACTGCATTGACGAACTTAACCGAGCTGGATTTGCATTCAAATACTATCAGTGATGTCAGTTCGTTGTCTGCTTTGTCGGCGTTGACAATACTATATTTGCAGGATAACAATATTTTTAATATTGATGATTTGTCGGGGCTTGTATCTCTCAATAGATTGAGTTTGTTTGATAATAATATCTATGATCCCGCTCCATTAGCTGGATTGGTGAGCCTGAATCGGTTGTTTTTAGGTCATAACCAAATTATGGATGTCAGCTCGCTTGCGAGTCTGGTGAATTTGGATATTTTGTATTTGCCGGATAATAACATTGGTGGTGAAGGTATTGGCAATGTGGATGCATTGGTTACCCTGACGGCAGCTACAGAAATCAATCTGACGACTAATGTCACAATGTCCTGTTCTGAGTTGACTGCCTTGGTAAACGATTTGCCGGATGGTAACGTGGTGAGCCCAAACGTACCAGACCCAGGCGTGAATTGTACTTCGCCCTGAAATTAGTTTTAGGATTACCAGAAATTTTTAAACAGTAATTGAATATTAGTTTTGAGCTTATTGCTGTGTCTATAAAGTTATATATTCGCATAATTTTTCTGATGTGCTTCCTCTATAAGTGTGTGCTAATAAATGAATGATGTACTGAACCCTTATAGTTATTGTTTTTGATCAAATCACATAACTGCATTTTTAGTTGATTTGTAGGTATAAAAGATTACTATTGAAATTAGAGTTAGTTATGGATAACAGTATGTATTAAATTGATGCATGTATTTTATGGTAGATAATAAAAATTATTGATGACTGCAAGAGGAATACAAAAACAATAATAATTTCATAATGCTTCGCACTGATTAGTGCGTGCTCAATAATATTTTCATGTATCAGTTGTTCGTTTTTGTCATTACGCGAAATCTTGCGTAGGGGTAAATGCGGAAGTATGAACGGATAATAAACGAGGGAATCATGAAAATTATAAATGTTCAAAAACTTTTAATTCTTCTGTATATGATCATCCTGTTGCCCGCCTGTGGTGGCAATAACGATGAAAGTACCCCATCTAACAGCCTTCCTGTAGCAAGTAGTGTCAGTATCACCGATGATAATGGTGGTCTTGCAGTGGTTGGAGATAATCTAACCGGCAGCTATGTATATAGTGATATTGATAACGATGCAGAAGGAGTCTCCACGTTCCGCTGGTTACGCAACGGTGTGGCCATCACTGGTGCAATCGCCCCAACCTATACCCTGGTAGCTGCCGATAGTGGTGCTACCATCATATTCGAAGTCACCCCAGTGGCTACTACTGGCGGTACAACTGGCAATGCTGTCATGTCCAGTGGCATTAATGTTGAAAACAGTGCGCCCACAGTTAGTGGCGTCAATATCAGTGATGATAATGGTGGCAATGTTCTAGTTGGTGATAGTTTAACCGGCAATTACATTTATGCCGATGTGGATGGTGATGTTGAAGGTGCAAGCACCTTCCGTTGGTTACGCAACGGTGTAGCAATTAGTGGAGCTACATCATCAACTTATACAGTGGTCATTGCTGATATAGGTCCATCTATTACCTTTGAAGTTACTCCAGTGGCGGTCAGTGGGATCACTGATGGTATTGCAGTGGTTTCCAGTGGCATCACGGTTAACAACAGTGCACCCATTGCCAGTGCGGTGAGTATCACCGATGATAACGGCGGTACTGCGGTGGTCGGTGATAGCCTGACTGGTACCTATACTTATAGCGATATGGATGGCGATGTTGAAGGCGCCAGTACCTTCCGTTGGTTGCGGGATGGTGTTGCCATTAGTGGTGCTACTGCATCAACCTATAGCTTAATTGCGGCAGATAGTGGGGCCGCAATTACGTTTGAAGTCACACCGGTTGCCCAAACTGGTACCACTACCGGTAATGCAGTGACCTCCAGCGGTATCACAGTTACTAACAGTGCACCCATTGCCAGTGCGGTGAGTATCACCGATGATAACGGCGGTACTGCGGTGGTCGGTGATAGCCTGACCGGTACCTATACCTATAGCGATGTGGATGGTGATGTTGAAGGTGCAAGCACCTTCCGTTGGTTACGCAACGGTGTAGCAATTA
>JBFFSQ010000175.1:0-6363 GCA_041572275.1 Gammaproteobacteria bacterium
ACCACAACTTTTACAAGCCATGTTTTATCGGGTTCACAATGTCCAAATCTGACCAGAAACAGTCATTAAGTTACCGTGATGCCGGCGTCGATATTGATGCCGGTAATCAGTTGATTGAAAAAATCAAACCCCATGTCGCCAAAACCATGCGTCCCGAAGTCATTGGTGGCCTGGGCGGCTTCGGTGCCCTGTTTGAAATCCCTCTCGACCGCTACCGCCAACCTGTACTGGTATCCGGAACCGATGGTGTAGGCACCAAATTAAAACTGGCACTGCAGATGAATAAACATGACACCATTGGTATTGATCTGGTCGCCATGTGTGTCAATGATATTCTGGTCCTGGGTGCCGAGCCCCTGTATTTCCTCGACTACTATGCCACCGGGCACCTGGATAACGAAGTAGCCGCCGATGTCATCAAAGGCATTGCTGAAGGCTGTCTCCAATCAGAGGCCTCACTGGTCGGTGGTGAAACTGCTGAAATGCCGGGTATGTATAGCGAAGGCGATTATGACCTGGCCGGCTTCTGTGTTGGTATTGTTGAGAAAAATTCGATCATCGATGGTTCAAAAGTACAGGCCGGTGATGTCATGATTGGCCTGGCTTCTTCCGGTCCACATTCCAATGGTTACTCCCTGATCCGCAAAGTACTTGACGTTAGTCAGGCTGACCTGAGCCAGGATTGTGGTGGCCAGGCCCTGGGCAATGCCCTGCTAGCACCCACCCGAATCTATGTTAAATCCATCCGACAGTTACTGGAACAGATTGAAGTCCATGCGATGTCACACATTACCGGTGGCGGTTTGCTGGAAAACCTCCCGCGAGTGATGCCCAATAACAGTCGAGCTCAGCTCAACCAATCCAGCTGGCAGATGCCGGCTGTATTTCAATGGTTACAACAACAGGGCAATATCGAGCAGCAGGAAATGTACCGAACGTTCAACTGTGGCGTCGGCATGGTGCTGATCGTAGATGCCGAAGACGCAGAACAAAGCCTGGAAATCCTCGAGGCTGCCGGCGAATCGGCGTGGATTCTAGGTGAAGTGGTTAGCTCCACAGGTGAAGCGGACGTTATTATCGAATAATGAGTACACCCGCTTTACCGATTGTTGTGCTGATTTCTGGCTCAGGCACCAACCTACAGGCGATTATTGATGCCATCCAGGACAAGAAGCTGAACGCCGAAATCAAAGCGGTCATCAGCAACCGTCCTGGCGTGAAAGGTCTACAACGGGCAGAGGCGGCCGGCATTGCCACTGAAGTCCTCGATCACCGAAACTTTGACAGCCGTGAAAACTTTGACCAGGCACTGCAACAGCTCATCGACAGCTACCAGCCCGCACTGGTTATACTGGCCGGTTTTATGCGAATCCTGAGTGAAGACTTTGTCAATCACTACACTGGTCGAATGCTTAATATTCACCCTTCCCTGCTGCCTGATTTCCGTGGCCTGAACACTCACCAGCGAGTACTTGATGCTAAACGCAACGAACACGGTGTCAGTGTTCATTTTGTCACCAATGAACTCGACAGTGGCCCCCTGGTCATACAAGCAGTGATCCCTGTGTACGCAGAGGATACCGCCGAGACGCTGGCGGCACGAATTCATACCCAGGAACACATCATTTACCCCATGGCCATCGACTGGTTTGCCCAGGGCAGGCTGACATGGAAAAATAACCAGGCGGTTCTTGACAATCAGTCCATCAGTCGACCACCACGCTGGAAAAACAATCAGCTGGAACATTAAAAACATGCGACAGACACGCTGCAAATGGATTTGGCTACTACTACTGATCAGCCTACCAGCTGCGGCCATGGAACCGCCGGCCGCATTCGAGGCCAACTATAATCTAAAGAAATACTCATCCACCGTAGCACGCATGACAATCAGTCTGGAGCACCAGGATAGCGAACTACGCTATCACTCCACAACAGAACCTGTTGGATTCATGGCCATTTTCAGCCGAGACCGTATCACTGAATCCAGTCAACTGCTGTGGTCAACGCTACAATCTCAGCCACGTCTATTGAACTATCGCTTACACAGAAAAAACAAAGCCGACAAAAATCAGCACATCAATATCAACTGGGATGATGACTCAAACAGTACAATCCAGGCCCAGTACGGTACCCAACAGTTTCAAATCAAGCACAAGGGCCCACTCTGGGATCGATTTTCCGTACAACTGGCTCTCTGGGCCAGCCTTCAGACAGTGACACAGCTGAGTCCGGGTACTATCTTTAGCTATGACATCATTGATCGTGGAGCAATCAACCACTATCGCTTTGAATATGTTTCTTCGGAAATGGTCAAATTGGATGCAGGCAATTACCACAGCCTAAAATTTCTCCGCCATCATGGCAGCAGAAAAACCTATCTCTGGCTAGCCACAGAACTGGATCACTTTCTGATAAAATCGGAACAGTACAAAAAAGATGACTTAATCATGTCCATGGAACTGGACCATTACACACAGAAATAAGCAATGACTGACTTTTTTGAAGATGATGAAGAATGGATCAGCAAAACCCAGCGTAAGCACGAATGCGAAGATTTACAGAAACTGGGCGAAGAGCTGCTGACACTTAAAGATAGTGAACTGGAGACTTTTCACCTACCAGACACTCTATATGCAGCTATCCTGGAAACCCGAAAAATTCACAAACACGGTGCCCTCAAGCGGCAAAAGCAATTCATTGGTAAACTGATGCGCGATATCGATGCCGAAGAGATTGCCCAGAAACTGAATGATATTCGCCACAAAGAAGACCTGCATAACGCCCACTTCAAACGTTTAGAGCACTGGCGTGACCGCATACTCGCAGACGGTGATAACGCGATCAACGAGTTCCTTGCAGAACACCCAAATGCCGATCGCCAGCTACTTCGGCAATTGCATCGCAACAGCATAAAAGAGCAGAAAGCTAACAAACCACCTGCTGCTGCCCGTCAAATTTTTAAGTACATAAGAGAAATATCCGAAACCACATCCGATTAATGTTAGGCCAGAACCCATTCAGCCAGACCAGCTGAAGCACCGGCTTCGTCTTAGATGACTGACTGGTGAATCGCAGGACTTCATCTATACTTAAACCATCACAAACTTAAGGAAACCGCGATGGATTTTACCAGCATTCATAATTACTACGAACATCTGGTAACTGATTATATGATCTCCAAAGTCATCCCCAGTCATCCCGAGAAAAATACTGACTTTTTTCTGGATGTTGCCTGTTATGCCCTAACCAAACTACCCGCTCGCTACATGCGCCATGAAATTGATATGGCCTTTTACCTCGACTCTAACGACCGCACACAAATGGCCGAAGACGTTCAACAAGCGGTAAACCAGGCATTGGACTACATCGAAAAGAATTTTGAGCGAGAATGAAGCTAACTGCTATCAGCTAGACACCATAGCCTGTGCACGCCGCGCTGCTAAGCAGAGCATGGGAACACCACTTTCACCACATGCAACACGCTTCCCTGCAAAAAACTTTCATTAAAATCAACACAGCACACCAGCCATGATGACTGCTAACTGATTTTACAATTGGTTCTGCGGTGCTCCAGAACCGGGAAGTTCTTACGCGTGGTTTTCAGAAAAGCCATATCGATTTCAGTCACGATGACACCTGAGCCACGTAACACGCTATTCAATATCGTGCCCCAGGGATCGATAATCATGCTATTTCCATGGGTCTCGCGTCCATTAATATGAAATCCACCCTGGGCAGCGGCAATGATATAAATCTGGTTTTCAATTGCGCGCGCCCTGAGCAGGGGGCGCCAATGAGCTTTACCTGTAATAGCTGTGAATGATGAAGGTATGGCACAGATTTCCATGCCCTGCTCACTCATCATCCTGAATAATTCAGGGAACCGCAGGTCGTAACAAATAGCCAGACCTAAACGGCCGAACGGTGTATCGACAACAACAAAACGATCACCAGCTTCCGTCGTAGCTGACTCATCATAACTTTCATTACTGTCTTCGATATGAACATCGAACATATGAATCTTGTCATAACGTGCCACCTGCTCGCCCTTATCATTGAACAACAAACAGGCTGCACGAGTCTTTCCTTCAACACTAGACTGCATTGGAATGGTGCCACCGACAAGCCAGATACGATGTTTCTTTGATTGCGCAGCGAGAAAGTCCTGCATAGGCCCTTGGCCAGGCGCTTCAGCATGTGTGACCCGTTCGGCATCCGTCATCGACATAATGGCAAAGTTTTCAGGCAATACCACCAGCTCAGCTCCCTGGGTAACTGCATTGTCGATTAACTTGGAGGCCTCTTCCAGGTTAGCCTGTACATTTGGACCCGATGCCATTTGAATGGCCGCAATCTTACTCATTGTTTATCTTTCCCCTGCACTAATACAAGATTAATAATATCCTCCGCGCCACTTCCAGGCACGCGAATCATGGCACTTGATGGAATACCCAGTGCAACCATCCAGTCCATTAACTCCTGAACCCATAGCTCACCTTCTTCGCCACCTGGGTAACGCATTTCAATGATGCTATCAGGATGTTCAGCCCATTGTTGCGCTATTTTACCTAATTCAGGCATTTTAATCAGCGCCTCACCATGTCGCGGTATATCCCACTGTTCTGATCGAATGTTAACACTGGTATCGGCCATCGCAGTCGCGGCAACTATCAACACCAGCCCTGTCATGAATCCAGTAAAAATTTGCTTAAAAATCATCGTCTGACACATTATTATCTGGCTCTAGCTCAGGCTCAGGTGCTGATAATAACTTCACTTCAGGCTTTGACCAAGGACCTTTGACCGAATACTTATACTCGGCAATTTTATTGATACCCAGCAGTTTTTGTACAAACATGACCGCAGCTGCCATCGTAGGCCCACCGGCCACTGCACCGAGCACGGACAGCGTGCTACCAACACCGGGCTGCACACTAATAACCTGATCATAATCTTCCGCACTTAAACCAATACGGCCATTCAATAAAATATCCGCAACCTTGCCCTCAATCGTTAAGTCTTTTGTATAGGCACTGCCGTCCTTAAAACTCAATATGCCTTTTGCTCGATCAAACGCAAAGCCTTCTGATACCTGACTGCCAAAATCCAGCGATAACAGGGTCTCGAAATTTAATAAGCCCAGCAACCGTCCGGCACCCGGTTCAATATCTTTTAAGCGTCCATCTTCAAAATCCAGGCTCACCGAACCATTCAGTAACGTCCATTCAAAGCGATAAGGTTCAGCATGCCACTGCCAGTTCGCCTGGGCCTGTCCTTTACCTTGCTTTAGGCCCTGGGTAATACCCATAGTTGACAGCGCCTGGCCAAGGTCATCACTTTGCAAGCTGAACGACAGCGTAGTTGTATGGGGATGTAACCAGCTGGTCAACCAACTACCTTTACCCATAATACTGACGGCAGGCCCATGCATTTCGATATGATCAATCATCATCCCCATGTCTGTACGATGAGTTTCCAGATTAACATCAGAAAACATCAATTCTCGCCATTTTAATTTATGCGCCTGCGCACTGATGGGTGGAACCTGTCCGGGTTGAACTGCGACCTGTTGTTTTCCGCTTTTGACCTCATCCGTTGCTGTCGCCCAGGCCGACAAATCAATATAGTCCAGATTAACCTGAGCAGGGTAATCCTGCGAAAAATCCTGGGCAAAGATTGCTCGTCCCTTCAGGGGTTCGGAATTCATCGCCACTGTCCAACGCTGATCTCTACGATTAGCCTCAATAGAATGCTGCCCCTGAAGCTCTGAACTAACAAGCAGGTCATCATGGCCCCGCATACCCAGATATAACTGATATGGCATGGGCGCTCGATTGTTCTTAGCCAGCGGCTCTGGCAGCCGAGACTGTATTCCATCAAGATCAGATTTTACGTAGATATCGAGAGCCTGGGCCGGTTGTTTAGTGGATGGAATATCCACCTGCACATTCCAGTTTGTTGTTCCTGAAAAATATTGGCGCAAGGCCGGCAAGGGTGCCAGCATACTGGTCACAGGCGCATGTCCTTTGGCCAGTATCTGTGTTGACTTGTGCTGTTGCCGGGTGACTGTATCGACACTCAGCTCAAGAAGGTGGTCATCTAGCGTCGCTTTCATTTGATCTGATGTAATTGATGACTCGGTGAATGCCAATGAACCTGTTAGATTTTTGAATCGATAGTTTGCTCCGGGTAACAGGACTTCATTACCTTTAAAAGCCAGTAGACCTTTCACCTGCGCAGGATCATGTTTAGCAATCGGTATCTCGATATTGATATCCAACTCAGACTGTCCTTTGGTGCTCAAACTTGTAATGTAAGAACCAATGGTGTTGCGTAATGGACTTTGGTCAACAAACTTCA
>JBFFSQ010000176.1:0-6290 GCA_041572275.1 Gammaproteobacteria bacterium
AAACTCATCCTTTAACTGGCTGAAGCCGGAGTAGGCCTTATAGTCCATTCCAATCAGGTTAATACTCATACTGCCATGCTCTGATAATAATCGTTTTAAGTGTGCAATTACTGTACTGATATCAACATTTATATCTTGTTCTTTGGTTGTTAAAAACAAATCAACCAGAATCAAATCATATTGAGATGAATCAGGAGAGGATGATCGAAGAAACTCTTCTGCAGGCATATGATGGATATTAAAGCGATCGTTTACCTCAGGCAGGCTGAAGTATTCCCTGGCGATGACTGAAACTGCAGGTCGCAATTCAACAGCATCAACATGCAGGGTAGGGAAGAAGTGAAGTAAATATTTGGATATGGCACCAGCACCCAGACCAAGTACCAGCGCTGTTTTGGGTTTGTGCCAGCATAGTGAAGTCAGCATTGCCTGTGTGTATTTATGCATTAGTACAACAGGATTAAACATAAACATGCTTGACTGCTGGGTTGTATTGCCAAAGTGTAGACTGCGAATTCTCTGACCGATATCAACAACCTCAATTGGCCCATATTCATCTCGAGTTGAATAAATTAGCTGGCCACCATATTTTTTCATTAAAGCGTTTTGTAACCTTCTGGTGCAGCTGCATCAGATTCAGTCTGGATTTTGAATGGTGTAGCCAGAACAATAACTCCCAAATGCGGATTATCGATATAGTGAAGTTCACGACTTCGCATACGTCTGTCAGAAACTACCGTATACTCCCGCGTTTCATCATTAATCGTTTTATGTAATACCAGCTGGGTATTAAAGTGTAAGTAACGGCTCATAATGAGAGTGACTGTTCCATCAATATACGTCTTATTATCGGTTGCAGACTGTTCTGTATCATCATTTGATATTTGGGCTTCTTTTCGACTGTCAATTTTGAATGGAACTGCATGCTCCTGGTCAAGTCCAGGTTGATTCCAGGCCTTATGAACTAAAACATTGTAATCAGGAATATTTGATAACTTTTCAACATACTCAGTCAAACGATAATTTTCTTTTTGAATAAGCTGAAACAAATCTTCTACTGTAGAATTAGCAGGTTTTTTGATGTCGCTACCATTAGCATCCGTTGCCTCTGACAACAGGGTAGTGGTTGTATTTGCCTCCTCTGAAATATCAGGCATAGGCCACAACTCAGAGTTTTCATACAATCCTGAACGGTCTTCAAAAATAATAACTTCAACTTCATAGCCCACATCTGAGGCAAACACTAAGGTGCTCAGACACATTAATATTAAGGTTGAAACAAATTTCATCAAGCTGCCTCCTTAAAGGCCAGTTGTTGTAGTGTAGTTTTAACTGCTTCGATTCGCTGGGTTGGGTCTTCCATAGGCTGAGTGATATAGAGTGTATCTTTTCCATTAAACTTATATACCGTGGACTGATTTTGAATCAGTAAAATCAACTCTGTAGGATCAATATTTGGATTGTCATTAAATACAATCCTTGCTAACTCAGCTGAAGCGTCAACTTTCTTAATTCCAAATGACATGGTCGCTATTTTTAATCCTGTAATCGCGAACAAATTCTTTGCCGGATCTGGTAATAAGCCAAATCGATCAATTAATTCCACCCGTATATCATCCAGTTCATTCTGATTTTTTGCGCTGGATATACGTTTATATATAATCAGGCGAGTATGAACATCACGGATATAATCGTCAGGTAGTAGAGCAGGGATACCTAAATCGATTTCAGTGCCGTGATTCAAGGGCTTATCAAGTTCTGGTACTTCCCCGGATTTAAGTGCCTTAACAGCCCGCTCAAGCAATTCAGTATACAGAGTAAATCCAATTTCCTGTATCTGGCCACTCTGGCCTTCACCTAGTAACTCGCCTGCACCACGAATTTCAAGGTCATGGGTTGCCAGGGTAAAACCAACACCCAAATCTTCCAATGACTCAATCGCTTCCAGTCGTTTTTTTGCATCCTCCGTCATCACTGCCTGTGGTGGTGTAATTAAATACGCATAAGCACGATGATGAGAACGCCCCACACGCCCGCGTATCTGATGTAACTGAGCTAAACCCAGTTTATCTGCACGGTTGATTATAATCGTATTTGCCGTCGGAACATCAATACCACTTTCGATAATTGTGGTGGCCACCAAAATATTGAAA
This sequence comes from Gammaproteobacteria bacterium, assembly GCA_041572275.1. Classification (GTDB taxonomy): domain Bacteria; phylum Pseudomonadota; class Gammaproteobacteria; order SZUA-229; family SZUA-229; genus JBFFSQ01. The sequence goes on from JBFFSQ010000176.1 coordinate 2,154, forward strand.
CGCTGATGATAGAAATCCAGCATAACTTGTTCCAGTTCACGTTCTCGCATCTGTCCATGTGCATACTCAATGCGTGCTTCAGGTACGAGTGTCTCTATCGTCTGACACATTTTCTTTATCGTTTTAACGTCATTATGTAGCACATAAACTTGACCACCACGTTTAATCTCACGTAGGCAGGCTTCCTGGACCTGGTTGTCATTCCATTCAGAGATAAAGGTTTTAATGGCATGTCGTTGTGTCGGTGGCGACGCAATAATAGACAAGTCCCTTAAACCTGATAATGACATATTCAGCGTGCGAGGAATCGGTGTTGCCGTTAAAGTCAGGATATCAACTTCTGCCCGCAAGTTTTTAAACTGTTCTTTATGACGAACGCCAAAGCGATGCTCTTCATCGATGATCAACAGTCCCAGGTCCTTGAACTTTATATCCTTCTGTAACAACTTGTGAGTACCCAGGACAATGTCCACTGTGCCATTGGCTATACCCTGGATAACTTCATCTGTCTGTTTTTTCGTCTTAAATCGGGACAGACCTTCAATTTTAAATGGCCAATCAGCGAAGCGGTCCTTAAAATTCTGGTAATGCTGCTGTACTAGCAAGGTTGTAGGTACCAGGATCGCAACCTGTTTACCAGCATTGGCAGCAATAAATGCGGCCCGCATAGCCACTTCGGTTTTGCCAAAGCCGACATCGCCACAAACCACTCGATCCATTGCTTTAGCCTGTGACAAATCATCTAGAACCGCATCAATCGCTTTTCTCTGATCTTCTGTCTCCTCAAATGGGAAAGCGGCCGCAAATGCCGCATATTCATCCATATTGATGTCATAGGCATTGCCTGACTTTGCTGCTCGGCGTGCATGCATATCCAGTATCTCAGCCGCAACATCATGTACCTTTTCAGCTGCCTTACGCTTGATTTTCTGCCATATTTCGCCACCTAACTTATGTTGTGGTGCATGTTCAGCATCAGCTCCGGAATATCGACTGATCAAATGTAATGAGGATACCGGAACATAGAGTTTGTCACCCCCGGCATATTCGATGGTCAGAAATTCCGATTCGATATCTCCAACATCAAGCTTCTGTAAGCCCAGGTAGCGGCCAACGCCATGTTCTTCATGAACCACGGGGGCGCCGATATGCAAATCATTCAGATTACTGATGACCGCTTCGGCATCACGGGTTCGCGCGCGTCTGCGTCGTCTTTGCTGTGCACGTTCACCAAATATCTGTGGTTCAGTAATAATGCATAACTGAGGCTCGTTTAACTGAAGCCCTCGCTCAAGTGGCGCAACGGTAATCCCAATTGGGTCACCGCTCTCGATAAATGCCTGCCAGTCTGTGTGCACAACGGGGTAGATCTTTTTATCCCGGAGCATATCCAGCAATGTTTCACGGCGACCGGTCGATTCAGCCACAAACAGCAGGCGTCCCTGATTGTGTGCTGTAAAGTCTATTAATGCCGATAAGGGCTGCTGGGCACGAGCTTGCATCAGGACCTGAGGCGGGGCAGCAAAAGGCAAATTAACGACCGTTTCTGTCGGTTGCCCCTTAAAGATCTGTGTTCGTATATGACTGTGCTCAGTCAGCCGATTCAGGGCCTCAGTGGCAGCTAGATAGAGTATTTCAGGCGAAAGAATAGGGCGTTCAATATCATGCCGGCGCTGCTCATAGCGGTGTTCGAGATCATGCCAGAAGTTTTCGATTTGCTCAGCTATATCTGAACCCACAAAAAACAGAGCATTTCTGGGTAAATAATCAAATAGAGATTCGACATGATCAAAAAACAGGGGTAAGTAGTATTCGATACCCGCCGGAATTATATTTTGACTCACATCCTGATAAATCTTGCTCAGGGTCGGATCACCTGCAATTGACTCACGATAACGGCTTCTAAACTGGCTTATTGCATCCGAATTAAAGGGAAATTCACGTGCGGGTAGCAAATCAATCGATTCAATCGTATCCAGTGAACGTTGCGATTCCGGATCAAAACGACGCATGGAGTCGATTTCATCATCGAAGAGATCAATTCTAAAAGGTAAATGATGGCCGGATGGAAAAATATCGACAATCGAACCACGTACGGCAAATTCGCCATGCTCCATCACCTGGGATACACAGGCATAGCCATTCTGTTCAAGTTTATGCCTGAACTCATTAATATCTAAGGTCTGTCCTTTTTTAAGGATTAAGACCTGTTGTTGAATAAAAGATTTGGGACTCAACCTTTGCAGCAGGGTTGCAACCGGTAAAATCAGGATTTGCCCAGGTTTTATATCAGGTAGGCGATACAACGTTGTCAGACGTTCAGATATGATGTCCTGATGTGGTGAAAAGACATCATAGGGGAGAGTTTCCCAGTCAGGAAATGTTAAAACATCATCCTTATTTGCAGTAAAAAAACGAACTTCATGTTCAAGCTGCTGAGCATGCTGGATGTCAGAAGTTACAACAACAACCGGACAGGTTTTCTTCTGTGCAAGCGTGACAATTGTTAATGCCTGGCCACAGCCATACAGCTGTCCCAAAGCAACGGAAGCTGAGCGTTCGGGTATGTGTAAATCTGATAACAACATCTAATTAAATGACATAATGATAAAGGTGTGAATTATCCTCTGTTGCAGTGGGTAATGGCAACCACTATCGATTACGAACACAACCAACGAATTATTACAAATACACATAATAATCAATTAGTTATATTAGATTATTAATTTCATTTATCACTAGAAAGCCTGTTCCTATTAAGCAATAAGAAAACTGAGTTTTTCCTCATCGACAAATTTATGACCGGTTGAACAAACACCAGATACTAGAAAACTGAAACTTAAGACTATAACGCTGGGAGCAACCAGGTGGAAATATGAAATAGAGTCAGGTAATTGTGAGAGGGGAACGATGTAATCAGGATTCTATCAATATGCTGTTCATTACGCTTAAATAATCAGCAACATATCCGGAATCTCATGATTCTTACATCAGCTATGGTCATCAACCGAATGTCATCTGAAATAACTAATCAAGATCATGTCTTAAATATCATCATCTAGATCTAGTTATCTTAAATTATAATCACTTTTATTCATTCAAAAACATAAAAAATATTTGTCTGTGATTTCATACTATTAGAACAATAAAATAAAGCTGAATTTATAATGAATAGTATAATTGTTTCTTGTCATCATTAATTACTAACACTAGTATTATATATACATAAATACTGAAGATATTGAGTCATGGACTATTCACAACGGCCAATTCAACAAACAGACTCAGTCACAACCAGGGAAGTAGAGAATGAAGCCCTGGTGCTTGACCAGGCATCCGGTAAGATACATCAGTTAAATACAAGCGCCTATTTCATCTTGAAGTGTTGTGATGGAAACAACACTATTGAAGATATTATTAAACTAGTAGGGCACGAATATTCCTGTCAGAGTGACGCTATAGAAAATGATGTCATCACTACGCTTCAGTCCCTTCTTGATCTACGATTAATTACTAATAACTAGTGTCGTGTCTGTGCAAGCCCAAATATTAGATTTATCTATTTTTAACTGCAATCTTCATATTCAGTGTGAAAGCCTCCAACTCGCACAATTGCTACATAAAATATATGGTGCTATGGAGATAAAGCAAGAGCTCTCAAATACCGCTCTCAGCTATGTGGTTGGTCAAAAAGAGTCAGAAGTGAAGTCCTATTTCATATCAAAAGATGAAGGAATATATGAATATTTTTCGACTATAGCCGACTTCCTATTTAGCTTTGAAAAGATTATTACAATAGACTTACAAAAAATTCGTAACGATTTATTCTTTATTCATGCTGCATCACTGGAATACGAAAATAAAGGAATAATCATTTCCGCACCATCAGGTACAGGCAAATCAACGACTACCTGGGCTTTATTGCATGGCAGCTTCAATTATCTCAGTGACGAATTGGCTCCTATAGACTTAAAAACTATGGAGTTACTTCCATATCCACATGCCATTTGTCTTAAAAACAAACCTCACCAGTTTTCACTACCAGATGGCTATATTGATACCGATACAACACTGCATATACCTCACGATCTGATACCGAGCAAGATAACCGATCACTCAGTCCCACTTACAGCATTA
>JBFFSQ010000177.1:0-6220 GCA_041572275.1 Gammaproteobacteria bacterium
GATTAGAAACCCACAACATCCGCCCGCCGTCGTTGATAATGTCGCAACCAGCTACTGGCTGTTGCCGCCGTCAAAATACACCAAACCGCAAACAGGGCTCCTGGAAGTGCTGCTTCAGCCGGAAAATGCTTCAGGGCCAGAGCCACGCCCATACCGGCATTCTGCATACCCAGCTCAATCATCAGGGTAATCCGGTGGATATAATCAAAGCCATAAAGCCGCCCCAACAACCAGCCTATTCCATAGCCCAGAACATTCACCAGTATGACACCCAACATAACCGGTATAGCCATATCTGCTATACGCGCCTGATTAGCCGCCACGGCGTAACTGCAGATAATAATGATGGCCAGTGCCGCAATTCCCGGGGCATACCCTCGCACCTGCTGAAGATGTCGCCCCAAATAAGGCTGAATCAACAGCCCCAGTGCCAAGGGCAGGAGCACGGTAAGTAAAATGGTTTTCATCAAGGGTAAGAATTCAATGGGCAATATAGCCCCACCCAGCCATTTCACCAATAACGGGGTCAGCAGTGGCGATAAAAATGTTGCCACGGTGGTAAGGGTTACTGAAAAGGCCACGGCACCACCGGCCAGATAAACAATGACATTACTGGCCATAGCCCCTGGTGCACAACCCACAATAATAAAACCCAGAGCGACCGCTGGAGAAAAACCGGGATACTGCGCCATCACAAAAGCCAGTAGCGGCATAATACTGAACTGGGTCATCACTCCAAGGCCAATACGTGACGGATGCGTTAGTTCTGCTTTCAAGTCCTTGGTCTCCAGCACGGTTCCTAATGCAAACATGGTAGCCGCAAAAAACCAGAGAAAATAATCCTTAAAGATTAAAAACAGAGGTGGATAAAGAAAGGCCAGGATAGCACCTAACAACGTCAGCACAGCCAACTGACTGGCAATAAAACTAAATATTCTCTGCATACAGACTCATATGTTTTAATCTTATTAGTGAACCGGACTCAACCTCAACCAATGACACCAGCAAGGATGACCATTCTACAGATTTATCACTATCTACTGCATACCTTTCTGTATCGCGGCAATCACTTCATTCTCAATGCGCTGCAAGATCGTATAGGCAGGACTATCTGCGCCAACAACCGTTGGCCGTACAAATAACGCCGTGCTAACACCGTTTTTTTCGATCAATGATACGCGTAATGGGCACAACGCCAACATACCTGGATCTACATTACTCACAGCATTGGCATACCAGCCATTACAGAACACCATGCTTCGGATAGTGGATAACTGATTTCGGTTATAGTTATCACCCCATTTTTCGGCAAAACGTGAAATATTGCGGCCAATATTGACCTCAAACACCACATAAAAACCATCGGCTTCAAGAGCCTGATACAGTGAGTTATAAACCTGATCAACGGGCTTTTTCACCGTATATTCAAATACACTGGCATTTCCTGCCTGTACTGAAGTAGCACTCAGTAACACGCACAGCAAAACAAACTTTTTCAACATAAGTCACCACTCTCTAGCTCTCGATTCAAAGAACTATTCAAATTTACGCTTGTTAATACCCACCCTGTATATAAGAATACGGGCTAAATACAAATAGTATGCAACCGACACCCAATACAGAAGCAATAAATTGATCCAGCGGGAAATAATGTGAGTAATACCAGCCCATACCCCAATCTGCGCATGCGACGTATGCGCCGTAATGAATTCAGTCGCCGCCTGATGAGAGAAAACGTGCTCACCGCCAATGACTTTATTTATCCCATGTTCATACTGGAAGGTGAAAACCAGCGTGAAGCGGTACCCTCGATGCCGGGTGTCGAGCGAGTCAGTATTGATTTATTACTCAAGGAAGCGGAACAATGCCTTAAACTTGGCATACCTGCCATTGCCCTGTTCCCCGTTGTGCCACAGGAAAAAAAGTCCGATGACGCGGCCGAAGCCTATAACCCTGATGGTCTGGCTCAACGGGCCGTACGCTCACTGAAGCAGGCATTCCCCGAACTGGGTGTAATGACCGATGTTGCTCTTGATCCATTTACCAGTCATGGCCAGGATGGCCTCATTGACGACACCGGTTATGTACTGAATGATGAAACCGTCGCCGTGCTAACCCGGCAGGCCGTATCCCATGCTGAGGCCGGTGCGGATATCGTCGGACCTTCAGATATGATGGATGGTCGCATTGGCGAGATACGCACCGCCCTGGAAGCCGCAGGACACATCCACATCCGCATACTTGCTTATTCTGCCAAATACGCCTCCAGCTTTTACGGGCCGTTCCGTGACGCCGTAGGCTCGGCGGCCAATCTTGCTGGCGGTAATAAATACAGCTATCAGATGGACCCGGCCAATAGTGACGAAGCCCTGCGCGAAGTTGCGCTGGATCTGGAAGAAGGCGCCGATATGGTGATGATCAAACCAGGCATGCCCTACCTGGATATCGTACGTCGCATCAAGGACACTTTCGGTGCGCCGACCTATGTCTACCATGTCAGCGGTGAATACGCCATGCTCAAGGCGGCCGCCCAGAATGGCTGGCTCAACGAAAAAGCCTGTGTACTTGAAGCCCTGCTCAGTTTCAAACGTGCCGGGGCCGATGGCATCCTCACCTACTACGCCAAAGATGCCGCCGCCTGGCTTCGGGAAGGCCAGTGATGGATCATTATGCCGTCGTCGGCAATCCCATTGCCCACAGTAAGTCGCCGTTAATCCATAGTGAATTTGCCCGACAAACCGAGCAACAACTCAGCTATACCGCTGAACTGGTTGAAATCGACCAGCTTGATGAGTTTGTCCATCGCTTTCTGGCAAACAATGGCAAGGGCCTGAATGTCACAGTCCCGTTCAAGCAGGATGCCTGGAAACTGGCTACCTCGCTCAGTGATCGTGCAGAACGGGCCGGCGCCGTCAACACACTGGTGTTGTATGGAGAAAATGATATCTATGGTGACACCACCGATGGTGTCGGCCTGGTCAACGACCTGAAAAATAACCACGATATCCATTTGAATGCTAAACGCATTCTGATCCTGGGTGCCGGTGGCGCGGTGCGCGGTGTACTGGAACCCATCCTGCAACAGTTCCCGACTCGACTGGTGATTGCCAACCGTACCGTCGAACGAGCCACTGATCTGGCGCGGGAATTTTCCGACCTTGGCAATATTTCTGGCTGCGGTTTCGATGAACTGGCAGGCCAGCAGTTTGATTTGATCATCAACGGCACCTCGGCCAGCCTCAGTGGTGATTTACCCCCCTTACCTGAAGGCATACTGTCAGCGAATGCCTGCTGCTATGACATGATGTATGCAGCCGAACCCACACCCTTTATGCGCTGGGGTGAGAAGCAGGGTGCGCAACACTGCCTGGATGGACTGGGTATGCTGGTTGAACAGGCTGCCGAATCCTTTTATATCTGGCGTCAGATTCGGCCTGAGACAGCTCCAGTGATCAAAATGGTACGTGATTCTCTCAACGCCAGTTAAAACATAGAAACTTAACATAGCAGAAACATTCACCAAGCAAAAAAAAGCCCGGACATGCCGGGCTTTTTTTTAATACTTAATGTCGCCACTTATTCCACTGACATATTCGCCGGTGCAGCTGGCGGTTCAGCTGGAGTCGTCTCAGCTGGCATAGCTTCAGCAGGAGCAGCCTCAGCCGGTGTTTCCTCAGTAGCGGGTGCAGATTCAGCTGCTGCCTCACCCGCAGGGATATAAGCAAAGCTTTCCTGGCTCATGACATTTCCACCTTCATCAACCACGGATACCTGCCACTCACCCAGCCAGCCTGGCTGTAAATTCTTGCTTGACCATACACGCCAGCGGTTACCGCCTACTGTAAAACTCACTTCAGCACGCACTTCACCACCGTGTTCCCAGCGATGAGTCACCGTCTGGCCTTCAAGACCTTGCAGTTCGGTAAAGAAATAAACCACACCGTTATCATTAGTCAGCTGACCGACCTGATCAACCGGTTCACGATCCTGAATGGCTGTTGCAAAAGTCGCTCGGGCCACACCATCGGCGGCCATTGTTGAAAAGCTGGCAAGAAACAGCACAGCTGTAAAAATACCTTTGATGATTTTCATTTTTTTGTCCTTCTCAAGAGGAATTAAGAGGGCATCAGACTAGCACAAGATTCTGTCATTCACAGTTCATATAGTCATTTTTGAGACTTACATAATGTTTTGCCGAGTAGCCCAGGAAGGCCTGCTCCTTACCGGTTAGTTCTCGCACCTTGCGTGCGGGTGAACCCAGATACAGATAACCTCCTTCCAGCACCTTACCAGGAGAAACCACACTACCTGCACCAACCATGGCGCCCTGCTGTACCACGGCACCGTCCAGCACCACCGAGCCCATTCCAATCAGGCACTGATCTTCTATAGTGCAGGCATGCAGGATCGCATTATGTCCCAGCGTCACATCATTGCCGATGATCAGGGCCGACCCTTCGGGGTTCATCGATCCACCCGGATGCGTGACATGCAAAACACAGCCATCCTGAACATTGGTTCGATCGCCAATGCGAATCTTGTTCACATCACCTCGCACTGCCACCATGGGCCAGACCGAGGTATCTTCACCAATCACCACATCACCGATAACTACGGCGGCCGGATCGATGTAAGCCGAACCCGCGATCACGGGCATAATTTTCTTATAAGGGCGAATATTATCAGTCATCATTTAACCTACTAATTATGAACCTGTGTTGCTCCAATTAGCGCATAGTCACCAGTTCTTCTGCACTGGTCGGGTGAATCGCGACGGTATCATCAAAGTCCTTCTTGGTCGCCCCCATACGCATAGCAACGGCAAAGCCCTGTAGCATCTCATCCGCACCAGGACCAATAATATGACAACCCACCACTTTCTCCTGGGCACCCAGACAAACCAGTTTCATGGCAGTTTGTACCTTGTGTTCCGTCATCGCGTTGTACATGGCAGTAAATCGAGTCTGGTAAATTTTTACGGCATCACCGTGTTCCGCTCGCGCTTCTTCTTCAGTCATACCCACCGTGCCAATCGGTGGATGACTAAATACCACAGTGGAAATCAATTTGTAGTCGAGATGACGATCTGTCTGGTGATTATACAGACGATCGGCCAGTCGCCGACCAGCGGCAATCGCAACTGGCGTTAATGGCGCACGTCCGGTCACATCGCCCAGTGCAAAGATATTATCGACATTCGTTTTCTGGAATAGATCGGTGGTGATATAACCCTGCTCGTCAGTCTCAATACCGGCTGCCTCCAGATTCATGCCCTCGGTATTCGGATCACGACCAATCGCCCAGATCACATGACAGAAGCCTTCATTCTGGTGACCTTTTTCATCAACCAGGGTCAGGCTTCCATCAGCTTCCTGACGTAATTCAGCAATACGGGTACGGGACACAATATCCACACCCGAATTCAGCATTTCTTCCAGCAGGCCTTCACGTAACATCGCATCAAAGTTTCGCAACAGATGTTTGTTACGCAAATACATACAGACATCCACACCCAGGCTATTCAACACGCCCGCCAGTTCAACGGCGATATAGCCGGAACCTATGATCGCGACCTGCTTGGGTAATTCTTGAAGCTCAAAAAAACCATCAGACGTGATACCATGTTCTGCCCCAGGAATATCCGGCACCGTAGGCTTGGTACCCGGTGACACAACAATATGATTAGCGGTGTATTTCTTGCCATCGACATCCACCGTATGTTTATCGACAAACGAGGCAAACCCCTGCAATTCATCGATATTGGAGTCGGCTAAATAGTTGTGATACCAGTTATTGATCCCGGCAATATAATCTTCGCGCTTGGTGACCAGATGTTTCCAGTCAAAGCCCTTGTTTTCAACATCAAAGCCATAATCACGGGCATCTTCCAGGGCATGGGCCAGGTTTGCACCAAACCACATCACCTTCTTGGGTACACAGCCCACATTGACGCAGGTACCACCCATTTTACCGCTTTCCACAACCGCACATTTCGCGCCATAAGCCGCCGCGCGTTCCGCTACAGACAGGCCACCGCTACCACCACCGATCGCAATCAGATCGTAATCATATTTTTTTGCCATGAAAAAACCTTAAGTGAAATCTTTTGCTCAGGTAATATAACAGCCCCAGCAATCATAGAATACATGTAAATTGTGATGTTCCTGATCAATAAACTCAAGTCACTAAACCCCAGCCCACGCTACCAGCATGTCATGGA
>JBFFSQ010000178.1:0-6219 GCA_041572275.1 Gammaproteobacteria bacterium
ACTAAAATCTAACTTCATTATCAGTAACAAGCGAACTGAACTCTATACCACTGGACAGTTAATTTGATTCTTTTATCTGGTAATTTTCCTGAACCTGGTTATGACTTTCACGCCAGGTTTGTCCCGGCTTCATTTTCAACCATTGTTGATTCACTTTTACCGGGACTTTTGTTGACAGAGTCTTTAATGCTGAAGACTTAACCCGAATTGTCTCATCAATTGATTCTGACTTAAGCGTACTACGATTATTCACCCAGATAACAGGTTTGCCAGTTTCACTATAAACCACGCCGTTTAGCTTTACCTCTAATGGCTTACGCACAGTTGTCGTAGATGATTGGCTAATATTTTTGCTACCAAACTGCCCAGATAATCTTAATCTATCCAGTTCTGCCCGTTGCTGCGAAGAGGTAAAGAATGATTTCAGATTTGATATACGCGCCTTTTTATCTTCCGCAGATACAGTCATTGGTACGATTAATATACTCACATAAATTATCGTCACTATGTATTTCATTGCTTAAGCCCCTTTTGGCCGAAAGGTATACCAATTAAGCAAACAATCCGCTTTGAAATTACGATCAGTGCCACTCGCTTCTAGAGCAGCAGAACTACTAATCTTATTTCTTTTTATTGTGCATTCACCAATATCAAAAAGCCCCTGAGCTCTATACTCCAACTCACTCATCAGAGCAAACAAATCACCTTCATGTAACAACTGCATATTCAGATTCATTTTAGACACAAGAATATCTATACCTGGATATTTTGAACTCAGGGACTTATCCATTAAAACTTCCTGTTTATCAATTTTATATTTGACATATGAAATCTGGTGATTACGGACAGATGACTCGACAACATCTACCCAACTGAATCTTTTTTCATTGCCAATCACGCCTTTATGAATCAATTCATTAAACTTCTCGCCAAATTTTTCGATTAATTGCTTTCGCTCATGCGCTGTACTGTATTTATTTTTTATCTGCAAATATTTAACTTCTGCCAAAACCTTGTCTTCATTCTGACTTTGCCAATATACATACGATGCCCCAATCAACACAGTAGAAAATAATATTGCAATTAACATCATTACTATTTCTCTTTGTACTGACATAACAGTTTCTTTAAACATGATCATCGGCCTTCAACAGAACTCTTATTTCAAAGCTATTTCTATTACTTCCTGCCTTAGTCGAATCGTTCGCACTATGTTCATTCTCAAAACTGGATTCTGGCCTCACATCAAAAGGAATCTTTAGTATTTCTGCTTTCTGAATCAACTCATTACTTTTCAACAATTTAATGAAATTACTCACCTCAGTTACTGCTTTTTTAAAGCTGTTATCCGTAACAACATCGCCTACGATAATCGCATAGTGTTGATATGTATTTTTAGACGCAGCCGCTCGCTTTGGTGACTTTCTTTGTTTTTTTCCTTCAAAAACTGCTTCGCCTAACTGTGTTCGCTTCCATTCCACAGAGGTCACTCTGATATGCTGCATATCAACATCAGATAACAGTCGGCTCATACTGATCAGAAAGTTTTGTGGCGAAATGGCCTTGTCTAAATTAATCTTTTCTGCAAGAAGAACTGAAGACTTCATAACTTGTGCCCTGATTAGCTCTGACTCATAACGCTCTAACTCCTGTACATATTTATACTCAAGCTGTTTAGATTGCTTATCTATTACAGCTGCTTCATTCATGCTTATCTTCGATTCAGCATATAATACCAGGGCAATAAACAATGAAAACAACACTATCAAAGCACTTCCCATCTTTAATGCATTTCGTATAAGTCGCTGATAATAAAACCTGAACACATAAGACGGGCCATAATGCTTTTTCCAGAAAGATAATTTTCTTGCTATATATGAATAAAGACCACTGCAATATGGTTCCTTTATATCGCTACATCCGACTTTCTCATGCAGCTCATCCAGGTCATGATAAACATATTCCCTTAGAGGCGTATCTACACAATGTCTCTTTATAATTTCGATGTCATCTTCATTGCAAACAACATGAATTGTTAACTTGTCATCAAATCCAATATGTCGTTGATTCGATAAAAATCTTGAAGTTTGCTCTACCTCTTCCGCAATATACTCACCTATATTCGCCTCATCGAGATTCACCACTGCTGAACGACTTATTTCAAAAGTTCCATCTTTAAAAAAGCTTTGACGCAAGTTACTGGGTACTTGCTGCGATACAAGTAGGACGTTTCCTTGACGCTTATCCAGTAAGTCAACAACTGACTCACTTATCAATGGCAAAGACCATATGCCTGCGACTTCCGTACCCGTTTCTGCAATGACTTTTAACCAAGGTTCAAGAATTTCTGGATTTGTTAGCACCCCATAAAATAACTTATCATCTCTCCGTCCACTACGTTCACGACCTCTGACTTTATGATAAACATAATCTACACTTTTTCTATAGTGCCGCTCGATTAAACGCTTAATAACAACTTTTCTATCGTTTAAATTAACATGTGGGATATTTTCTTGTCTGAAGTCTTCCTCGATGACATCCACAAGAATGCGAGCAGGGCCATTTCGAGAAGCCTTTAAATAACGAGCGAAATCATCTAATCCATCTTTAGATGGATTAAAAACGTAACTGTTTATAAAGTGATTTTTATGCCACTGAAAAACAGTTAAGGTAAATCCTGAAAAATAAAAAACGCGTTTCACTTTTTTCCTAAAAATTCATCTTCGATAAGGAATCATATATCGGGCCTAATACAGCCGACATAATCCATAGCATAACAGCGCCTAACACGACTGTTATAACAGGTGTTATTGCTGCTTCCATTTTATCTACAGTCTCTCTTACTTCTCTGTTATAGAAATAACTAACGTTGTTCAGCGCTTCATCAAGCGCACCTGTATTTTCACCAACCTTTAGCATCCTTATAACCAATGGTGGAAAAATATTTACCTGCTTGAAGCTCTCACTGATCAAATCGCCGTCTTCAATATGACTACGTGCATCCACCACTGATTTTGATAACACAGCATTATTTACTAGTCGTTCACTTATTTTTAATGCATCTAGAACCGTTAGACCTGAGCTATACATCATAGAAAAATAATTCGCAAGCCTGGCCAGATTAGTTTTCAATATTAATGGCCCAAAAATATATAAGCGCAGCTTAATTTCATCCAGCCTATATCGAACGGCTTCATTTTTATTTGCCCAAATTTTTAAAGCCATTGAACTAATAATGGGCATACCAAATATTAAATACCAGTAACTTCCCATGAAATGCGATGTTGCTATAAGCGCACGTGTGTGTAGAGGAATAACACCGCCAATATCTTTAATAAAAGGAATCAATTGAGGAATTAAATACAACATCAAAAATGTTACGACTCCAATAACCACCAATGTCACTATAGTTGGGTAAATCATGATTCTTTTGGTGTGTGATATCAGCTCATCCTGCCATTTAAGATTCTCTGCCAGATCATAAAGAACTTCAGATATTCTGCCGCTTTCTTCCCCAACCTTCACTAAGGTTATATAAACTTCATCAAAACTCTCGGGGAATTCCTGTAAAGCTTCTGAAAATGTTTTTCCCCCTTCTATTTCATCTATCATTCCTGAGAGAACTTCACGTGTATGACCTTGATCTGTAGATTCTTTCAAGTCATTTATAGCATCAAGGATAGTTACACCTGATTTTGTTAGCTGCTGCATCTGAAAGGTGAAATTAATTAACTCTTTCCTGACAATTTTTTTACTCTTTAAGCTAAAAAATCCTGACTTATATTCTTTGTAATTAATTAACTCCAGACCCATACCACTCAGGCGCTGTTCAAGATCAAGCACGTTATCTGCATCTATACGTGCATTTCTAAATCTACCATTGGCATCAATTGCCTTGTACTTATAGGTCAGTGCCATGATTAAAGTCGATCCGTCAGGTCAATGACTCGACTTACCTCATCCAGTGTTGTTATGCCTTCAAGTATTCGCCTGACGGCATCATCTGCCAGCGTCTTATAGCCCTGTTCCTTCAAATGAACTTTTATTTTGTTAAAGGTCATGCGCTCTGCAATCATCTCATCAATTTCATCGTTAAATCGAAGCACTTCAATTACTGCTACGCGTCCTTTATAACCTGTTGATTCACAGGCATCGCAACCCACGGCTTCATATATTAACTGTTCACTGGTTTCTTCAAGGCCTAATAAAGTTTTTTCAATGCTGTCTGCTTGCCTGGGTTTCTTACATTTTTTACATAGTGTTCTAACCAAACGCTGCCCAATGACACCAATCACATTGCCTGACATGATTTCTGTCTCGATACCAATATCGAGAAGCCTGGGAATGATGCCGAGTGCTGAATTAGTGTGAAGGGTTGAAAACACCTGATGGCCTGTCATCGCAGCTCGAAATGCCATTTCAGCTGTGTCTTCATCACGAATCTCACCCACCAGAATAATATCCGGATCCTGTCGCATGATTGATCGGATACCATTGGCGAAATCCATTCTCACCACTTCATTAATGGAGGTCTGTCGAATCATATCCATCGGGTATTCGACCGGATCTTCCAGAGTCATGATATTGACCTGTTCAGATTTGACATAATTGAGCATGGAGTACAGGGTCGTCGTTTTACCGCTACCTGTTGGTCCTGTCACAAGAATAATCCCTTCCGGTCTTGCCATCATTAACTTGACGGCTTTTACTGAATCGTCGTGCAAACCAAGATTATCCAGAGGCACAATCCCCTTTGCTCTGTCGAGTACACGGAGAACAATATTTTCACCATGGGTTGTCGGCTGTGCAGACACACGAAAATCAATCTGGTGACCTCCGATCACAAGACTAATGCGCCCATCCTGTGGTGCACGTGTTTCAGCAATATTCATATTACCCATGACTTTCAAACGCACCACAATGGCCGACCAGTAGTCTCTATGTAAACTTCTCACTTGACGCAGTACGCCATCGATTCTAAATCGCAAACGCAGGAAACTTTCCTCAGGTTCAAAGTGAACATCTGATGCGCCACGCTTTACAGCATCGGACAATATGGCATCAACAAGTCTTACTAATGGTTGGCTGTATTCATTACCTTCCAAATCCAGACTCTGGTAATCAATCTCTCCGGTTTCTATCTCATTCAGAATGCCATCTACAGATAATTCATATCCGTAGAACTGATCGATAGCATTGCTGATTTCACCTTCCCCGGCCAGCAGTGGAACGATATCTATACGATTACCAACTATAGCTCGGATTCTATCCAGCACACCCAGATTATAGATATCAGCCATTGCCAGATTCAGGCGATTCTCGCTAGCATCAAAACTTATCGGGATAACATTAAAACGAAGTGCGAGATCCTTACTAATCAGATTAATTGCTGCATCATCCGGAATTGTGCTACTGAGATCGATACTTTCACGACCTAGCATCTCACCCAGAGCATCACGCAAAACAGCCTCGGTGACAAAACCTAGTGCAACTAGTGCTGCACCTAACTGTTTACCTGATTTCTTCTGCTCTTTAAGCGCGATTTCAACCTGATCATTGGTTACCAGACCTTTTGTAACCAGCTCTTCACCCAGGCGTTTTTTACGTGCCCTTAGAGCCGCACCAATATCACGAATAGGCTCACTCATGAACAGTATTCTCTATCGAGCTGATCCTGGTTTTAATATCCTCAATAGGAATATTGCCGCCAGAAGCCTGCTGTAACTTTAAACTCAAACTGTAAAAATCTTTTGCATTATTCAGCTTACCCAGATGATCAAGACTTACCGCCAGATTGTATGCATAGTCACTATTTGTATTAGATGCTGACCAGGCACTGAAATAAGCTGTCTGAGCTTCTGGCCATCTTTTTTCTGACGCATACAAATTACCCAGGGCAAAATATAGATGCGCAGCCCCTGGCTCATCACTGATCATCATCTTTAATCGACTTTCATTGAATCTGGCATTGCGTTTATTCTCAACACTGCTTAATCCGGCTCGTGCAAAACTATCTTTCGGATTTAGTTTTAATAACTGCGTATATTTCTGACGAGCGTACTCAAAACGTTGCTGTTTGACTGCGATGGCCGCCAGCCCAAGTAAGGCGTCTCTGTTTTTAGAATCACGGTGAATAACCTGCTGATACAAGGATTCCGATTGTTTTAACAAATCCTGCTTGAAGGCTGCATAGGCTTTGCGAATTAATACATCAATTGG
>JBFFSQ010000179.1:0-6171 GCA_041572275.1 Gammaproteobacteria bacterium
TAAAAAAAGCCACCCGATGGGGTGGCTTGTTTTATGGCGGAGAGAGAGGGATTCGAACCCTCGATAGGGATGAACCTATACACACTTTCCAGGCGTGCTCCTTCAACCACTCGGACACCTCTCCAGGAACTTGTTTTCGCATATTCAATTCATGCCGGCCGGTTCAGACCGCATGGCCAAAGGCCATTCGAAGGGCGTGAAGCCTATCCCAGTGCGGGCTGCACGTCAATAGCCAAGCTCCAAAGTAATGGTATCAGGACGACTCAGCTACTGGAAAAACCACTTCAACATCTAAGCCCTGGGGCTCAACCGGTAACAACCTGACCTCAGCCCCATGACTATCTGCGATACTTCTGACAATCGATAAACCAATGCCGCAGCCGGTTTGTTGCAATCCTTCACCACGCCTAAAACGCTCAAACATTTTTTCACGCTCAATTGGATCAGGAATGCCGGGGCCGTTATCAATAACATGCAATATGGGATGCCGGTCTGACAAACAAAACGCAACCTTGACCTCACTACCCGGGGGGCTATAGCGTATGGCATTATCGACCAGATTTCTAATTAACATGGCCAAACCCGTCACATCACCTCGAACCTTAAGCGCTTCTGACTCCTGAACCGATAGCTCGACTCCCTGCTCAGCGGCCAAACCAACCAGATCACTCACCACATCGATACTCAGCTGGTGCAGGTCAACCGATTTAAACGCTATTCGTGTCCCCTGGCCGGTATACTCAACACGTGCCAGGGCCAGTAACTGATCAACCACATGACTGGCCCGATCGACACCCACCAGAATTTGCTCTATCGATTGTTTTACCTGAAGACTATCCTCGGCAGCTGCCGCCAGTTGAGCATGGGTCTTCAGCGCAGCCAGTGGCGTTCGTAATTCATGAGCGGCATCAGAGGTAAAGCGTCGTTCTTTCTCAACCGATGCGTTCAGTGTGCTGAACAGGCGATTCAACTCATCCACCAGCGGTCGAACCTCTTCGGGTACACCACCGGTATCCAATTTGTCCAGATAATTGATATTGCGGTTTTTTACTTCGTCCGCCACACGTCGCAGGGGAATCAGCCCCCAACCCACGGCCATCCACACCAGCCAGGCCAGTACTGGCAATGCAATCATGAACGGCAACAGTAATCGTTGGATAATACTGTCAATCAACTCATCACGGACATCACCGCGCTCAGCGGCCATAACCTGATAGCTGTGATCAAAATTCCACAAACTGAACACCCGCCACAGGTTATTATCAAAATTTTGATCACTGTAACCTGAATCAGTCGTGGTCATAGGGTACAAAGGCGCATTAGCTGAACGTAATACCATGTTGCCATGACTATCCCAGACCTGGAACACCAGTTTGCGTTCATAGGCATGGCCATCGGCCAACTCCTCGCTATCATCTGACTTCTGTGCTTCCATCCGTAAACGGTTATGCAGAATCATGTCCTGTAATGTTTTCAGATTGCCTTCATTAACCTCAGTAAGTGCCAGGCTCAACATAAGACGAGCAGAACGGGCCAGCTGGGCATCGAACAGCTCCTGCACTTCATGCTGGCTTTCCTGATGACTACTCCAGATGGTAATGCCGCTTACCAAGGTAATAATCAACATAACTGAATAGAGTAGATATTGGCGTAATGACATCTAGTGATTGTACCTATTTCGCTGTTTTCTCAATCATATAACCCACACCGCGCACTGTCTTGATGATGTTGGCATCGAGTTTCTTGCGAATATGGTGGACATGAACTTCCACGGCATTACTCTCCACTTCTTCACCCATACCATAGAGCCCTTCTTCCAGGCGGCTGCGGGATAAAACACGCCCCCGATTTTCCATGAGCTCAAGCAAGACAGCGAATTCCCGCCGTGACAGATCAATCAACTGACCCTCCCGTGTCACCTGATGAGCCGCTGGATCCAGCTCATATTCACCAAAAATGATTTTAGGCTGGGCACGACCACCAGCCCGGCGAATCAAGGCACGAATTCGAGCATAGAGCTCATTCAAGTCAAAAGGCTTGGTTAAGTAATCATCTGCACCTGCATCCAGACCAGCCACACGGTCTTCAATAGCATCCATCGCAGTTAGAATGAGTACGGGCACAGTACAGCCTTTTGTCCGTATATCATTAAGCACATCGATACCGTGTTTTTTCGGCAAGCCTAAATCCAGCACAACAGCATCATAATGCTCGTGCAATATTGAAAATACAGCTGATTCACCATCCTTCAGCCAGTCAACATTGTAGCCCTGTTGCATAAGACCTGTTTCAATGCCAACACCCAGCAGATGGTCATCCTCAACCAGCAGTAAACGCATGCTATTACCCCAAAGAATTGTGAAGTGCATCAAAGATGCCCAAGCAAACTTAAGCAAATCTTAAGATAAACACACCAATATCAAACAATCTAAACTAAACCATTGCAAACTAACGCTCGAATCACACTCAAGCAACAGTCGCAATATCACATAAAACCAATATACAGGAATGAACGATGCGCCGACTCTTACTGGCTAGCCTGGCTTTACTCACCATGGCTCTGCATAACGTCCACGCGGAATATCCGCCAACGCCTTCATTTAATCTACCGACAGCATCCGGACACATCCAGCCGTCTGATCTGAAAGGCAAAGTGGTCTATATAGACTTCTGGGCATCATGGTGTAAACCCTGTAAGAAGTCATTCCCCTGGTTAAATTCAGTACACAGTAAATACAAAGACAAAGGCTTTGAAGTCCTGGCCATCAATCTGGATAAAGATAAAAACCAGGCCGACAAATTCCTGCAACATATCCCAGCTCAGTTCACTGTCGCCTTTGACCAGCAAGGCAAGAGTGCCGAAAGTTTCCACGTACAGGGCATGCCCAGCAGCTACCTGATTGACCGCAAGGGCCGTTTACGTGCTCGTCATATTGGCTTTCGCGACAAAGACAGGGCCAAGCTGGAAAACGCCATTGAAAAACTGTTGAAAGAATAACTCGGAGTTTTTATGAAAGCGATCATAACAATGTTGATGCTTACGCTGTTGCTACCGGCCTGTAGCCTGTCACCTATACAGCCCTGGGAACGGGACTTGCTGGCCAAACCATCGATGGCACTGGTGCCCGATGAAATGGACAATGCACTTGATGAACATATTTATTTCAGTAAAGAAGGCTCTCTGGGCGGCCAGGGCGTTGGTGGTGGAGGCTGCGGATGCAACTAAAGAAACCTGCAAATAAACAAGCCAAGTCGACTAATTTTACGTCGATTAGTGGCAAATTAACCCTGGCCACCTGTACCCTGTTACAGGTGACAGGCCAAACTGCCCAGGCAAGTGATGACTGGGATATCCAGTCTGCACTGATGATTTATTCCGAAAGCGATGGTCGTGTCAGTGCCATTGAACCGATTGTCTCGGCCAAAAAAGAAATCGCTGAAGACGAGATCGTCAATGTTAAACTGGTGCTGGATTCACTCACCGGTGCGACACCAAACGGTGCTCATGCCTCAAGCGCTGTGCAAACCTTCACTAATCCATCCGGCAACAAATCGTATACGGTACAGCCCGGTGACAATCCACTGGATGACACCTTCCTGGATACCCGCGTCGCCCTGAGTGGCAGCTGGGAAATGCCGATTCTGGATAACCGCAGTCGCATTATTTATGGCGCCAATGTATC
Source organism: Gammaproteobacteria bacterium (assembly GCA_041572275.1). Taxonomy (GTDB): domain Bacteria; phylum Pseudomonadota; class Gammaproteobacteria; order SZUA-229; family SZUA-229; genus JBFFSQ01. The sequence continues at coordinate 3,684 of JBFFSQ010000179.1, forward strand.
GAAAGAATTCGACTATATGTCGCTGGGTGCTTCAGCAACCTTCATGCGTGATTACAACAACCGCAATACCACTTTAAGTTATGCCCTCGGTGTGAATGCCGACAGCATTGATCCATCCGGTGGTATCCCTACGCCATTTGCTAACATGCGTGCGGCGGGCAGCGGTACCAACCGTGAAGGTAGTGGCGACAGCAAAAGTATTACTGATTTCATGTTCGGTGTGACCCAGGTCATCAGCCGCAAGACCCTGATGCAGTTCAACCTGGGTTTCAGTAACACCTCGGGCTATATGAATGATCCCTACAAGGTGATCACGGTCATTGATCCGTTAACTGGCTTACCCACATCCAGTTTTACGGATCCGGATGACTTACCCTATGTCTATGAAAACCGGCCGGATTCACGTTCACGACAGACCTTCTACTGGAAAACCGTGCATCACCTGACCGAAGACGTAATTAACGTATCCTATCGGTATTACACCGATGACTGGGATGTGAGTTCACATACGGTGGATTTCCATTACCGCTACGAGTTAAGTGATGGTGCATATCTGCAACCGCATATTCGCTATTACACCCAATCGGCAGCTGAGTTTTATACTCACAGCCTGGATTTTGGTGAAACCGTGGAATATGCCAGCGCCGACTACCGCCTGGGAGAACTCACCACAACCACGCTGGGCCTGAAATATGCCATGCCCATGGGTGATAACAGTGAATTCAGTGTCCGTGCTGAAATGATCAACCAGTCCAGTAACACAGTGGGTACACTGGTGGGTGATCAGTTGGTTCAGGAACTGGCACCGGACCTGGATGCGGTCATTTTCCAGGTTGGTTACTCATTCCGCTGGTAAGCAGGCAACAAACTGCTGGATAATCAACAACTTGTCGTTTATCCAGCAGTATTAACCTTCGTTAATAAATAAAATTCATCCTTGCCTCAAGGATATCAATTAGCTATTCCTCCGTTCCCCTCTATTATGCAAGATAGCAGCTGAACGCAATCTTGAATAAGCTCAGCCAAAACTGCATAGACATGATTGATATCAAATCATTCATTAGCCGAAACAGATACTCTACTGCGATTTCAGATTTTAAATTGGTGCCGGCTCAACGAAGCGGGTGTTAAAAAAACGAGGAGATACCACATGATTAAACCTCACGGTTCAGACAAACTGAATCCTTTGTTCGTTTATGACTCAGCAGAAAATGAAGCACTGCAAAAGGAAGCGGAAGGTCTGCCTTCACTTCTGGTCAGCTCTGCAACAGCCGCCAATGCGGTAATGCTGGGTGGCGGTTATTTCAACCCACTGACCGGTTACATGAACAAGGCGGATGCCCTGTCTGTGGCAACTGACATGAAAACTGCTTCTGGCCTGTTCTGGCCAACCCCTGTACTGAACCTCGTGGAAGATGCTGGCAGCATTAAAGCCGGCGATCGTATTGCACTGAAAGATCCCAACGTAGAAGGTCATCCCGTACTCGCCGTAATGGATGTTGAAGCCGTTGAAGAATTCAGTGATGATGAAATGGCACTGATCACCGAAAAAGTGTATCGCCCAGCTGCCGGTGAAGAGCATCCAGGTGTTGATGCATTCAATGCCCAGGGTAAAGTCTGTTTGTCTGGCCCAATCAAAGTACTGAACTTCTCTTACTTCCAGACTGAGTTCCCCGATACTTTCCGTACTGCCGTTGAAATTCGCAACGAAATTGCTGAACGTGGCTGGAAGAAAGTGGTCGCTTTCCAGACTCGTAATCCAATGCATCTGGCTCACGAAGAACTGTGCCATATGGCCATGGATCGTTTAGGTTGTGATGGCCTGGTCATCCACATGCTGCTGGGTAAACTTAAGCCTGGTGATATCCCTGCACCTGTTCGCGATGCGGCAATTCGTAAGATGGTTGAGCTGTACTTCCCAGAAAACAGCGCCATGGTCACCGGTTACGGTTTCGATATGCTGTATGCGGGTCCACGTGAAGGCGTACTCCATGCCGTGTTCCGTCAGAACATGGGCGCTACCCACTTCATCATTGGTCGTGACCATGCCGGTGTGGGTGATCATTACGGTGCCTTCGACGCACAGACCATCTTCGACGAAGAAGTACCTAAAGGCGCACTGGAGATCGAAATCTTCAAAGCTGACCACACTGCCTACTCGAAGAAACTGGATAAAGTAGTGATGATGTGTGAAGCACCTGATCACACTAAAGAAGACTTCGTGCTGCTGTCTGGCACCAAAGTTCGTGAAATGTTAGGTCAGGGTATCGCACCACCTAAAGAGTTCTCACGTCCTGAAGTGGCACAGATTCTGATGGATTATTATCAGAGCATCAAGTAGCACTTCACTTGATCGTGTTTAAAAAAACGGCGCTTTAAGCGCCGTTTTTTTTGACCACTAATAACCATTAACCATTAACCATTATCCATTAACCATTAACCAATAACCAATAACCAATAACCAATAACCATTAACCATTAACTATTA
>JBFFSQ010000180.1:0-6139 GCA_041572275.1 Gammaproteobacteria bacterium
AGGCTAAGGATTACAGCGCCAAGTTCCCGAATATTGTTATTCAGAACAACTAAAGGGATGGGCCTTAGTTGCTGATCAGATAGTTGAAATGACTGTCTGTGGTGCTGGCTGTGGCTCATTGCTTGTAGGTTCGTGTTAGAATGCCGCCACTAAATTTAGTGGCGGCATTTTTTTGGGCGCAGATTTTATGAGACTCAGTGATAAAGACATAGTAGACGCATTAAATAATGGTTCGATTTCGGTTGAGCCCCGACCCTCAGACGACTGCATCAGTGGTGTTAGTGTGGATTTACGACTGGGTAATCGTTTTCGGGTATTTAGTTCACATACCACACCGCATATTGACTTGAGTGGTACGCGAGAAGAAGTAAACCGCGCTATAGATAAAGTCATGAGTGATGAAATTAACATCGAGGGTGATGATGCTTTTTTCTTACATCCGGGTGAACTGGCGTTGGGTGTTACCCTGGAATCGGTGAAGCTGCCTGATGACATCGTTGGTTGGCTGGATGGGCGTTCCAGTCTGGCTCGCTTGGGTTTGATGGTGCATGTAACCGCACACAGGATTGACCCCGGCTGGAGTGGCAATATCGTGCTGGAGTTTTATAACTCAGGCAAGTTGCCTCTGGCCTTGCGCCCCGGTATGTCCATTGGGGCGATCAGTTTCGAGACCATGAGCAGCCCCGCAACACGGCCTTATCGTAAGCGCGAAAATGCCAAGTACCGTGACCAGAGTGGACCCATGGCAAGTCGTATCAGTGAGGATAATGGCTAAGCCAATAATCATGAACTGTGCTACAAATTAGATAACTCATAATTAGAAACAGGTGGCCGCATTGATCGCGCTGGACAAACTCATTGAGAAAAGCAGCAAGCTGGGTAGTTTACCGGCTATCGTGCACCGTATTTTTGAGGTGATGGATAACCCGAACTCAACAGCAACACAGATCGGACGTATTATCAATGAAGATCCCGCGCTGACGGCTCGCCTGTTGAAACTGGTCAATAGCCCGTTCTATGGTTTTACTTCCAAGGTGGATACGGTTTATCGAGCCATCGCGCTGATCGGACACAGGGAATTACGTGGCGTTGTTTTGGCCAGTTCGGCGGTTAAAATTTTCAAGGGAATACCGACGGAGCTGGTAAGCATGCCGGTGTTTTGGAAACGCAGTTTGTATACGGCTGTGGTGGCACGTGTGCTGGCTTCATTTCGTCGAGAAAAAGAAATCGAGCGCTATTTCATCGCTGGTCTGCTTCACGATATAGGTTCCTTGTTGCTTTACCTGCATTTACCGGAAGAAATGACGCGCGCCATCCAACAGCAGCACGATGAGGGCATTCCTCTCTGGAAGGCTGAAAAGGCGGTGATGGGGTATGATCATGCTGAGGTCGGCGGTGCATTACTCAAAAAGTGGAACTTACCACCAGTGTTATGCCAGGCAGTACGATACCACCTGTATCCGCAACAGGCGCTGGAGTCAAATCAGTCTGCTGCCTGGTTAGTACACCTGGCCTGGCAAATAAGCAGCAATTATCTGGAGTATGATTCTGCCCTCGAGGGGGCGGCTGCTATCGATGAGGCAATCTGGGCTGCAAATGATCTAAACCCAGAACTGCTGGATAAAATTCTTGAAAAGGCGGAACAGCAATATGAGGCTTCGCGCGAGATTTTATTGTCCTGAGCGCAAAGCCTGTTACCAGCTGACAGATGTTACCGCAGGGAGATAATAGGCCAGTTTTTTGCTCTGGCAACTTCACTGAGGGCCTCGTCCGGGTCGACTGCTATTGGGTGTGTGACCTGTTTTAGCAGAGGTAAATCATTATGCGAGTCACTATAGAACCAGCTGTCGTTCAGGCTCATATTGTTTTCTTTTAACCAGGCCTGTAACCGAATGACTTTGCCTTCCTGAAAGCATGGGATACCGTCAACTTTACCTGTATAGCCTTTTCCGTTCATTTCAGGTTCTGTGGCCAGCAAGTTGTCAATGCCGTAGGCAGCAGCGATAGGACCGGTTACGAAGCTGTTTGTCGCCGTGATCACTATCAGGGTATCGCCCCTCTGGCGATGCTTGTCTACCAGCTCAAATGAGGCAGGGCTCATGATTGGGCGAATTTTTTCTTCAACGAATTGTGTTTGTAAGGCGCGCAGGGATTCGAGCTTGTTTTCTGCGAGGGGTTTGAGGGAGAAAGCCAGGAATTCATAGATATCCAGTGTGCCTTGCTTGTATTCGTCATAGAAACGCTGGTTTTCCCGTTCATAATAAGCTCTGTCGACGATTCCCTGGTCGGCCAGAAAGACCCCCCATAGATAATCGCTATCGCCAGAAAGCAGGGTGTTGTCCAGGTCGAACAGGACCAGAGCCATAAAATTCTCCTCGCATGAAAATAGTTAATAAATATTGTCTATAGTTAAACCTATGACTCTGATATTGTACAATTAGAGCATGAATAAAGGCGCTGAATTTTTAATACTCGGCTCTTTAATAATAATTAGGTTTGATTAAGTGATTGATTCTGAAGGATTTCGTCCGAACGTCGGCATTATTTTAAGTAACCCGGAAGGCAAGGTCTTCTGGGCGCGCCGCTTTGGGCAAAATGCCTGGCAATTTCCTCAGGGGGGAATACAGAATCATGAAACTGCGGATGAGGCGATGTACCGCGAGCTGTTTGAAGAAACGGGTTTATTGCCAGAACATGTCGAAATCGTTGGTAAAACCAGTAATTGGTTACGTTATCGCTTACCCAAGCGAATGATTCGGAAAAATTCCAATCCAGTCTGTATAGGTCAGAAGCAGATCTGGTTTATGTTAAGGTTGACGGCTTCTGAAGCTAATTTTAACTTGAGCACTATGGATCGTCCGGAGTTTGATCATTGGTGTTGGGTGGATTATTGGCACCCGATGCAGGAAGTGGTCTTTTTTAAGCGTAATGTATATAAGAAAGCGCTTTCTGAGCTGGAGCATCTGATCCTGCCGGCTGGGCAGGTTAGCAAGCAGATAGGCTGATCTGTAGCTGCATACTCATTGAATCAAGTGGCAATGGCCGGTCTCAAAATGGCTTAACCATTACCAGTATCACAATCGCAAACAGTAAAATCACAGGTAGTTCATTAAACCATCGAAACCAGACATGGCTTCGACGACTTTCGTCGTTGGCAAAAACCTTGACCAGGTGGCCACAATAAAAATGGTAGCCAATTAACACTGCGACCAGTAGTAGTTTGATGTGTAACCAGAGCATGCCTGAAAAGGCCAGCCAGGCGTAGTCGTAGAGTAGCCACAGCCCAAATACCACGGTCAGGATCATAAATGGTGTAACAAACCGATAGAGTTTGCGTTCCATGATTTTAAAGCGCTCGTTACCTGCCTCATCGTCAGTCATGGCGTGATAGACAAACAGTCTGGGTAGGTAAAATAATCCGGCAAACCAGCTCACCATAAAAATAAGATGGAAGGATTTAATCCACAGCATTCATTGTGCCTTTTTCTTAGAAGTGATAACAATTGGGCATGTTAACCCGATAATTATGCAAGGCAAAGTGATACAGCTATTCTGAATTGCATCAATTGAGTCTATACTTGCGTTCTATTTTTGTTTTAAAGCAATGATTTGCTGAAACTTTTTAATTATTGAATGAGGTGCTGCATGATCAAGGCCGGTGTTGTAGGTGGAACGGGATATACCGGAGTTGAATTGTTGCGTTTACTGGTGACGCATCCAGGTGTTGAGCTGGCTGTAATTACATCCAGGGGTGAGGCCGGTCGTCCAGTGGCGGATTTGTTTCCTAATTTGCGTGGGCATCTGGATATCTGTTTTACAGAGCCTCAATTGGATGAGTTGTGTGCCTGTGATGTTGTGTTTTTTGCAACTCCCAATGGTACCGCCATGACCATGGTCGCCGAACTGGTCGATGCAGGTGTCAGAGTTATTGATCTAGCTGCTGATTTCAGGTTAAAAGATCCAGCGGTCTGGCAGCAATGGTATGGCATGGAGCATGCCTGTCCCGATATTCTTGCTGAAGCTGTGTATGGTCTACCTGAGCTTAATCGTGACGCGATTCGGCAGGCAAGAGTCGTGGCAAACCCTGGCTGCTATCCAACGGCCGTTACCCTGGGATTTCTGCCGTTAATTGAGCAGGGTTTGATTGATGATCAGCATTTGATTGCTGATGCCAAATCGGGGGTTAGCGGTGCTGGAAGGGGCGGTAATGTGGCCAGTCTGTTATGTGAGGCATCGGAAAGTTTCAAACCCTATGGGGTTGAAGGTCATCGACATCTACCGGAAATCAGGCAAACGCTGGCAGGTGTTAGTGGGCACTCGGTTGGACTGACATTTGTGCCCCATCTCACACCAATGATTCGTGGAATTGAAGCGAGTCTGTATGCGGTTATACAATCCGCTGACATTGATTTGCAGGCATTGTATGAGCAGCGCTATGCCAACGAGCCATTTGTAGATGTGTTACCACAAGGAAGTCTGCCGGAAACCCGTAGTGTAAAAGGTTCCAATATGTGTCGAATTTCAGTGTTCAGACCACAACAGGGCGATACGGTCGTTGTCTCATCAGTGATTGATAATCTGGTGAAAGGGGCAGCAGGACAGGCCGTACAGAATTTGAATATTTTGTTTGATCTTGATGAAATGGCTGGAATATCAAATGTGGCGTTGTTGCCTTAAGTAAATGAAAAACATTTAGTCTGGAAAGCATTTTGGATAACAAGTTACTATGAAATCATTCCCTGTACATAATCGACATCTGATTTCTATACAGCGGCCACATTTATGGGTGTTGTCGGCATTGCTACTGGTAGCTATTGTGGTATTGGCTGTCTGGGTATCCTTTGAATATGGGCGTCAGGCAGCTGGCTATGTGCAGTCTGAAACTGATGAGCAGATTGAATTTTTACATCGACGTATTGATGAGCTCACTGATCAGAATACCAGGCTATTGCGACAAAATGCCAAGCTCGAACGGGATCATAATATTGATAAAGATGCGGGTAGTCAGGTCAATAAGACTCTGGCGGAGTCCCAGGCACAGATCCTTGAAATGCGCGAAGAGCTGACTTTTTATCGAAGTATCGTGTCACCCAATAAGTCAAAACGCAGTATTGTGGTGAAAAAGGTGCAGTTAGTCGCAGAATCCGATGGCAAATACAAGTATAAAGTTGTTCTCATACAGGATGGCCGCCATGATTTGGCTGTACGTGGACTGGTTGAGATTTCAGTGGATGGCGAACAGGCTGATGGTCAGATAGTACGTCTTGATTTACCAACCGTATCAGTGAAAAAAACGACCAAACGACAGAAGTTTGGTTTTAAGTATTTCCAGAATTTTGAAGGCACGATCAAGTTTCCTGATCAGTTTACACCCAAGAATTTCTATGTCAGGGTGATGCCTCAGAGTTCCAAAATCCCCAGAGTTGAAGAAGTGCTGGACTGGGATGCAATTATTGTTGGAGGAGAACAGGTTAATGTGGGGCAAACCGAAAACTAAAGCGACAAAAATAGAAACCCTGATTGGAAACACCATCGAAGTTCGAGGTGATCTGATTTTTCGGGGTGGCTTGCATGTCGATGGTAAAATAGTGGGTAATGTTATTGCTGAAGATGGCTCAGATTCGATGCTGGTGTTAAGTGATCATGGCAGTATTGAAGGTGAAGTGCGTGTGCCCTTTGTCGTGTTGAATGGCGAAGTCATTGGTGATGTTTATGCAGCAGAGCGTGTTGAGCTATCTGGTAAAGCACAGGTGAACGGTAATGTGTTCTACAATTTGCTGGAAATGGCCATGGGTGCAGAAGTGAATGGTAGCCTGGTGCATTGCGCGAATGAGAAAAAATTACTTGAGCATCAAAAGCTTGGTGATGAAACAGTGACGGCAGAAGATACTGGCGCAGAAACAACAGCCAGTTAATCAGGGTATTTTCTGGACGTCAGCTGATATTATTGCCGGCATATATGAAACTGACTGTGGATTTATGCATAAAACTTGACTAAAATAGTCAGGTAATGGCCCTGATGGCCGAAAATTTTGATGTCTGGAGATATTTTTATGACAGCTGAAAACGCAATACCGGCTCCATTAAACTTTACTGATGCTGCTGCGGCCAAGGTAAAAAGCCTGATTGAGGAAGAAAA
>JBFFSQ010000181.1:0-6120 GCA_041572275.1 Gammaproteobacteria bacterium
ATTTTTAAATAACATCGCTCATCGGCGAGCCCAACATTCTAACACTATCTCTTCTTACCAAGCCAGTGTTTTCTTGCGTTCCTTCAGGCTTTTCGTTCCGTCTCTCCGTAACAGAGGCGCGTATTATAGGGCCTGGATTTGGCACGTCAACAGCTTTCTGAAAATATTTTTATGCCGGTAGTATTCTGGCGAAAATTGCTTTCAGATACTCGGTCTCAGGTATAGCCGGATGCACAGGATGATCAGGCCCCTGATAACCCTGTATCAGCACCTGCATGTTCCGATCCAGGTGCCTGGCGGCCTTTAGCATGGCGTTTTGTAATTCCTGCCTTGGCATGTGATGCGAACAGGAACCGGATATCAGCAGGCCATCCTTCGACAATAGCTGCATAGCCATTTGATTGATCCGTCGATAGGCTTCACGCCCCTCTTTGAAGTCTTTCTTTCGCTTAATAAAAGCCGGCGGGTCAACAATAATCACATCAAACTTTTCACGTTCATCCCTCAATTCCTTTAATGCCTTGAACGCATCACCTTGAATCCCCGACATTTTGTCTGCCACATTATTCAACTCTGCGTTCATACCGGCAAACTCCAGAGCGCTGGCCGATGAGTCCACACAGACAACCTCACTTGCGCCTGCAACAGCCGCCTTCACACCCCAGGCACCGACATAGCTAAAGACATCCAGTACGCGTTGCCCTTTTACAAAATGTGACAACAAATCGCGATTCATACGCTGATCATAAAACCAGCCGGTTTTCTGACCCGACATCAACGGCGCCTGGTACTGCACCCCTGAATCCTCCAACAGCACGATATCTGGAACCTCGCCTGATATTACATCTACATAAGAATCCAGCCCTTCTCGATCCCGAGCCGCACTGTCATTTCTCAACAAGATGCCACTGGGTCGCAAAACCTTCTCCAACGCAGCCACAATCTCTTGCTTCATCCGCTCCATACCGGCTGTGGTTATCTGCACTACCAGTATGTCACCATAACGATCAACCACCAGTCCTGGTAAAAAATCACTCTCACCAAAAACAAGCCGGTAAAAAGGCTTGTCAAAAAAACGTTCTCGCAGAGACAATGCCACTTTGATTCGGTGGACAAATAACGACTGATCAGGTGGATGCTTGGGATCACGACTCAACAATCGCGCACAAATAAGCGACCCCGGATTAACATAGGCAATACCCAGGGATTTTCCATTATGAGTCACCAGATCAACCAGATCACCCGCCTTGAACTGATCAAATGGACTTGCCTGCGTATCTATCTCATTACTGTAAACCCATAGATGACCGCCACGAATTCTGCGTTCTTCATTCTTTTTTAACTTTAATATAGGAATCATTAATCACTTCATCTCATTGAATGTCGTTGGCACTCCAGCACATAGCTCATACGAAGACCATGCAGCAACAGGAACCAGGACAGATAAATCCATAGCAAACTAAACAGCACGATACTGAACGAACCGTAAAGCGTTGTATAGGTTTCATTAGCAAACACATAGTTAACGAATAATATTTTCGCCAATTGCCAGGCAAGCGACACCATCAGCGAGGTCAACATGGCCACGCCCGCACTGATTCTCATATTAGGAGACACTTTAATCACCACAAAAAACAACAGCCAGACCATCAAATAAGACAATAGCTGCCACTGAGCGATGGATTCACCATAAGAACTCGCCATGCGCTGCACTACATCCGATATAAAAAACGAACCAACCAGTGTGACGGGCATCAGCACAATTAATATCAGATAGGTCTCCAGCGCATGCCAAAAACTTTTATTCGGTATCAGGAAAATTTTATTCACTACATACTGGTAGTTATTGTAAAACAGCATCGATACCAACAAGGTATATAACACACCCCAGAACCCCATTTTATTTGAGCTCTCCAGTAATGAATCCAGATAAGCGGTCACCGCATCAGTATGTGTGGGTATTATATTGGCCACCATAAACGACTTGATCGCTAGATAATATTCTGCAAACACTGCATCCTGACTAATAATGAAAAACAGAACCCATAACATTGGGATGATTGAAAAAATAGTATAAAAGCTGAGGCTGGCCGCAAAATAACTAAGGTCTTCACCAAGCAGATGCATCAGGCGCTCAAATCTGTGCTGTATTCGATATCCCAGAGTCATAAAATTTCCTTCAAAAACCTGCACCCCGATTATGGATCAAGCACAATAGCCCTACAAATTAAAATATGTAAGCACCGGCACCCTACGCTATAGTCATCTCACTCATTTGCCCAAAACACAGACATGATCAATCCAAACAATAAACTGCACAATGAAACCAGCCCTTATCTGCAACAGCATGCAGACAACCCGGTCAACTGGTACCCATGGGGACCAGAAGCACTGGAACTGGCGCGAGCTGAAAATAAACCCATACTTTTATCCATTGGATATTCTGCATGCCACTGGTGCCACGTTATGGCCCATGAATCATTCGAAGACAACAAAACCGCACAGCTGATGAATTCATTGTTTATCAATATCAAAATTGATCGTGAAGAACGTCCCGATCTGGACAAGATTTATCAAGCTGCGCATTCAATTCTTACCGGTCGCCCTGGCGGCTGGCCGCTTACGGTATTTCTATCACCCGATAACCAGCTGCCATTCTTTGCCGGCACTTATTTTCCCCCAGAACAACGTTACCAGATGCCTGCCTTCGCCGACATACTCACCATGACCAGCGAAGCCTATGTTCACCGCCAGGACGAAATCCACACACAGGATTCATCACTTAAAGACATGTTGAAGAATATGTCTGGCGAGCATTCATTACCAGCCTCACAACTAAGCTCTCTAGGCATAGATCTGTGCCGAAAGCAGCTGGCTGTTGAATACAAACCTCAGTATGGTGGCTTCAGTGGCGCGCCAAAGTTCCCTCACCCCAGCATGCTCGAGCGAGCGATACGTCACTGGGCGCTCACGCATAGCCAGGGAGAAGCTGATGACCATATACTGGATATTGCCTTCTTCAGCTTGGAGCAAATGGCACTGGGTGGACTTTTCGACCAGTTAGGTGGCGGTTTCTACCGCTACTCGACCGATGACCAATGGATGATCCCACATTTTGAAAAAATGCTTTATGACAATAGCCAGCTATTAAGTCTATACACCCAGGCCTGGAAAATATCCCACCACCCCGTTTTTAAACACACCACCGAATACATAGCTGATTGGGTCATACGTGAAATGCAATCGCCTAATGGCGGATATTTTTCAGCTCTTGATGCCGATTTAGATGGTGTAGAGGGCAAGTTCTATGTCTGGCAAAAGGCGACAGTTAAACAACTCCTCAGCGAACAGGACTACCCAATCTATGCACAATGCTATGGACTTGATCGTGAACCCAACTTTGAAGGCGCCTGGCATCTACACACATTCGTGCCTGCTGAAAAACTGACTAAGCAATTTCAGCAAACTGAAACTGAAATACACGACATTCTGAACCGCTGTCACCAGCAACTCTTTATTGAGCGCAGCAAGCGTAAAACTCCTGGGCGTGATGAAAAAATTCTCACATCATGGAACGCACTAATGATTCGAGCCATGACCCTGACCGGACGTACATTTGAAAACTCAAGATATATTGACTCTGCCAATGCTGCACTGGATTTCCTATATGCACACCTGTGGCAGAATCATCGCCTGCTTGCCACCAGCAAAGACGGCAAGTCACACCTGAACGCCTACCTCGATGACTATGCTTATTTGTTACAGGCCCTGCTAGAATGCCTGCAAACCGAGTGGCGTAATGACCATCTGAACTGGGCCATTGAAATAGCCAATACTCTACTGAACTATTTCGAGGATTCGCAGCAGGGCGGCTTCTACTTTACCAGTCACGATCATGAACAACTGATTCAGCGCAGTAAAAGCTTTGCAGATGACGCGATGCCGTCAGGTAATGGCGTCGCTGCGCTTGCCTTACAACAACTCGGCCTGCTGCTGGGTGAAACAAGATACTTAAATGCCGCCGAAAACTGCCTGAAAGCGGGCACAAGCCAACTACAGGCACAGGCCATTACCCATTGCAGCCTGATCCATGCCCTGGAAGAACACCTCAACCTGCCAACCATCATCATTTTACGTGGCAACGTAGAGCAAACCAATCACTGGCAACAACTTATCCAGAGCCCCTATTTACAAGGCGTCTACTGTTTTGCCATTCCCCATGACATTCAATTACCAGCCAGCCTGAGTGGCAAACATCCCCAGGGTGATATATGCGCCTATATCTGCCAGGGCACCCAATGCCTGTCTCCCGTCACTGAGCTGCATGAACTGGAAAGTTATATCCTGCCACATATTTGCCAACAGCTGGATGAAGCATGAAACAGTTAAGTCGATATGAGGAAATAGAAAGCTACAAAACCAGGGATGGCTCATGGATCCGCGAGCTTATGCACCCCACCCATCATGGCAACAACAACCAGAGCCTGGCTGAAGCCACAGTTCCAGCCAACACCGAGACTCAATTACATCGGCATATCAGCAGTGAAGAGCTCTACCATATCACTCACGGCGAAGGACAGATGGTACTAGGACAACACTGCTTTACTGTACAGACCGGTGACACAGTGCATATCCCACCGGGCACACCACACAGGATAATCAACACAGGGAAAGATGATTTGAAAATACTCTGCTGCTGCTCACCCGCCTATTCACATGATGATACGGAATTGCTGTAACGAGCGATCGCAGTTGAGATAACTGATCGAATAGCTAGGACAGCCACCCAAAAAACAGTTTTATACTTCCCGGATTAAACCCGGGAAGCATGTGACATTAAGAATCAGGGCGCCATCACCGCCTGCAACGAACCGACTGTTCGTATCCAGGGAGAAGTATCGAGTCGCCCCCTGACACTGTTCAGCGCATCAGCAGCTTGTTGCTTATCAGGATAGACACCCAGCAACAAAACATACCAGATCTTTCCATTGACTGAAGTCTTCGCGGTCCATTCATCTGATAAATTATTCCGACGTGCAAAGTGCATCAGATTTTCCATGCTGCTCGATGCCACCACTTGCACGGTAAATTCATTCGCAGGCACTGTAGCTATATCACCGGCTATCGACATAGGCTCTGGCATCACTTCCATCGGCACAGGCTCTTCCACCACCATCTCAGCCATCATCGGATCTGCTTCCGCGACTTCCATCGCTACCGGTTCCGCTTCCGGAGCCTCCACTTCTACCATTTCCTGCTGCTGATCCGCCTCAAGACCTTTTGACCAGGGCGAAGCCTGCTGTGACCAGGGCGAGGGCTTACTGGCACAAGCCGTCAGCGTCACTGCAATCAGCAGCAAAGATGCTGAGATCCCCAATTGTTTAAGATTTTCATTTTTCACTGTCATTTTCCCCATATACTTATGGTCATTAAATGAGAGAGTCAAGCCCCAGGCCTATGCCTGGCCATCTTCCATATTACTGCATTAAATTCTGAACCGAACCCAGTTTACGAATCCAGGGTTGTGTCGGCAGAGTACCCGCAACTTCAGCCAGACCCGCCTTGGCCGAAGCATAATCAGGGTATACGTCTAGCAGCAAAACATGCCAGGTGATGCCATCACGATTCGTGGGTACCACATAGCGTACTGACAACTGGTTATTTTCAGCAAATTTGTAGACACGATCCAGATCAACAGAAGCCATCAGCTGCACCGTATAATAAGAAGCCGGCAGACTCATGATGTCATCATTAGCTGGCATCGCGTCCATGGCAGGTTCTGGCTCAACTTCAACCATAACTTCTTCCGCCATAGGCTCAGGCTGATATTCCATTTCCATTGCAGGCGTTTCAACGGCCGCAAGCTCTTCCTTATACTCATCAGCAGCAGGCGCTTCTGCCGAAACACCACCCTGTTCCCAAGGCGATGATTTCTTCGTCCAGGGTGATGGCGAACTGGAACATGCAGTTAACATAACAAATGCACAGGCCGTAGCCAGTGCAACAACATTCTTCTGTGTCAGTACTGTTTTCAAGTCAGGATCCTCATGATTTACCTGTATTTTAACGGAGTTTAGCTGATTAACTGCATTTCTTAAAGTTTTACATTAAGAATCAACG
>JBFFSQ010000182.1:0-6088 GCA_041572275.1 Gammaproteobacteria bacterium
ATCTTTCTTGTATACGGTAATCGTACAGGGCATCAGGATCGATAAAATACGGAATCTATCGTCGGCCAGCATAGGACCGGAATATTTAGTACTACAGGCTTCAATTAACAGTACAGGGGGGACATTACCACCGGCATTTGCAACTGCTTTGGCAGGATTACGTAACCCTGACAGAGACCAGCCATTTGCTGACAAGGACTGTATATTCTGCTGAATACGTGCAGCAGTTTCTTCCACACTAAAAGGACTCGGAACTTCTCGCAACATTAAACTACTCATCGAATTCCAGGCGATAACACCCAGGAACACGACACCAACTATGAAACCAACCACTGCTTTCATCATGGCTACTCACCTCATTTGAAGGATTAAAAACACTGTCATTCATTTCAAAATGACTTAAGCATATTAATATATTAATAAAAGCTCATTTGATTTGAGCTAGCGCAAGTTATATCCATACTCGTTATAGGAATTACTTATCCCTGTAGCGCTATAGGGCGACTGTAATAAGTATGGCTTATATAAACAAGCTTACTGACCTGATTAGTCGGCCAAAATTGAGCCAGATCATGTTTCAAGCTCCGTTCACCTGTTTATACTTAAAAGTTGCTTAACAGCAATAACGACATCCAATTTTAATAATAACCCGCACGACTGACTAGTCGATGCGAATGTCGAAACTAAACAGGGACACGCCATGCTAAAACCTCATGTCTTCTCACTGCTTTTAATGGCTGGCCTGTGCTCAAGCTCGCCAACCCAGGCCGATCCACCGACAACCGCCAGCATGCTTGCCAACGCCTGCGCAGCCTGTCATGGTCTCAACGGCTCCAGCCAGGGACCCGCCACGCCAAGTATAGCTGGTATTTCTGCCGTCTACTTCATCGATGCCATGACAGCCTTTCAGGAAGATGAGCGCCCTGCCACCGTGATGAATCGCATCGCCAAAGGTTACAGCGAAGAGCAAATTGAGCTTATGGCTGAATACTTCAGTCAACAACCCATGATTCGCACTGATCAGCCGTTTGATCCCGAGCTGGCGCGTAAAGGCGACGCACTCCACCAGAACAATTGCGAAAAATGTCATGAAAATGGCGGTCGAGCTTCTGATGACGATGCCGGAATTCTGGCTGGTCAGAAAATACCCTACCTGCGCTATACCCTTGATGACATCCTCAACGGTAAACGAGAGGTGTCGGTCAAGATGGCCAATAAACTCAAAACCATCCATAAATCCATGGGACAGGATGGCATCGAACAGCTTCTCAACTACTACGCCAGTCAGAAATAGGGACCAGATATGCATACCACACGTCGAAACTTTCTGAAGATATCACTGGCGACTACCGTCTCTGCGACAGCAGCCATCAGTCCAGCCATTCGCGCAGCCACAACCCGGCACGTCATCGTCATTGGGGGCGGTATTGGTGGCAGTACGGCTGCCAAGTACCTGCGGCTGATGGATGATCGCATCAAAGTCACAGTAATCGAGCCCAAGTCACACTACACCACCTGTTTCATGAGTAATGAGTTCCTTGGCGGTGAGCGTGACTTTAAATCCCTGCAATTCAGTTATGCCGGCCTCGCACGCCATGGCGTTGACCTGATCCAGGACCGGGTCACCGCGATTGATGCTGATAAACAGCAGGTCAAAACAGCGGGCGGTCAAACCCTGCACTATGACCGCTGCATCGTCTCACCCGGCATCGATTTTCGCTGGGAGGCCATTGAAGGCCATTCCGCCGAGCTAGCTGAGCGCATACCCCATTCCTACCAGGCCGGGCCACAAACGCTGACCCTGAAAAAACAGCTCGAGGCCATGCCTGATGGAGGCACGGTTATCATCGCTCCGCCAGCCAACCCTTTCCGTTGCCCACCAGCCCCCTATGAGCGCACCTCACAGATTGCCCATTACCTGAAAACCCATAAACCCAAATCAAAAATTCTGGTACTGGATGACAAACCCAACTTCTCCAAACAAAAACTGTTTGAGGCAGGCTGGAAGCGTCATTACGGTTATGGCAGCTCAAACAGTATGATTGAATGGATCAGCGTCGATAACGGTGGCCATATAGAAAGTATCGACCCGAAAACCAATACCGTATCGGCCCAGGCGGATGACTTCAAAGCCGATGTCATCAACCTGATTCCACCACAAAAAGCCGGACGGCTCGCCTTCCAGGCCGGTCTCACCGATACATCCGGCTGGTGCCCGGTCGACCACCAGACCTTTGAATCCCGTATCCACAAGAACATACATGTCATTGGTGACAGCGCTATTGCTGCGCCTTTGCCCAAATCCGGCTATGCGGCCAATTCAGCCGCCAAGGTGTGTGCGGCAGCCATTGTCTCCCTGTTCAATGACACTGACATTATCCATCCATCCTTAATCAACACCTGTTACAGCCTGATCGCGCCCAATGATGCGATTTCAGTAGCCATGGTCTATGGTTTCGAAAAAGGCAAAATTATCAAGATGAAAGGTGCTGGTGGTTTAACACCAGAGGATGCCAGTGATCAGATGCGTGCCCGCGAAGCGGCCTATGCACACTCATGGTTTAATAACATGACCCACGATATTTTTGGCTAAGTGACAAACCAGAACCTCTCATGAATAAACTCGTATTAATTCTGGGCCTATGCCTGCCTGCTTTTGCCTATGCTCTGAATCCACCGGATCTTGATGTGGGTGAAGAAATCAATGAAACCTGTGCCGGCTGTCATGGCGAATTTGCCGAAGGGGGCAAAGACGGCGAATATCCGCGTCTGGCCGGGTTACCGGCTGCCTATATAGAAAACCAGTTACGTCTGTTTCGTGATCGCAAACGCCCAAATATACCGATGCTGGAATATCTCGACAAAGGCCAGATGCCTGAACAGGATATCGTCGATGTCTCGGCCTATCTTCAGAGCATCAAGCTCATCACCAAATTGCCACCACTCAAAGAAGGTCCCGACTTCGATGCTTATGAACGCATGATGATGACCAAGACCTTTTTAAATATCGCTAAAGTCGAGGGTGATTTCAAAGATGGCAAGAAACTCTATAAACGTGAATGCCGCTCCTGTCATGGCCGCAAGGGTGAAGGCAAGCTCGACCAGAATATTCCCATGCTGGCCGGTCAATACACTAAATACCTGAAGCGTCAGGTCAAGTTATTCATCGACAAAAAACGCATTCATGATCCAGATGCCCCGGACGATGAACTCCTGTCTCATTTCAGCGAAGATCAACTCCATAACATATTTGCTTACATTTCAACATTGGATGACTAGTACTATGCTTTGCCAGAATAACCTTAATCAATGGCTTCAGGATTTATTCAAAACAGTGGATAACAAAGATACCGAACGCTTCACCGGATATCTCAGTGATCAGGTAAAGTTCCGTTTTGGTAACATGCCAACAACTAATGGCAAAGCAGCCGTAACTGAACAAGTGGCTTATTTTTTTGACAGTATCAAAGCACTTGAACACAGCATTATTGATTTCTGGATTAAGGACTCAGACGTGATGTGCCACGGCACGGTGACCTATACGCGACATGATGACAGCACACTTACCGTACCTTTTGCCAATGCCTTCAAAATTAATCTACTCTCGATTGAGGAGTATTTGATTTTCGCGGATCTATCAGAACTCTATCAAGCAACATGAAGTCAGGGCAGTTACGTTATTAAAGATCCAGATAGGCCCCTTGCGTACGCCCATGACCCGTTTCACGGTCATACACTTTATGCTGTGGTCGATAGGCTTCTAATATTTTCTCTGCCCTGGAATTCGCCTGCCCACTAAGCAGGCGACAATTGCTGGACGAAGGCATATTCAGCAATGATTTTTCAATCGCTAACGCCGCTTCAACCGCAATA
This sequence comes from Gammaproteobacteria bacterium, assembly GCA_041572275.1. GTDB lineage: Bacteria > Pseudomonadota > Gammaproteobacteria > SZUA-229 > SZUA-229 > JBFFSQ01. The sequence goes on from JBFFSQ010000182.1 coordinate 3,874, forward strand.
TCGGCATGACCTTTCTCATGCAATACCAGAGCAGCATAGTATTTTTTCCAGACACGTTTCGTTTCTAAATCGGCCAAAATCGCATTTAGCGCTGGCATGGTATAGGTCACATCAACAATTGTGCTGACTCGATTGATCGTACAACTGGACTTGGTCTCATGCCACCAGTAATGCCATCGAACATGGGTATCAGTAAAGGCATAGAAAATTTTGTCATCAACTTTTACAGGTGTTGATCTGTTAATGGCTGCCAGCAAGGTTTCCAGACCTTTGGCATGAACAGTATAGGTTTTAGTCACTTCATTGATGACAGGAGCCGCATACAAATAACCACTTAATGCAAACAGATAGAAAAGATGACACACCACAGCCAGCCGTTTCAGATTGACTTTAATGCCCATTGGTAAGCGTCATCAAAGTTAGTAAATATTTCACATTCATAGGGTGAATCAGCCATTCTTTCACAATATAAATTAACCCAGTCCAAAAGCGATTCAATTGTTGCGACAATGGCAATTTTAAGACGCGCCTTGCTCAAGGCAGCCACATTATCAATCGTGGCCACTTTCACGATATCCATACCCGACACTTCAAACTCTATTATTTGAGTAAAGTCATTAATGATATAGCTGATATCATCAAATCGCGAATCACCATGAAGCGTCAAATTCGCATCTAGAATATCATCACCGCTGACCTTCTCGGTGAATACTCTACACAAGCCCTTTTCATCCCATTTATTCTGATAAGCCAAAACCCATCTCCTGCGATTTCACACGCAATTATTACTTACATTCAAAAAGTACTTGTATAGGCAATAATCATTTTTTATTTTTATTTTTTGATTTAACTCAGTAATCTTATTTCTATACAAAACCGGCCATACTTCTATAAATATAAAAAGCCTGGCCTCTATCCCCTGACATGCCTGAGCAATAACCAGATACGCTTGCGAATGTTATTAACTCGTACTTTCCATCGATATTTTTTATTATTTTTCACATAGGGGTAGCGAATGATTAACTGATTAATTTTGTCATAGATGGAAACCACCAGGTCATTAGTGGATTTACCACCCCATTGTGATAAATCACTGCCTTCTAGTGAGGCATATTTTTCTATCTTGCCTGATTTCAGCGTGTTAAAACTGGCCCACTCTTTAGATAAACGCTTGTATTCGGTGATAGATAATTTATCAACAACATCTTCAAGGCTAATATCATCTTCCGCCACCAGATCAAGATAGGTTAAATTATTTTTAAGCTCATCGATTAACGCCCTGGAATTGCCCCTGGCACTTTTTCGCCATGCAGCAATCTCTTTTATGGCCGAACCTGCAGTTGATAAGCTTTTCAGAACTGTTGGTATAGATATTTCCATGTTTTTATCTATCTAGCTAATAGCTGTACTAGTGATTCACTACTATAAAGAGGCTCGCCTTATGAGGCAACAAGCATTACACACACACCAAACAGACTGGCCGGCCATAGCCACAAAGTCTGATGCAAGAATGACAGCCCATAAAACACGCCCCACGCCACAACAAATGCCACTACACCATAGATCGGCAAACTGGACGTAAATCCCAGTACTGCAAACTTGATTAAAAATGAGGCCGATGCCCAAATTGCCGCTGAAAGTTTTTCATTGTCTGAAACAAACCATATCCAGAATGAACCAACAAGAAACGGCATTTTTAATGCGAGTAGTAACATAAGCGCCCTCTTTTTTATTGTTGTCTATTCAACTTTTGGCGAACAGTCTTGATTACCCATCTATCCGATGCCCTGACGTTCTTTCATTGGGTCGGTACAGAAGCAAACCCATTGCAGCGAGTGCTGCAAACGATGCGCCCGCAATAAATGTGGCAGAGGCACCGAATGCACTCCACAGTGAACCGGCAATAACACTTGCCAGCAGAAGCGCTGCGCCACTTACAAGATTAAAAATCCCGAAGGCAGAACCGCGAAGCTCAGCGGGTGCGGTATCGGCCACCAGTTTCGACAGTAATCCCTGGGTGAGTGCCATATGCAGGCCCCAGAATGCTGCACCCAGAAATGCGATCCAGGGCGACATAGCCACTACCAATACAATATCGGCGACGATGAGTACAGCCAGCCCAAACACCAGCAGCGTACGTGCAGACATACGGTCAGCCGCTGCGCCTGCCGGATACGCAAACACGGCATAGACAATATTCATCACGATCATGATC
>JBFFSQ010000183.1:0-6088 GCA_041572275.1 Gammaproteobacteria bacterium
AGGCACCTGGTGACACAATGGCAAATGGCGGATGGTAAGAATATTCTGATACGGCCGATACGCCCTGAAGATGCAAAAATAGAACAGGACTTTATTCGTCAATTGTCCCCACAGTCAAAGTATTTCCGTTTCATGCAAGCTGTGCATGAGTTGACGCCACAGATGTTAGTGCGGTTTACACAGATTGATTATGACCGGGAAATGGCATTGATTGGTGTTGATCAGAAAAACGATGAAGAAATGGAAGTAGGGGTGGTGCGCTATGTTATTAATCCAGATGGAAAAAGCTGTGAGTTTGCCATTGTAATATCCGATGAGTGGCATCATAAAGGATTGGCCTTCCAGTTAATGAATTATATTATGGACATTGCACGTGATCGTAATTTGGTCGTGATGGAAGGTGAGGTCATGTCAAGCAACAAGGAAATGCTGAGGCTGGCAAGTAAGTTGGGTTTTAAGGCGACTACAAGCCCGGATGATCCACGTCTTGTCCTGGTGAGTCGCTATTTATAATACATAAACCAATCTACGATGTTGGATGTGTGGAAGATAAAGAAAGTAATGCTTTCCCGGGTCTTAGGTTCTAATCTAAAGCCTGTGATCAGCTTATGAATAAATCGAAAGCAGTAAAAATGATAAATAAATGATGGGAGAATGAAATGGAAAATTTACTCAATACCAATGCCGATATTGTTAATCAGTATGTAATTCCCTGGAGTATTAATATCATCTTGGCGATTGTTATTTATATAGTGGGTCGATGGCTCGTTAGGCTAATGGTCAAGTCGATTGATCGATTAATGGAGCGGTCGAAAGTTGATGCGTCATTGCGTGATTTTTCTGGAAACATTATCAATGCCGCGTTAACCATTATTGTACTCATTGTTGCCCTGGAACAATTAGGTATTAATACAACATCTGTTTTGGCTGTATTTGCAGCCGCTGGTTTGGCTGTTGGTTTGGCGCTAAAGGACTCACTGTCAAATTTTTCAGCCGGCGTGATGTTGATAATATTCAAGCCATTCAAAATAGGTGATGTTATTAATGCAGCCGGCGTGACAGGAACTGTTGAAACGATACGTATATTTAATACACTGCTGCGGACGCCGGATAATCAGGAAATAACCGTACCCAATAGTCATATTTATGGTGGTTCAATTACCAATATCACAACACGGGATACACGCAGAATCGATCTCGTTATAGGCATTGGTTATGATGATGACATTGGACAAGCCAAACAGTTGATCGAGGGTATTGTGGCCAGACAGAGTGCCATTCTCGATGACCCCGCGCCAACCATTATGGTGTTGGAGCTGGGTGAGAGTAGTATTGATCTTGCTGTGAGACCCTGGGTTAAGACAGAAGATTACTGGGCGGTGCGCTCTGAGTTGCTGCAGACCATCAAAGAAACCTTTGATGAGCAGGGTATTTCAATTCCCTATCCACAGCGTGATGTACATGTGATTGAGTCAAGTCCTGTAGCAAAGACTGCATAAACAAGACCAGGATAATATGTCAGTAAAAAAGAAATATAGTTGGAGATTGTTGTAATGAATAAAAAGAAGTTGCTGCCTATGGCAACCATGTTTGTGTTGACACAGGTGTCTGCGGCTGAAGAGCCGGCTGCAGCGCAATGGAAAGCCTCTGCAGAACTGGGCTATGTTTCAACCAGTGGCAATACTGAAACTGAAACCTTAAATGCAAAAGCTATGGCCAGTACTGAGCGAAAGCAGTGGCGTCATAAACTAGAAGTGACAGCGCTTAAGGCTTCAGATGAGACAGGCACGACGGCAGAAAAGTACAGCCTGACCGGGCAGAGTGATTACAAGTTAAAAAAACCTAATTATCTTTTCGTAATTGTGAGTTACGAAGATGACAAGTTTAGTGGTTATGATTACCAGCTCAGTGAGTCGATTGGTTATGGTCGTCGTGTAATAGAAGAAACAGGTTTGTCGCTTGATCTGGAAATAGGTCCTGGTGCAAGGCAGACGAAACTGGATAGTGGTCAAAGTGAAAATGAAGGCCTGGTTCGTGGCGCGGCGAAACTGGACTGGGCTGTAAGTAAAACCAGTCAGTTTACCGAGGCATTAACCGTGGAGTCGGGTGAAGATGTGACAATCACCAAATCGGTAACAGGCTTGTCCAGTCAGATCAACGGCAGCCTGTCGATGAAGATTACCTATACTTATAAGAATACATCGGAAGTGCCCGTAGGTGTTGATGATACCGATACGGAGACTGCGGTAACATTGGTATATAAATTTTAGTGTGAAGTTATTACCGCATTGTATTAGACCCCTTCGTTTATAATGAAGGGGCTTTTTTTGTCAGGTGTTTTTTCTGCTGTTTATAATCAGGCTAACGATATGCTATAAAACAATAGCGCAGACAGTTGCTGTAATGAGTGAGTCTGTTGCTCCAATAAACAGAATTATAATTAGATCAGTTATGTCCACGAGAGTGCCTGATGTTATTTTTTAACAAAAAGGTACAAGCCAACAATAAAACTGGCAGCGCCACCAATGAAAAGCATCATGACTTTATCAGTATGTGATCCGGTGAGAGTTTGTGAAATCTGTGATTCTACAGAGCCAGACATTTGATAACCCCAGAATGCGAGGCCCAAGCCTATAATTATAAGGGCGAGACTAATTATTTGCATGGAAGAATTCGAGCGTTTTGCCATTTTATACTCCAGTTGTTGATATTAATGTAAAGATAATAGCAGTCACGACAATTAAATGTGGTTTCAGGAAATCTTGATCCTCACAACGTTCATGACTTCCATGTCAATGCCAGCGACAGTTTCGGTGCTGGGGTAATAGGTCAGGTTGACATGTCGGCCAGTGACATCTTTATAGGCCTGCTTGCGTTTGAATTTAAAGGGGGTGTCACAGCCTTCAATCATTAGAGTGTTAAGTATCCAGTCGCCGATATCGCGCTGTACATGTGAACGAACTTTCTGCATATCGGAATGTATCAGCTGATGGTGTTTCCTGGTCAGTTTATTGGCATCGGTTTTCATGCGTAATCTAGGTGATTTTGGTTATATTGGCAAAGGATGATTTGAATACTGCTATTGTGCCATAAATTCTAATTCCAGATGATGTCAGGCCAGATGTTATTGCTGCTTTCCGTGTGAATGCTTAGAATAAAGGATAGCCACCGTGGCGGTTGATCGCTTCGATGCTATGCCTGATGGTAAAGTGAGTGGAGCTATGCGAATCCGACCCAGTTATTTTTTTGGCCTGTTGATTATTGTTTGTAGTCTTGTCAATTTGCCTGTACAGGCAGAGACGGTTAGCGTCGATGATTGGATGGAGCAAGCGCGTGAGCTGATCAAACAGCAGGAAAAAATACTCCGCAAAGCATCGCCTGAGACGACTTCCGCTGATGCGTTAACTTCACCGCTCAAAGATATCAACCAAATTAAAAACCAGTCACAGGACTGTATTGCAGAAGCCGAGGCCGGATTAATAAAAGTCACGGAAGATCTGCAGACATTGGGTGAGCCGACGCCAAAAGAAAATCCAGATGTGGCGAAAAAACGCAAGAGCCTGACCCAGGAACAAAAAACGCTCGATAAACAGTTGTCAACCTGTCGCTTGTTGCAGTTACAAAGCCAGGATTTGATCAAGTCAATGAATGTGCTGCAACAGCATATCCTGGCGCAGCAGCTGTCGGCACGGACACCACATATCATCACAGTATTGCGGGAAAACCTTCAGGAACCGGTTGCAGGCTGGCAGGATGCGATTCATTTCCTGGCAGAGCAATATCGTCTCAAGTTACTTAACGTACAGCAATTCAGTTTACTTGTGGTTCTGATGGTGGTGAGTATCTTTGTGGGGTTGTTGGTCAGTCGTATGTTGCGGCCAATTCAGCCTCGACATTTCCGGCCAGAGGACATGGTATCGGCTTTTACACTGGCTTTGCGTACCAGTCTGGCCCGAGCCTTGCCGGTGTTGTTACCCGTGCTTGTGACTGCCGCTTTTTTGAGTATGGCGCTACCACTGGTACCACTGCCCTTTGTGACAAAATTGAGTTATGCAATCAGTGCATATCTGGGGTTGATCCTGCTGGTTAACGTGCTGTTGTCACCTGTGGCACCAGCGGATGTTTATCTGACGGCACTGGACCGTTTGTCACGGCGCTTTGCCTGGCATCTGAAATTGTTTTTAACGCTGGGCTTGTTTGGTCTGTTCCTGTTTACCGGTGAGTTTCGTGCCAGCCTGAGTGAGCCGGTGTACTATCTGAATCGTAGTATCTTCAGCGTCTTGCTGATTATCAACTTGATTATTATGCTCTGGCTGGTGCGGCGTTTCTCATGGGCGATATTATCACGCAAGCCGCGTATTCTGCTGTCACTCGTACTTATGTTCTCACTACTGGCTGAGCTGGCCGGCTACCGTAATCTATCGGCGTTTGTCCTGGGTGGTGTGCTAGGGACTTCTGCGAGCCTGGCGATTTCGGTGTTGATTTATCGCTTGTTTAAGGACTTGTTTGATGGTCTGGATGAGGGACGTCTGGACTGGGAGCTGCGCTTTCGTAAGTTTCTTGGTCTTAAAGATGAGTCGCGTGTACCCGGATTAATATGGCTACGTTTGATTCTGTTTTTTGTCATCTGGGGTGGTTTTGCCGTACTGGTGTTGAATATATGGCGCCTGGATGATCCCTGGCTGGGAATCATTAGTGGTTACGTGACAGAAGGTTTTGAAGTCGGGTCGATGACGGTGACGCCTACACTGCTGCTGGGCGGGGTACTGGCGTTTGTAGTGCTGTTGAGTGTATTCCGTTATATCCGCAATCACATCTTACCCCATGGGCTCAAGCATACTCAGCTGGATCGTGGTGCCCGTGAGGCGGTGTCTTCTCTGTTTGGATACGGTGGCGCAGCGATAGCATTTCTGGTGGCCTTGTCTATCTCCGGTGTGAAAATGGAGAATGTGGCCCTGATAGCCGGTGCCCTCTCAGTCGGTATTGGTTTTGGATTGCAGAATATCGTCAATAATTTTATCTCCGGTTTGATTCTGTTGTTTGAGCGCCCGATTCGTAGTGGCGACTGGATTATTACCGGGGATACAGAAGGTTATGTGAAGTCGATCAATATCCGTTCAACCCAGATTCAGACCTTCGATAAGGCCGATGTGATCGTGCCGAATTCAGAACTAATTACAGCCAAGGTGACTAATTGGGTGTTACGTGATCCTTATGGGCGCATCTCTATTTCAATCGGCGTTGGTTATGATTCTGATGTAGAGAAAGTACATAAGATTCTGCTGGAGATTGCACATAAGCATCCTATGGTGATGGATAAACACCACGGGGTCTCACCACCGAAGGTGTTGTTTATGAATTTTGGTGACAGTGCGCTGAATTTTGAATTGCGTTGTTTTATTTATGATATTGACCAGCGGTTGAATGTCGTCAGTGAGATAAACTTTGCAATTATTGCTGCTTTCCGCCGTGAAGGCATAGAGATTCCTTTCCCGCAACGGGTGGTGACTATGATGAACAAGGCCGAAGATCAATAATCATGGGCTGGTTATTTGTAACATAAAGCTATTGTAGAGCTTAATTGCCCGGTTGATAGCCATCTGACAGGGTCTTCATGAAGGCGACGATGGCATCTTCTTCTGCCGGGGTCAGCTTCAGGTCTCCCAGTTCACTGCGGTTCACATTTTCGCTTACTTCCGCGGCGGGCCAGCAGCTAATTTTTTCGCCTGGATGACTATGGTCGCAGTGAGGCAAGCTATCACGCGTGTTATAGAAATGGACGAATTCTTTCAGGCTCTTGAAGTAGCCGTTGTGACCAAAGGTTTTGACGAAAGCTGGATGTGGTCGTTTATCTACATTTCGTAGGGTGGGCACTTTGTGTTTGCCCATATTGGCTTTTGCAAATTGCTTCCACTCCTGACGAGTGGCTAGAAACCCACCAAGTCCGGTATCGATCCAGTGTTTACCCTGGGGATTGAATGCGTCCTGTTTGTAAAATGGGTTGTCAGGGTTGCGAGGCAGTCCCAGATTGTCGTAGGTAAAGTCAGTAAACAAGGGAGGCACACCAGCAACAGATGAGGTGCTGGGG
>JBFFSQ010000184.1:0-6031 GCA_041572275.1 Gammaproteobacteria bacterium
CGCAGAAAATAACGCTCATGACGATCGGTCCAATCCAGCATGGGAGCAACAGAAAACCTACGCCGAGTTATCATAGCCAGGGCACAGATATAGTGACACAACCGATGATTAACGCATCAGAAGCAGTTAAAAAATTATAACCAGAAAGTAAATCAAGGTAACTTTTCACGCCGTAATTATAACAGGCTTGTCATTCCAGCCAGTAATAAAACGGCAATCGATTTTGTTGACAACCACAGCTCTGCCTGTGAATGCAATCACATGTATGCGAACCAATGGTGATAATTCCCGGAATCAATGCTAAGCGGAATGAATCAGCGGCGGCATCGGACAATCCAGGCTCTCCGCTACCGCCCTTAACAACTCTGCTTCGGTTGGCATCACGATGCCATCATCAAGAATTGCATCTGCACAGGCATCAATGATTGATTTTTTTAACATAGGTGATAACAGGCGTAAGCGATTCAGGGCCTGGGCAATATCTTTATAACCACATTGCCTGATTGGTATCATCGCCATGTCATTTGAGGTAAATGTTGCCAACACCCTTGTATAGCTGGCTGCAATTTTGTCACTGGCCTGGCCACTGCTCTGCACCAGAATAGAAATAATCCGTTGAATATCTCCGAGTAACGGTCGGAACGAATGGTATTTCACCTTATCCACGGACCTGTTATCCGGGTTGATTTGCTGATTTATTATGGTTAGCAACACAAATTCAAACAGGCTGATTTTTTTATCCGCCGCAGCCAGCTCAGCAATCAACTTTAAAAATGCTCTGACCTCAGCAACATCCAGCTGTTTTAATGTCGGCAATACCAGCTCGAGCAATGGCAAGCGTTGACGTTTTTCAAGCTGCTGAATCTGCTCCAGCAAGTCATCGATATACAAATGGATACTTTTCTGCCCGGTTTTTTCCATGAACAATTGATTTGCCTCGGCCGCTTCCATTCGTGCCAGCAACAAACTGTAGACAATGGCCTGGGCACCGGCCGGCGTGTGCACCAGACTCATGATTGTCGATGAAAATGATTGATAAACCGCCGCGGCATAATCCAGGTGCGCCGGCGTTGGGTTACCTACACTGGCCGTGATAGCGTCGACACTGGTCTGTAACGACTCAGGCTCGACAGACCTAGCAAAACCGAGACTGCTGTCCTCGCTAGTACGCTGATTACGTGCCTCGATAATAGATTTTGCCCGAGCGGTTGTGAGAAATGCAGGGTCAAGGGCGTTTATGCGCACATCTAGCGGTGGATGTGTGGCCAACAATGACTGCATATACACATTCAGGGTATTACCAAAACACATATGGCTCATATCTTCAGCATGTCGCGTATTCAGTAACCCACCCTCAACACTTAGCCCGATTTTATACAAAGCACCGGCAATGCCTTGAGGATTACGGGTAAATTGAACCGATGAGGCATCCGCTAAAAATTCGCGCTGACGTGAAATTGCAGCCTTGATCAGACGCCCAAAAAACAAACCGACATAACCAATCAACATGAGCAATAAACCTAAGGCAAAGACACCACCACTTGCGCGCCTGTTGCCACTATGGCGGATGCTCCTGAACAAAAACTCACCGAGCTGCCCAATGGACAAAATGCCGGCCAATATAGCGATCAGACGGACATTGATGCGCATATCCCCGTTCAGAATATGGCTAAACTCATGACCGATCACGCCCTGCAATTCGTCTCGATTCAATTGCTGCAACGCTCCACGGGTAACCACCATTACCGCTTCCGTAGGCTTATAACCTGCCACAAACGCATTTATGCCCGCTTCCCGTTCCATGACATACAAGGACGGTACGGACACACCCGAAGCAATGGACATTTCCTCAACCACATTGATGTACTGTCGTATGGCCGGATCAACACTATCCAGTTCAACTGAAGTAGCCCCCACCATGTCTGCCAGTGCCTGGCCACCACCATTCAAATCGAAAAACCGTTTCAGACTGCCATAGACCACAATCAGCACCACGGCAGCAGTTGGGTGCTCCCAGTAGGTATATTCAAACCAATTGTGGAGTTGTTCAGAAAGAGTATCGCCGGGTGCGAATGCCAGCAGGGCCACTACATTCACGGCCACCACAATCATGATGACTGCCAGCACAAAATACAGTACTAATAGAGCGGTATTACGGCGGGCACTGTGTTGTCGCTCAAAGAAATTCATGACGTCGGCCGCCCGTAGCTATATAGACAGTTATGATGTGGGCATCGACAGCTCATTAAGACAGGTACTGGCTCCAGCCATTCAGCCAACACAATCACTGCACAAACTAAAATGAAACCTTAACTGGCTGTTTATAATCAACCGAATCCAACTGAAACATAGCTGCGGCTGTAAAACCACCGGGATTGGCGATCAGCATATTGGGAAACTGTTCACGATAAGTGTTATAAGCCATCACCGCATCGTTATAGGCCTGTCGAGAAAACGACACCTTATTTTCCGTTGATGTCAGCTCCTCCATCAACTGGCTCATAGTCTGATTTGCCTTGATATCCGGATAGTTTTCGGAAAGCGCGAACAGTTTACCCAGGGCACCGGTCAAAGCCGTTTCCGCAGCCATCAGCCCGGTGACTGCCGAAGCATTTTCTGGATGCGCTGCTGCTGACTGGGCAGCTGTTACGGCCTGGTTTCTGGCCTCGATTACTGCGGTCAAAGTATCCTTTTCATGAGCCATATAGGCTTTGGCGGTTTCCACCAGATTGGGAATTAATTCATGGCGCCGTTGCAGTTGTACATTGATCTGCGAAAACGCATTTTTGAAGCGGTTACGCAAGGACACCAGGGTATTAAAAATAGCGACCAAATACAGTAGCAACAGCACAAAAATGACTACTGTGACGATAAAACCGGTATCCATAATATCTCCTTGTTGAGTTAAAACGGCTGTACTTTGCCAAATCCAGGTCAGCCAATATGAATGATCCTGCTCAAATCCGCACACCCAAACAGCTCTAGCATTGTTACGCTAAAACCTAAGGAAATACGTCGTTTTGTACTAGAATAAAAGGAAAAGACTAACAGTACTCAGGTCGACAACAAAGCATTGATCTTGGACATCAATTCATCTTCACGAGGTGGCTTGGTTATATAATCTTTGGCACCCTGACGTTCCGCCCATACTTTATCCGTTTCCTGATCTTTACTGGTCAGCATAATCACCGGAATATGTTGTGTATCAGCATTCTGGGTGATTTGTCGTGTCGCCTGAAACCCATTCAAATTAGGCATTACCACATCCATGAGAATCAAATCCGGACTTTCGCTACTGGCCATAGAAATAGCCGCCACACCATCATCTGCAGTGATGATTTCAATGCCATGCTTCTCCAGAATTTTAGTCACGCCCATCATCTGGGTTGGAGAATCATCAACTACTAATATACGAGTCATAAACTATTACCTTATCAATCTTCCCTGTTCTATTTAATTTAAAGTCACAATGCCGATATACGTCAGTGTATTTTTTTTCTTCTATATTGGAGTAATCTTAGTTTATTTTGGATCAATTACCTGAGATTAACCACTCAAAACAGCATTTTTTTAATGCTTTTATCGCCTTTTTAACACGCTCTATCAGCCTGGTAAGATTACAGTATCAGTCGAAAGACCAGTCCTGTAAGATTTCCACCCTGAACAATTGCCCCTGATAGTTAAATATCACACCGTCACGGGTGATTTTCTCCACACTCAAAGCCTGGATGACATGATCACCCTCAGTCATGCTAGTACCGTTAATAATCACTGAACGTTGAGCTGGCTGACTGGAATAAACGTGACCGGCAAACACCATATCCGGCACAGCCTGCTGAATCAATTCTGGCATTTCAGTCAAATGAGGCACTGAATGCTCATCGACAGACACCAGCTGAGGACGATCATCACCTGGGGTTGTGATGACTGACGAGGAAGCAGTTAATTTCGGTGTAACCTTCTCTGCAGCCGCCTGACTTGACTCTGATTGCTGGTGACGCCCCTGCGTAACTGATTGTGACTGCAGATCCGAATTCACGATGACCTGTGGCGGCGCTTCAGATAGATTAGAGCCTACGGATTCCTGTATCGTCACTGCCGTCGGTGCCCATGGTCGCATCCAGCCCAACAAAAACACCATTCCCAGCACCAGCAAACCAATCACCACATAAGGCCAACGCTGTGGTGAAACCTCCTCACTGAGTTGCGGATGTATGGTTTGAATATCAGGCACATAACCCTGTTTGCGTTCATGATCCGACTTTTTCAATGCATCCAGAATATATGACATGGCTATCCCTTCGTCACCAGCACCGGCGCCTCAAGACCGATGGCATTATTAATATGAATCAGGGTCTGTACCCCCACGATACCATCCGCGACCAGGCCTTTTTCGAGCTGGAACCGACGCACCTGTTCAAGTAACTCATCCTGATAACGAGACATCTCGGGCTGCTGAGTCTTGCCCTCCAGTCGGTTCATGGTGCGACTCAACCAGACCACCGGTTCACCTTCGTAACCAGGATGGATGGCCCGCGAATAGCCTGCTGGCTGATGCCATAACAAAGTAAATTTTCCGTACCAGTATCGTTGTAGCTGGACCGTACTCAGCCGCAACCGATCACCCGCCAGTTTGATCATCGCTGTCTGTTGGTTCAGCTCAATTAGAGTCGCATAATACGCCTGCCCCTGATCATCCTTCAACTCCAGTACCACAGGTCGATTGAAGCTGCGCAATTGCTGCATATTTCCCTGTGCATGCAGACAAGCTAATCCGCGTGTCTGTGCAAAAAAACAGGGGGAGCCATCAATTTCAGGTTGATAATCCAGCGCCCAACGACTGAACAACTCCTGATAAGCCAGGGAATTGGTACGTAAACGACGAGCATCTTCAGGCCAGGCAATCGATGTTTCCATCGAAATACTCGCCTCGACAGCCTCCACCTGCGCTACTTCTTCCGGCGGTACTACGGCACTGGCAAGTTGAACCGCTTGATCATGACCGCCTATATTCAACAGCACCATCACCAGTGCCAGTAACAAGACTGCCGCCAGTGATGCCGGCAATAACCAGCGCAACAATGGAACGCGCCCATGATTGTTACGACTACCAAACACTTCATGAGCGGCCTGTTCCAGTGTGCTGCGATTGACCTGTTGACGATTCTGCACATAGGTGCCCAGCAGAGCGCGATCACATAAGACATTAACCAGACGCGGAATGCCACCACTTAGCTGATAGATACGCTTGAGTACTGCTCGCGAAAACAGCGGACGACGACAACCAGCCACAGCCAGACGATGGCTAATATAGGCAGCAATCTCTTTTTCATTTAACGGCGTCAGATGATAGCGTGCCGTAATCCGCTGAGCCAGTTGTGACAACTCGGGTCGTGCCAGCATCTCCAGTAATTCAGGCTGGCCGAGTAATATTATCTGCAACAACTTGCGCTCATTGGTTTCCAGATTGGTCAGCAGACGCAGCTGCTCCAGGACATCCAGACCCAGATTCTGCGCCTCATCAATCATCAACACTGTCTTTCGGCCCCGTGCATGAGCATCCAGCAAGAAGCGATTAATGATATCCACCAGTACTTTCACACTCGGCTTACTGGCCCCATGATGCACCGGCGCCTGGGCATGCTCCTGACAATAAAGTTCATCACAGATGGTTTCCAGCAATTCCACTACCGTGACTTTAGGATTCAATACTAGTGCCAGATCCGTATCCTCAGGAATCTGTTCTAACAGACAGCGACTCACCGTTGTTTTTCCCGTACCCACATCACCGCTCAACAGGATAAAAGCGCCATCAGAATTAAGCCCATAAACCAGATGCGCCAACGCCTCCCGGTGCCGTTCACTCATATAGAGATAACGGGGGTCAGGCGCAATAGAAAATGGTGCCTCGCTTAATCCAAAGTGTTCTAAGTACATAGGTCGATTATATGCGTTAATCAGCTATTGGGAACACCAGTTAAGAACTGGGGCCTTATCATGATTGTTCAGCATTCTTGGCCTGCTGCCACAG
>JBFFSQ010000185.1:0-6030 GCA_041572275.1 Gammaproteobacteria bacterium
AAGAAAAACACAGACCATTTACCCATTACGTCTTGATCAGTAACCTGGAAGAAGTCTTTCTCACCGGCCTTGAAGGCAGTTGCATTGAAAGGCTTGATTTTAGTATTCAGTACGGACATCTTAATTCTCCAACTATTTGTAAATAAAAAGGTTTTAAAAATTTTTGCCTGCTACCTCTTCAGCAGATGGGGGTATATTAGAGATAACTGTTGATTAAATAAATTTATAAAAATAGATATTTATGTTCTAATAAATAGAACATAAACAAATCCTCTTAAACAGACACCATGATTTCACTCAAACAGATTCGTTATGCCCTGGCCGTTGAGCGCACGCTGCATTTCAAAAAAGCCGCGGAAAGTTGCGCCGTTTCGCAATCGGCCCTCAGTACGGCTCTTTCAGAAATGGAAAAACAGCTGGGATTTCAACTTTTTGAGCGTAACAACAAGCAGGTATTGATCACACCACTGGGTAAGCAGGCACTGGAGAAGGCACAGGAAATTAAGCTTCTTATGGATGACCTGGCCAGGCTTGGTGAATCACAGGGGGAGCTGCTCCACACCACCATGTCAATCGGCATTATCCCAACCATTTGCCCCTATCTCCTGCCGGTTGTACTGCCGACCTTGCAAAACGAATATCCAGCCTTACAGCTGCATATATCCGAAGAGCAGTCACATGAATTAGTAGAGAAGGTTCGCAATGGCGATCTTGACGCAGGCATTCTTGCCCTGCCTTATGACTGTGAAGGCTTGCTGACTTTCAAGTTCTGGGCCGAGAATTTTTTCTGGATCACCCATGCTGGCGATGCCCTGGCCGACAAACCGCAACTAAGTAATGACGAACTGGATACACAACGCCTGATGTTACTCAAGGAAGGACACTGCTTAAAAGACCATGCACTGTCCGTTTGTCATCTTTCAACAATATCAGAACATCACCTCAGCGCCACCAGCCTCAACACCTTAGTGCAACTGGTTGCCAATGGCCTGGGCACGACATTGATTCCCGAGATGGCCGTACCACAACTGGTTGAGGAAAACCCAAAGATTGCCAAAGTGCCCCTGGCTGAGCCTGGACCACATCGAGAAATTGCTTTTATTGTTCGACCCAATTACCCCAGCATAAAAAACATCGAACTATTGATGCAGCTGTTTCAGCATGAGTTGCAGGTATTACGAAGTGATAGTAAGTAATGACCAATTATGGCTATCACCTGTTAACCTATCAGCATTCCCTTAACGACTACTTTAGGGCGATTCCAGACTTACACTCTGACATGGCAACAGACTGCTAACAGCACATGGTCACCTGATAGGACCGCTGAGGCGAAACTGAATTGGACAGGTAGCAATATTTGGCGGCGGGCTCAGCAGAGAATGCGAACAAACTTATACTTTCGTTTAACCAAAACATGGTCAAACCGCCCATTTACGAATGCATATACAGGAACATCAACTGACATGCAGTTGTCTGATCAACACTAACTGTAATTGTTTAGCACTACGATCAGCTTCTGATGATTACAAAAAAACAGACCGATTATTTAAAGAACCTAACCTTCAAACTCACGCAAACGCCCAACATCCAGCAGCGTAATCACCTTGCCTTTCACGCTGATCAGCCCACGCTTACTCAAATTTTTCAGAATACGTGAGAAGGTTTCCGGTT
The DNA here is from genome assembly GCA_041572275.1 of Gammaproteobacteria bacterium. GTDB lineage: Bacteria > Pseudomonadota > Gammaproteobacteria > SZUA-229 > SZUA-229 > JBFFSQ01. The sequence continues at coordinate 1,672 of JBFFSQ010000185.1, forward strand.
GAATCGACAGACGTGAAGCAACAATGCTTTTTGACGTGGTGAGTTTAATTTCCACCACATCCTCTTCCTCGTGGCAGGGCGGTACCTGTTGCAGTAAATAATGCACCATTCGAAACGTGGCGTTTTGCAAGGTCAGGTAATCGATTTCATTCAATCGCTGGTGCAAGCGCTTGCTCATATCGGCCAGCAAACGGAAACAGGCCCCTTTTGAGGTTTCCAGAATTTTTAGAAAGGTATTGGAATCGAAACCCAGTAATTCCGTTTTACCGATGGCTTCGGCATTGAGTGGGTAGCAACGTTCTTCCATAAACAGGACAGCTTCGGCAAAAGTCTGACCGGGCTGTACCACCTCAATAACACGCTCACTGCCTTCCATGGAAACGCGGAATAATTTGATCTGTCCTGAAATCACCTGATAAAAACGATCGGCATGGGCACCCTGCTCAAATAAATGCTCACCATCAGAAAGGTGGATAATGCGAAGCGTTTTTCTAATCTTATCCAGCTGTTCATCTTCAAATTCCGACAATAACGGGTGCTGGCGCAATTCATCATTCGTAATATTCGTAGGACTCATAGTTACCTGAAACGATCTTGTTATTCTTATTTAATCACATGCATGCAGCTACATACCCGAGTAATAATAGCTGCTTTCCCGATTCTTGCCAGCCGGGCTGGAAAAAACCCCACTAAGGATACCTGTTTATGCCTGCGGCTGCCACTTTATGGTGCATAAAGCGGCACTGAGACCCATACCCCTTAACAGTCTGGTGGCACCACCAGCGGTGGATGCTGGGCGCGTTGTCGTAACCAGTTCACCGCCGGCAACACATGGGGCCGACGAATCAGCCAACGTTCGAGCGCATATTTACCGGGATAGTTCATGATCATCAGTCCCGCAAACAGGGTGATCACGCCCTGTCCGGGTGTGAATAACATAATGAAGCCTGCTAGCAGCAAAACCGCACCAATTAAATTTTTCAGTATCAGTATGAATATACGCAGTAATGGATGACGGTAAGGCTGATCAATGCGTTCGCGATGACTATGGCAGAAATAATCCACCGGAATACGGGCAACAAATACCGGCATCAATAACAGGCTGGCGAAAAAAGCCAACACTGAAATTATTACCAGCCATTCGGCATACTGCTTAACCAAATCAAAGCTAATGGCAAATAACGATTCCATAATTATTGTTTACGTGTAAACACCCAGGTATTGTCTTTGCTGAGCTTCTTATTGAAGGCGTAACCGTCTTCGTTAAAGTCCTTGATATCGTCTGGATTGGTGAGCTGATTTTTGATTATAAAACGACTCAGGGTACCGCGTGCTTTTTTCGCATAGACACCGATCATTTTATAATCACCGCCTTTATATTCTTTAAAGGCAGGGGTGATAATTTCACCGTTTAACTGTTTCGGCTTTACGGCTTTGAAATACTCGTTCGATGCCAGATTGATCAGGTACTGGGATTTGATTTTTTTCAGCTGCGCATTCAAACCCTCGGTGATTTCATTGCCCCAGAACTCATACAGGTTCTTGCCACGCAGATTACTCAACTTGGTACCCATTTCCAGTCGGTAGGGTTCCATCAGATCAAGCGGGCGTAACAGGCCATAGAGACCGGAAAGCATTCGCAGGTGCTGTTGTGCAAATTTAAAGTCCTGACTATTAAAGGTTTCCGCATCAAGCCCGGTATAGACATCACCCTTAAATGCCAACATCGCCTGTTTGGAATTCTCAGGTGTAAAGGGTGTTGACCAGGATTCATAGCGATCAAAATTCAGTTCTGCGATTTTTGTGCTGACATGCATCAGTTCTGAAATATCCAGTGCCGACAATTCGCGCAGGCGGTCAATCAACAGCTGTGACTGATCAAGATAATCCGGTATGGTGTGCACTTTGGTTTTGGCCGGGGTGTCATAATCGAGGGTTTTAGCCGGCGAAATCACAATCAACATAATCATTACTCTGCAAAAAAATTTGCCTGAGTATATCAAAAACACAGCTATACAGCCGCCACAGAATACAGGGTTTTCAGCCGCACCTGATAGCGATCGAAATGTTACACTCCAGTCACTATGTTCCAGCTCGAATACGATATGCCGCTGTTCCGGCCACCCAGCGAGGGTGACAACCTGATTATCCAGGCGACCCTGGGTTGTAGCTTTAACCAGTGCAGCTTCTGCTCGATGTACAAGCAGAAACACTATCAGGCACGGCCACTAGCGGCTATTCACCAGGATATTCGAACCGCCGCTCAGGCGTGGCCCCAGGCACAGCGCGTCTTTCTGGCCGATGGTGATGCCCTGGCACTGTCCACCGAGCAGCTCATTGCCATACTTGATGAGCTCAATCAGGCCCTGCCGCAATTAACCCGTGTATCCTGTTACGCTACACCCTCCAATATATTGCACAAGAGCCCAGCTGAACTACAACAACTCAAAGATCGCAAACTACGACTGCTGTATCTGGGCATCGAGTCCGGAGCAGATATGATTCTGAGAAAAGTAACCAAAGGTGCCAGCCAGCGCGGCATCGCTGAGGCTATGCTGAAAGCCGATGCCAGTGGTATAAAAGTGTCGGGTACGATTATTCTGGGGCTGGGCGGACAGGATTACTGGCAGCAGCATATCGACGGCACCATTGAGTTACTGAACCAGGCACCCATCACCTACCTGTCGACCCTGCAACTGTATTTACATGAATCAGCACAGGCCGAGTTCTATGAACGTTTCGGCGAACCCTTCAAGGCCCAGGATGACGCCGCCATTTTGCGTGAACAACAACGTTTAATTCAGGGACTGGAGCCTCCACAGCGGATTATTTTTCGTTCTAACCATGCCTCCAATGCGCTGGCACTGGCTGGCAATCTGCCCACTGATCAGCAACGCCTGCTGACCCAGATCGATCAGGCTCTCAATGGCCATTTGGCCTTGAGGCCTGATTATCTGCGAAGCCTGTAACGGGTAACCAGTACTTTGTAGTCTTTAACATCTCTGGATCCCGGCTCAAAATCATGCCGGGATGACATACACTAAAAACTCGTCATACCCGCATGCCTCTAGCGGGTATCCAGGGCTTTTTCATCCTTCACGTCACCAGGTCTCGGCTCAACGGCCTGCCGGGGTGACGCACTAAAAACCTCGTCATACCCGCATGCCTCTAGCGGGTATCCAGCGCTTTTTCATCCTTCACATCACCAGGTCCCGGCTCAACAACCTGCCGGGGTGACGCACTAAAAACCTCTTCATACCCGCATGCCTCTAGCGGGTATCCAGTGCTTTGTAGCACTTAAAGTCACTGGATCCCGGCTTAAATCATGCCGGGATGACACACTAAAAATCTCGTCATACCCGCATGCATCTAGCAGGTAGCTAGCCATGTGCAATCCTTCATATCACTGGATCCCGGCTCAGCAACATACCGGGATGACACACAATGAAAACAAGAAACAACAATCTTGTCATACCCGCATGCCTCTAGCGGGTATCCAGCGCTTTGTAGCACTTAAAGTCACTGGATCCCGGCTTAAATCATGCCGGGATGACAAAAATCATTCCTAACAACGGTTATTATTTAAAAATAGATTTCATAAAGTCCTGCATCTGCTGCCAGGAGTCCTTATCAGCCTCGGCATTGTAGGCCAGGGGTAGTTTGAATTTAAGACCGAAACTGTCTGCCTGGGGATTGGTAAAGCTATGGCGCGCACCGGGATAATTCACAAAACGATAATCTACATCGGCACTGGTCATTTCCTGCTTGAAGGCGGCTATCTGCTCCGGCTTCACGAAGGGATCATCGGCCCCATTAAATACCAGCACCTTTGCCTTTACCACACCTTTTGAAACAGGCGCTTGGGTCCCCAGACTGCCATGAAAACTGACAACACCTTTAATATCCATGCCCTGACGCGCCATGTTTAGAACTATGCCGCCACCAAAGCAGTAGCCAATGGCCGCAATATTATTAGCATCTACCCTCGACTTTTTTTTCAGGGTGTCCAGAGCGGCTTCAAAACGCGCTTTCGCCAATGGCATATTGCTGGCCACAGCCTGGGAGAACTTGCCGGCATCATCAGGATGCGACGCAGTTTTTCCATCACCGTACATATCCACTGCTAACGCGGTATAGCCCAGTTCAGCCAGCATACGCGCACGTTTACGGGCATAGGCATTATGGCCCCACCACTCATGCACCACCAGCACACCCGGCCTGGGTCCCTTGATACTGTTATCGTAGGCCAGTAACCCCTTCATGACTGTATCACCAGACCGGTAACTGATCTTTTCAGTCACCACCTGAGCCTGGGCATTAAACATCAACATCAAAGCTGCAACATACATGAAAAATTTC
>JBFFSQ010000186.1:0-6008 GCA_041572275.1 Gammaproteobacteria bacterium
AGAGTCAGTTGGGCCGAGGGCCGCGTTTCCGTTAATCCGTCGTCATGCTGAAGCTTATGTTAAATCGGGGCTGGCGTTGATTGGCGATGCTGCACATACCATACATCCATTGGCCGGTCAGGGCGTTAATCTGGGGATTCTCGATGCTGCCAGTCTGGCGCAGGTTGTCCTGGCCGCATCAAAGCATCAGCAAAATTTTGCTGCCTTAGGCACCTTAAGAAAATTCGAGCGCTGGAGGCGTGGTGAAAATAGCTTAATGATGTATAGCATGAGTGGCTTTAAAAACCTGTTCAGTAATGAGCGTAGTGAATTAAGTCTGCTGCGCAACTGGGGGCTGGATGTGGTGAATCAGTTGGGGCCGGTGAAACATCGATTCATGCGTCACGCCATGGGACTAGAGGGAGATCTTCCCGAATTGGCACAAAGCATTGGCTGGTAAGCCAATTCAGTGCACATTTTGAGGAAAAAAAGTTGATGGAGGCAGAAATGTCGCTACAATGTCCCGCGATTATAATTATGAAATTTCTCTTAAAGGGACGATGTAATGGAAGTTATCAAGTTTTTCCAGACCGGTGGTCCGTTCATGTATCCAATCTTGATCGTACTGGCCATGGGTATTGCAATTGCCGTTGAACGTTTTTTATACCTGTCCAGAACTCAGGGCAAAACTCGAAAAGTCTGGAAGCAGCTTGTGCCTATGCTGAAGGCGAATGACTATAATCGTGCGATTCAGTTGACCGGTACCAGCAAAACGCCACTAGCGTTGATTTTGAATTATGGTTTTGCCCGTCTCGGTGAGACGCGTCGTCGTGAAGACATCGAAATGGCGATGGAAGAGGGCATGATGGAAGTCACACCTGAACTTGAACAACGCACCCATTACCTGGCGACCTTTGCCAATATTGCCACGCTGCTTGGCTTATTAGGTACCATTATCGGTCTGATTCAGGCATTTACAGCCGTAGCAGCGGCCGACCCGGCTGAAAAAGCGGACTTGTTGTCAGCCAGTATCTCGGTCGCAATGAATACCACCGCATTTGGACTGGTAGCGGCCATTCCTATGATTCTTTTTCATTCTTATCTGGTCACAAAAACTGCTCGTCTGGTGGATAACCTGGAGATGGCAGCGGTTAAGTGCCTGAATCTCATGAGCCATAAAGAAAAATCATAAAGCGCTGTATCAGGGATACTACTCATGCGACTGGCTCGTCGAAAACATATCGAAAATACGGTAGAGCTTAATATTACCGCCTTCATGAACCTGATGGTGATCCTGGTACCCTTCCTGTTGATCACCGCAGTCTTCTCGCGTCTCACTGTGCTCGAGTTGAACCTGCCCGCTTTAAATGCAAAAGCCAGTCAGGAACAAAAGATCAAGTTACAGCTCGAGCTGGTGATCAATGAAAACAGTTTTGATATTCAGGATGCCAATTTGGGTCTGATCAAACGTTTCAAACGGGATGCTGAAAATACTGACTGGAATGCGTTCACGGATTTACTGGTAGAAATCAAGGCGCGTTTTCCACAGGAACAGAGTATTACCCTGCTACTGCAACGAAATACCGATTACAAAACCATGATTCAGGTGATGGATCGTGTGCGCAGTGCCGATGTGGTCATGGTCTCGACACTCGAAACGGTAGAGCTGTTCCCGAATGTGTCCATTGGGGATGCGCCAGGTTTTGAACAGGTGGGGATGGCGAAATGATGAATAAATCTCGCCGTGCCAAGCGCATGGAGCGTGCGCATCAGCGGCGTAAACAACCGGCCCTGAATTTGGTGTCGCTGATGGATATCTTTACCATTCTTGTATTTTTCCTGTTGGTAAGCTCATCGAATGTACAACAGTTGCCGAGCAGTAAGGATATTCGGTTGCCGACCTCGGTGGCCAAAAAAGCGCCCAAGGAAACGATTGTTATCGCAGTAACTGGCAAGGATGTGCTGGTACAAGGGCGAAAAGTGGCGACATTGAAGCAGATTATGGCTGATCCGGAAGTGTTGATTCCTGCTTTAAAAGATGAGCTGTTGTTCCAGTCCGGTAAAGGCGTGTTGGCCGTTGACGATAACGCTAACAAAAATAAAGGTCGTGCCGTGACCATCATGGGGGATGAAAATATGCCCTATGAGTTGCTGAGAAAAATTTTGACCACCTGTCGTCATGCGAATTACACGCACATTGCTTTTGCGGCTGTGCAGAAAGCGAAGGGAAATGCTTAAATGACAGTTGCTATGTATCGGGAGCTCGCCCTGGGCTGGAAGCCGGAAAGCAAGCGCGATCTTTTTTTTAATGTTTTCTCGATTCTTGTCATTACCTCTTTGCTGGCAGCGGGCATTTACTTATCAACCATTGAGTTGCCCAAGGAAGAGCGTAAAGCACGGGCAGCAGTCCCTGAGCGCATTGCTAAGTTTGTGATGCAAAAGCCCAAGCCCAAACCGAAGCCCAAGCCTGTACAGAAAAAACCAACGCCAAAGCCACAGGTAAAGAAAATAGTAAAAAAACCAGCAGCGACTAAAAAACCGCTGACGAAAAGTCAGAAAGTAGCACGCAAGAAAGCTGAGAACACGGGCTTGCTGGCCCTGGGTAATGAGCTGGCTGACCTCATGGATACCTCGGATATCAGTGCCATGGTCGCTGGAGATGTTAAAAAATCTTCGGCGGCATCGCGGCAAGCAGCTAAAGTAAACAAGGATGTATTAACAGCGAATGCCAGTAAAGGCAGTGGCGGTGTGGATGCGAAACAATATGCCACCACTGTTAGTAAAACCACGCAGTTATCGGGCCGTCAGGTTACACAGGTCAAACAGTCGCTGCTGGCCACGCGTAAGGATGAAGATAAATCCCGAACCAAACGTTCACGTAGTAGCGGTGTGCGAGCAGAAGAAGATATTACAATTGTTTTTGACCAGAATAAGAGCAAGCTGTATTCGATCTACAATCGCGCACGTCGGAAGAATCCGGGTTTGAAAGGCAAGATTGTTCTGGAAATTACCATCGCTGCATCGGGTAAGGTAACAGCGATCAAGATCATGTCCAGTGAGCTTAATGATGCCAGCCTGGAAAAACGTCTGCTTTCACGTATCAAGTTATTTAACTTCGGTGCACAGAAAGTTGAGGCGGTGACGGTCACTTATCCAATTGAGTTTCTGCCTTCCTAGAAGATACTACTGCGGATAACTACGGATAAATTTCTCGATCATGGCCTGAGTAACGCGGCCAACTTTAACAGCGATCATTTCGCCCTTTGGGCTAAATAAAATAGTGGTCGGTGTGCCGCTGAGACGTCCATTATTCGGAAACTGGATACTGTCTTTGTCACCCAGCAATATCGGAAACCTGATGTTGTGTTTGGCTACGAACAGACGTACTTCACTAATATTGGCATAGCCAAAGCCGGGGAAGTCGAGGGCCATGCCGACGACGATGGCATCAGTGTTTTTATGCGCATCGTGAAAGCGTTGCAGGTCTGGCATTTCCTGTATGCAGGGGATGCAACGCGGTCCCCAGATATTAAACACGACCCATTTGCCCTGGCCGATATATTCTTTAAGTACATGCTGTTTCCCATCCAGCCCTTGTAATGTCAGGTTGCGATTATCGATGGAGCAGGCGATTAGCGGCATCGCCAGCAGTAACAGCGTAGTCAAAAATTGTTGGGTTCGTATAGGCATGAGTTTGTCTTTGCAGCTGGTTAATCGTTTCATTTGATGGTTGGCATGGACTTGATATAGATATCCTGCTTGTTAAATGGAATCTCGATGTTTTCAGCCTGGAAACGTTTATAGATTTCTCCATTCAAGGCATCAATGACGCGGCCACGTAACATGGGTTCGTTAATCCAGCCCAGGAGTTCAAATTCCAGGCTGGAATTTCCAAATTGACGAAATCGAACCCGAGGCTCCGGGTCGTCACAGATTTCCGGGTCGTGGTTGGCGATCTCCATCAGTACCTGTTTAACCTTATCGATATCTGTGCCATAAGCGACACCGACCTGTACCCGGATGCGATATTTTTTATGGGGACCGCCGGATTCATTGATGATTTTAGTGTTGCCCATAATCGAGTTGGGTATGGTGACTTCAACATCATCACGGGTCAGGATGCGCGTGCTACGAATACCAATGTGTGTAACTTCGCCGCGTTCACCAGTATCTAGTACCACATAGTCACCAATTTTATAAGGTGCATCGGCCAGGATGAAAACGCCGGCAAACAGGTTGGCCAGCGTGTCTTTGGCTGCAAAACCGACGGCGATACCGATGATACCGGCTGAGGCTAACCAGGCGGTCATATCGATATTCCATGCACTGAAGAAGAAATAGGTGGCGGCACCGGCAATGAGCAGCATAACCAGGTTCATGAACAGGGGCAGGGTCTGACTACTGACGATGGGGAGGCGATTGGGGTTCTGACTGAGTGAGGTCAGTAAGATGCGTGTCAGGCGGATAAAAAAGATAGCCCAGAGGATGACAGCAAAGGATTTTAGCAGTGAATAAATAATGCTACTGCTGGCAGTGCTCAAGGTCAGGTTGATGGCCAGAGCGAGGGCAATCAGCAGGATGCTATAAAACAAGGTTGGACGGGCAATCAGGATAACGTGGTTATCTAAAGTGCTGTGGGTTTTGTCTGCAATGCGTTGAATCACATGGCTGAACAGGACATTGACCAGTTTGGCGATAATCAAGCCCAGTATGATGACGATGGCGGCCTGAAACAAAGGATTGTCGCTGAAGTAATGCAGGAATGACTTAAGTTGTTCGTTATTAAGCGTGTCCATGATTTGTGCGCTGTTGTGAAAACCCTGATCATTCCAGATTCCAGGGGAGTATACAAATAATCATCACCCTGCTGGCCGCTGGCTGTTGAATGTTCGTAAGGCAAGGGCTTATTTCATTGGAAATTCTGCATTGTCTGGTTTATAGTTCCCGCTCAATCTCATAGGTCATGGGAGAGAGCAGCTCAGGCTGCCACCGAAGGCGCAACCGCCCGGAAACGCTCAGGTAAAAGGACTGTGACCTCATGCTTAACAGCAAATTGACTCTGGAGAGCGGCTAGCAGGCCCACCGAAGGGGAGCATGGTTTTGTTGATACAGGCCATCGTCATCTCTCAGGTATCAGGACAGAGGGGCAACACATTGTTTAGCAGTGGAGTTTGCTCATGAGTCAGAAGACACCTTTGTATGAAAATCATCTGAAATACGGTGGCAAAATCGTTGATTTTGCAGGCTGGCAGATGCCTATTAATTACGGTTCCCAGATCGAGGAACATCATCAGGTGCGTCAGGACGCGGGCATGTTCGATGTGTCTCACATGACGGTGGTTGACCTGAATGGCACTGCGGTTATTCCCTTTTTACAATATCTATTAGCCAATGATGTTGCCAAACTCAAACAGTCAGGCAAGGCACTGTATAGCTGCATGCTGAATGAACAGGGCGGTGTCATTGATGACCTGATTGTTTATTTTATGCGTAATGACTGGTTCCGCATGGTGGTGAATGCGGCGACCCGAGACAAGGATCTGGCCTGGATTCGACAGCAGGCAGCGCAGTTTGATGTCAGTGTGATAGAAAGGTCTGAGCTGGCTATGATTGCTGTGCAGGGGCCTCGCGCCCGTGAGAAGGCCATGCAGGCCTTGCCCCTGGATGTCAGTCAGGCGGCTGCAGAACTGGATCGATTTGTGGGTATGGATAGTGGTGACTGGTTTGTCGGTCGTACGGGCTATACCGGCGAAGATGGTTTTGAAATTATGTTACCGGATTCTGAGGCCGCTCATTTCTGGGACGCGCTGGTTGAGGCCGGTGTTAAACCCTGTGGTTTGGGTGCTCGGGATACCCTGCGCCTGGAAGCCGGCATGAACCTGTATGGCACCGATATGGATGAAACTACATCACCTTTGATTTCAGGTCTGGGCTGGACTATTGCCTGGGAACCGGCTGAACGGAACTTTATCGGTCGCCAGGCCCTTGAAGCTGAAAAAGCTGAGGGGGTGAAGCAGAAATTGGTGGGA
>JBFFSQ010000187.1:0-5987 GCA_041572275.1 Gammaproteobacteria bacterium
AGGGCTACTATCGAAGCCTTTTGCCTGTAAAAACTGCTTTTGGGCTTCAACATCATCAGTATAGTAGTAGATCATTATTTTTTCTTTTTTAGTGATCTCATCAGTTTTATCGTTTATCTGCCTGGTCAGCATGATAAAGGTATTATCTGACTTAAGGTGTACCCATTCGAGGCCACTATCCCCTTCCCGTTTATTTATTATGATATAACGCAGTGCCTGTTGATAGAATTTCAGGGTTTGCTCGATATGTTCGCACCTGAGTACGGGGATCAAACCCTGAAATTTCATATGCATCTGCTCAACAAAATATGGTTAGCCCGGGTATGCTAAACTGATTAATTACATTTTTACTAGTGCAGAGCCCCAGGTAAAGCCTCCACCAAAAGCTTCTAGTAATACGGTTTCACCCTTTTTAATACGGCCATCACGTACAGCAGTATCCAGTGCCAGCGGAACTGAAGCTGCTGAAGTATTACCCTGTTCATGGACAGTGACTACAACATGGTCAGTATTCATACGTAATTTCTTGGCTGTTGCATTAATAATTCGGATATTGGCCTGGTGGGGTACTAACCAGTCGATATCTGATTTTTTCATCTGATTGTGTGCCAGTGTTTCATCAACGATGCGACCTAGAGTATTAACCGCCATTTTAAACACTTCATTGCCTTTCATTGTGATATAGGCTTCACGTTTTTGGAGTTTTTCAACGCCTTTTGAAACCCCATATGGCACATTCAGCAAGTGCTCGTAGCTGCCATCAGCATGTAAGTGCGAAGACAGGATGCCGGGTTCGTCGCTGGCTTCTACAATGACGGCACCGGCGCCATCACCAAATAACACACAGGTGGTACGATCATTCCAGTCCAGAATGCGTGACAGAGTTTCGGCACCGACAACCAGGGCACATTTGGCTGAACCAGCTTTGATGAAGTTATCAGCAACACCCAGGGCATAAACAAAGCCTGTACATACAGCCTGGACGTCAAATGCTGCACAACCGTGGATATCCAGGCGTTGCTGCAATAAACAGGCAGTGCTGGGGAAAATCTGGTCAGGTGTGGTGGTAGCGACAATGATCAGATCAATGTCATCACTGGTCTTTCCTGCCGCTTCCATGGCATTTCGTGCGGCTTTTTCTGCCAGGTCACAGGTGAACTCGTCATCAGCAGCAATATGCCGTTTGGTAATGCCTGTCCGTTCACGTATCCATTCATCGGTAGTATCGACGATCTTTTCAATATCGGCGTTGGTCATGATTTTTTCAGGCAGATAACTGCCAGTGCCGGTTATGCGTGCGTAAGTCAAACCGTTTCCCTTTCAAGTAAGGTTTCGAGTTGTTTATCAATGAGCTGGGGGACGCCTTTTTCGACTTCCAGTAATGCGATTTTAATAGCATTAGCGTAGGAAAAGGCATCAGCGCCACCATGGCTCTTGATGACGATGTCCTGCAAGCCTAACAGACTGGCGCCATTATAAACACGGGGATCAATACGTTTTTTGAAGGCATTTAATACCGGCATGGCCACTACGGCTGCTAAGCGGGTGAGGATGTTGCGTTTGAACTCCTCTCTCATGTAGTGGCTGATCATTTTGGCAACTCCCTCAGAGGTTTTCAGGGAGATATTGCCGACAAAGCCATCACACACCACAACATCAACACTGCCTTTATAGATGTCATCGCCTTCGACAAAGCCAATATAGTTTAGTTGGCTATCCTGTAGTAGACGATCGGCTTCTTTGACCTGGGCATTGCCCTTCATGGCTTCCGAGCCGACGTTGAGTAACCCCACCCGAGGGTTTTCAATGTTGTCCACTGCACTGGCTGTGATTGAGCCCATTACAGCAAACTGAAATAAATGCTCTGCAGTACAGTCAACATTGGCTCCCAGATCAAGCATATGGGTATGGCCCATAATGGCTGGTAAGGTTGTCATGATGGCAGGCCGATCAATACCGGGCAGTGTCTTGAGGACAAACTTGGCCGTTGCCATCAGGGCACCGGTATTCCCGGCACTGACTGCGGCCTGGGCTTTGCCTTCGTGCACCAGGTTGATGGCTACACGCAATGATGAATCTTTCTTTTTGCGTAAGGCCTGTGCGGGTGCTTCGTCCATGGCAACGACTTCAGACGCATGTTGTATCTGTAGTCGATCGGAGAGTTGCAGGCCGTTGCTTGTGATGTGATCTTTAAGGATGTCTTCCAGACCAACCAGGATCAGCTGTACATCTGGACGTTCCTGAAGAACTTTTGCAGCAGCGGGTACCACAACTTCTGGGCCGAAGTCTCCGCCCATGGCATCGAGTGCAATAATTGGGTTATCTGGCATAAATGCTTGTATCTAAATAGAAAACGGGCGGATAAAAATCCGCCCGCTTTATTCAGCAATAATATGTATTATTCGCTGTCGTTTTTAGCAGTGACGACTTTACGACCGCGGTAGTAACCATCAGGGCTAACATGGTGACGCAGATGAGTTTCACCTGTGGTTGCATCGACAGATAATGCAGCACCAGTTAAAGCGTCATGTGAGCGACGCATGCCACGTTTTGAACGAGTCTTACGGTTTTGTTGTACCGCCATGGTATTCTCCAGTAAATCAATAACTTATGTAAATAATGAAGAAGTTACTTTAAAGCAGCTTCTTCAGTACAGAAAATGGATTATCCTTTTCCTGTTTCAATTCAGCTTCTGTCTGCTGTTGAGTTTTCTGTTGATACAGATACTCAGAGCAGTCATCAGACTCATGCATGGCCACGATTGGCATTGCCAACAATAGTTCTTCTTCCAGCATATGCGGAATATTCAACCTGTTGTCTTCATCCAGAATCAATGGTTCAAAACCATCCGGTAATTGATCAGCCTTCGACTCATCACTTACCAGGGCCAGATTAAATTCTGTTTCTATCAGCAGAGGCATGGCTTGCATACATCGTTGACAGGTTACATTAACCTGAGCAGATACCGTGCCGCTGACATGACGCAGTCGACCCTCCTGCTTAAACCTAAGGCTTGCTTCCACCATACCGGAATCATCCAGCAACAGCTCGGTTAAGCGTTTCATGCCTTTTACAGGCCAGTTTCCCTGAATTTCGCTACCTTTTCGGGCAGTTTGAATGAAATCCAGTTCTTCGGGTAATTTTGACTGCATAATAACCGCGCAATAGTATACGCTTTAACTGCATCTGTCAAAAGAAATGCTTTATATTTCAAGTGTTTCCGATCCAGGCCTGGAACAAGGGAATTAGCACTTGAACCCAGGGATTATATGGTTAATATGTGTGCCCTGTTTGGTTAACCGTAAGTGTAATGGTAGCTATGAATCTAGTCCTGGCTTCAACCTCTCCTTTTCGTAAACAATTATTAGATAAACTACATCTCGAATACGTGACTGACGCCCCCGATATTGATGAATCTCCGTTAGCAGATGAATCGATTGAAGAAATGGTGGTCAGACTATCTGAGGCAAAGGCTCGAGCTGTGGCTGAACGCCACCCAGATTCACTCATCATTGGATCTGACCAAAGTGCAGAGCTTGATGGTATCCCGTTGACCAAGCCTGGTGGTTTTGACAGGGCTTTCCAGCAATTGAAGCAGGCATCAGGTAAGAAAATTATTTTCCACACTGGATTATGCCTGTATAACAGCCGCAACGGCGCGGTACAGACCAGTTGTATACCCTACACCGTGGTGTTCAAAACACTGACCGATGAACAAATCACCCACTATCTTGAGATAGAAGAACCCTATAACTGTGCAGGTAGTTTTAAATCAGAAGGCCTGGGAATTGCCTTGTTTGAACGCTTTGAAGGTGAAGATCCAAATGCCTTGATTGGCTTACCTTTGATTCAGTTGGTAGAAATGCTGAATTACGAGGGTGTCCATCCAGTATAATGATCAGCCGATCAGTTGGATTAGTCGATTGATATACGCTCATTGATCAAAAACGCTGTTATGAAGGGCCTGTCTCTTTTGTAACACCAATATAATGTTATCTCCTTGCGATACCAGTAGGCCACCTGAACGCTGACTAAAGACCTGCTACACTCCAGTAAACAACTCCCAATAATAACAATCAGTTGTATATAGATGAGCAGTAAAAAACATCCGCTTTGGCATAATTTTTTTCGTCCACAGGGTGACCGCCTGTCAGAGGTCACTGATTTATGGATGGATACACCGTTATTCGAATCGATCCCCCATCGCAAGTGTCGCGAACTAGTGAATAATATGCATCCTCGCCAATACATCAAAGGTGAGAAAGTGTTTTCAGCCGGCGATATTGGTGCCAGTGTGGTTTTGATACGTAGTGGTGGCGTTGAGATTATGGCTGGAGAAAAGTTACTCGCCGAACTCGTTACGGGTGATTTTTTTGGTGAAGTTGCACTGGTGATTGATGAACCGCGTACAGCGGATGCGATTGCTACTGAGGATTCAGAACTCATTTTTTTCCTGCGTTCGGATCTTGAAGAATGGATTCAGCGATCACCGCAGGATGGTGCCCGTTTTATGTTGAATATTGCCCGGGTATTGGCCGCTCGTTTACGACACACCAATATTTTAATGTCTTTGCAAGGTGAGCATTGATGTTACAAACCATCTTGACTCATCCATTGATACGTACGCTGTTATTGTTTACGTTGGCCGTTGTATGTCTGTCTTTCCTCGCCTCTTTATTTGCACCTTTGCTGATCCCGATTATTATTTCATTTGCCCTCTACGCTATTCTGGAGCCATTGAGTAGTCGGCTTGAACGTCATGGCCTGAGTAGTACGGCTTCATCACTTAGTGTCTTATTGTTACTGGTTTTGCTGGCGTCATTGAGTATGTCCCTGCTGATGCCTCATTTATCGGCGCAGCTAACCGATTTACAGCAACAAATCCCCCTGGTTTGGCACACAGTTATGGCGTTTATTAAGAGCAGTAGCCAGTTTATTGCACAATCGATAGGTCTTGATATTGAAGCCAGTAATATTACCCAGCCTTTTTTTGAACAGGCCAATGAATGGGGTAAAACGGCGTTGGTCGAAGCTTCAAATTTGCTGATCAGCTTTGCCCTCTTCCTGGTACTGGTTCCCTTGTTTACGTTTTTTTTAATCCGGGATTACCGAAATTTCAGAAACCTTTTGATGGACTTCTTGCCGAATAGCAGTTTTGAGCTGGGCTGGTTGATCTATCATCGTGTTGCACAGCAGTTACAGGATTATATACGCGGCATTATGATTCAATCAGGGATTATGAGTATCATAACAACAACAGGTTTCTATTTAATTGGACTTGATTCGCCCATATTACTGGGACTGGTCGCCGGTCTGTTAAACCTGATCCCCTATGTCGGTCCTTTATTGGCGATGGTATTGCCGATTCTTCTGGCTCTGGGGCATGCACCGTTCGAAGTCTGGTTACTTGGAGCGGCTATTGCGGTCATATTGATTGCACAGGTTATCGACAATGTGATTGTGATTCCTTCTGTTATTGCTCATGCTGTAAATCTACACCCTGTTATTGTAATTGCCGGTATTATTATTTTTGGGAATTTGTTTGGCTTTATTGGAATGGTGGTTGCCATACCCTTAATATCGACGGCAAATATTCTGTTTCGGGAGTTATTTCAGGGTATCAAACGCAGTCAGCGTAAACAACAGCAGGATCTTGAGGCTGCCTGATCAGGCATTGCTTATTGCTTCATTTCAAAGATCATTTTGTCACCCTCTTTTTGGACTTTTATCTGGTCGAGAAAGCTCATGCCGAGTAGTACATGACGGGGATGATTACCTTCTATTACCACAGCTTCTACATTGCTCTGTTTTAGCTGACCCAGTCTGACAGATTTCAATTTAACCACCCATGCATCTGCTATCCCCGAAGCAGTGGACGTTTTTGTTGGCTGACCGTGCAGTCGATATGTGAGACCAATTTTTTTGGCCTGTACAGCACTCATGGCTACAGTGGTAGCTCCGGTATCCACTAGAAACTGAACAGAATG
>JBFFSQ010000188.1:0-5834 GCA_041572275.1 Gammaproteobacteria bacterium
AAATGTTGGCGAGTATGTTCTACCCATTCTTCCATTTTGTGTGTGATTGCCATGTCATCTGTTTGTCCCTGCATGGCCTGCTCCAGTAAGGTACCCAGTAGATTAATTAGTTCGACTTCTTCCCTGTGGGTGTCATTCATGGTGTTGAGGGCTACTTGAGGGATTGACTCTGGGTCAAGTATTGGTGATTGATGCGTGCTCATAACTCTTGCCGGATGATATTCTGGATATTTAAAAAGGGTATCTTACCCACTATGGGTGGAATATGATTAACATCAACATATCATCAATCCAGCCAATCTCAATAGTGTAATTATAATCAGCTGGTTACTCAAAGTTGTGCACTATTAACAAGCATAAATTTAAAGAGTTTTTAGTTTGTTGATAATGATAATCATTGTAAATGGGCTCGGTAACTATAGTGGGGTATATAGTGACTCTAATTCGGTTTGCTAAATACTGTGCAGTAAATTGATTAGTGGTTTCAGGTTAACATGAAGTGTTATAAAAAAGCTCGCTATTAAATATCAATGAATATCATGGGCTTCAGTAGCTGGCGTGGTTTTATGACTAATATACGCAGGCTATTTACTGTACAGTGCTAATGTAAAGCACTGTTGATTTCCCTATCTGACAATTGAGTTCTTCCGTTTGGCTTATGGCTTACTGTAATATGTTTTTAAAGTTCGTTTTAAATGTTTTGTTCCATTCTATAAAGTCTGAAGGTTCATCCTGTCTTTCTCTAAAAACGATATCAACTTTATAATGATTACTCTTGGTGGAAGGGGAGCAGGATCTCACATTGCCAGTCAATCGATAATTCATGCCATTTTTCTTCAAGTTTACACTCATATCGAGAACTGAGTTAAGAACCAATTTTCTACATACTTCCAAATGTAGTTTTTCTTTGGTTATTTCATGTATCGATGAGTTAAATGTTTTACCGAGCAAGACCGGGTGGTCAGAGGAAAACAAAATTTTTACTTCTATGTCCTGCATTGAAACAAAATCATCAAGTGTTTTAACTGCATATGCAGTTTTTGAAAGCTTGTTCATCTGTGTCTCCATTTAGGATTGCGATGGTTTTACTGCTTCTAATACAGCGCGGAGACATACAATAGAAAATAACTAAAGTGATTGTTTAATAATCAAGCACAATTATCTAAATATGGTCAATATTCCCATGAATAATTATTTTCTGAAATGAATAAAGGAATTATTCCTATGGTATAAGTGCATAATAAGCTGATTATTTTTTTCGTGATCTTTTACCAGATGGGTTGTGACCGTGGGCAATGTCACCAGAGCGCTGGCCATCTTTGTGTTCAATTTTTGGTTTCTTTGGTTTTTTAGGTTTCTTGGGTTTAAAAGGTCGTGTATCCAGACGTGATTCTGGGACTTCGTGTGCGGGTTTGAAACGCTCAATAACTTTACGAGGCAATATACGCTTGATCAGGCGCTCAATATCTGAGAGCTGTTTAAATTCATCTGCTGATACGAGTGAAACAGCCTGCCCGGTTGCACCAGCACGACCTGTGCGTCCGATTCGATGTATATAATCCTCAGTCACATTGGGTAAATCAAAATTCACAACCTGGGGTAGCTGATCAATATCCAGGCCCCGGGCAGCAATATCGGTTGCCACTAACACGCGTATTGACCCCGCTTTAAAGTTAGCTAAGGCTCGCGTGCGTGCACCCTGGCTTTTGTTGCCATGAATGGCGGCGGTTTTTATGCCCTCTGATTCCAGATGACGTGTTAGTTTGTTTGCACCCTGCTTGGTTCTTGAAAAGACCAGTACCTGATTCCAGTTGTTAATGTGAATTAAATGAGTGAGCAGGGCGGGTTTTTGTTTTTTATCTACAGGACATATCCATTGTTCTACCGTTTCTGCAGTTGTATTGCGCGGATTAACTGAGATCTCTATGGGATTTTTAACCAGGCCTTTAGCTAGCTTTTGAATATCGTCAGAAAACGTGGCTGAGAACAGCAGGTTCTGGCGTTGTTTAGGCAAGAGTCCGATGATTTTTTTAATATCATGGATAAATCCCATATCCAGCATGCGATCGGCTTCGTCGAGTACCAGTATTTCAAGCTGCTTAAACTTTATGGCGTTTTGATTGTATAGATCCAGTAACCGCCCGGGTGTTGCCACCAGCACGTCAGTACCCTTACGCAGCTTCATCATCTGTGGGTTTATTTTTACACCGCCAAAGACTACGTTAGACCGCAAGGGTAGGTGCTTGCCGTAGGTGGTTACACTATCAGCTACCTGAGCGGCCAATTCACGAGTAGGGGTCAGGATAAGTGTACGGACCTGGTTGCCGTGAGCATGTTCACCTTTTGAGAGTCGCTCTAATATAGGTAGGGTAAAACCAGCGGTTTTTCCTGTGCCGGTTTGAGCTGCTGCCATCACATCCTTACCATTGATAATGGCGGGTATGGCTTCAAGCTGAATGGGTGTAGGCATTTTATAGCCGTGTTCAGCGATGGCATTAAGGAGGGGTTTAGATAGTCCCAGGGAGGCAAAGCTCATGGAGTCGTCTCTTAAAGGTATTTCTCTGTCGATATGGGTTCTGTAGTAGATTTGCAGTTTACAGTATCTGATTGTTACATGCGAAGTAATCCCGTGTTTGGAAAAGCAAGGGGTTAAGCCAGCGCGTATTTATTTTTCTATCCTGATGTCTAAATCCAGGCAATTTCAAATGCTTGATCTAAAATACTAATAGTACGGTGTGCTGGTTTGGTACCACGCTGATTTAAATAAACAATAATTTATATTGATATTTTTAAGACATAATACCAAGGAGAAAAACCATGAGCATGATGCAATGGGTTAAAGGTCTTATTGAGGGTAAACACGAAACTGATATGAGTATTCACACCCAGGCCGAGGATGAAGAGGCGGGTGGTTTGAATTTTAAAACAGCAATTAATGCCCATATTAGCTGGAAACGTCGATTGCGAGATTATATTAATGGAAATAGTGATGAGGTACTGGATCATTCAACAATATCCAGTGATAAAAATTGCGCATTAGGACAATGGATTTATGGTGAAGGTGATCGTCATTACGGGGAGGCCGAGCTCTTCAAAAATCTAAAACATAGTCATAAACAGTTTCACGAATGTGCCGGTAATATCGTGCTCGAAGTGGATAAAGGCAACCACAATGAAGCATTACAATTAATAGCTGCAGATGAATATGCAAGAGCCTCAACTCAAGTTACCAGCCAGCTAGCCCAGCTTTACATTCAGTTTAGAGGTAAATAAACCAATGCATTTTTGTGGTTTAGCGAGGCAATATCACGAGGTGAAGGTTTAATAAAAAAATTGTGTGGAATCTATTAGACTTCTTGCTCAAGGATACATTGCAAGTTATACCTCTGTTTTTGTATATTTTTTAATCAATTTTTGTCGCCGTGAGTATATATCCTTAAAATTTTTTCATATAAGCGGATATCTGGCTTGCAGTTTGTTGTAGCTGCTCATACTATCTGTGGCAATGATAAAAACAATACGATACATACTGGCAGGCGGTTTTCTTTTTATCGTTACTGCAACAGTTGCCTGGGGAGGGTCCATGTTTGGTTTTTTAAATATAAACCTAAGTCCAGAAGTCAAAGGTGTGGTGACGCAGAACGGTGAAGTTGTTGTCGGTGCGGAGGTAAAGCGAACACTGATCTATAATGATAAAATCTATACTGCGACCACAGTTAGTCAGGCTGATGGTAGATTTAGCTTTCCGGCACAGGATGTTAATTCTGTTATGAAACTGCTGCCTGCAGAGCTGGTCGTGACGCAGAAAATAACCATTAATGTTGGTGATAAAGATTACCTGGCCTGGGAAACAGTCAAGCGTGATGATAACGATGGCCTGGTATCTAAATTGGCGCAGTTAAAATGCGAACTCAGCAATGAGTCGCAGGCTTATGAAGACGAACGAAGCGTTATTGTTGGGATATGTCGCTGGTAACGGTTATATCAATAACAACTTCTGATGAATTGATTAAAAAACAGGCAGACTGAAAGATGATCTGCCAATAATAAAAAGGGATGTTCTATGTCATTACTTTCTCCTGCAGACGCTGCCTATGCAGCTGACCGTATTTATAATCTCAAAGACTCCAGTAATCTCGCCTTATTCGGAACCCGGTTATCTGATAAGTTTGATATCAGTAGCTCAACACGGTTTGAGGGTGTTTCTGGTGGTCTTTTTGTGATTAAGAGCCATACAGGATTTGGTTTGATTGCAAAAGGTAAGGGTATTCACCAGGGTGAAGTCCTCATTGCAACCCGGGGCACTGCCAGTTTTTCAGATGGCCTGACAGATGCCGATATTGGTTTACAACTATCGAGTACTGGCAAAACGGTACATGCTGGCTTTAACAAGACATTTAATTCTTTTTTGCCAGAGTTAAGGCAATATTTCAATCAGTCAAACTTTAATCCGACACGGGTGCATTGTGTCGGCCACAGTCTTGGCGGCGCACTGGCTACCATGGTGGCTGACTGGTTGAATCATCGCAATGTTGCTCAGACCAGCTTATATACTTTTGGCAGCCCACGAGTGGGAAATAAAGCCTTTGCACAACGCCTGACGACTGACATGGGGAACAAGAATATTTTTCGGGTGTGCCATAAGACAGATATTGTCACCATGGTGCCGATGTGGCCCTTTACCCATGTGCCTGTACCCGGTACGGAATGTTTTGTTAATAGCCCGGGTTTGTTTCCCGGTGGTGAGTACCATCGTATGGGGCGCTATGTGGAGTCAGTTACGGGCAAGAAGTGGCAGGATCTAAAACAGGTACAACCACAGCTCAGCTTTGATGATAAGGTGGAGCGGTGGTTGAGCTCGTCTTCCCCTTTGCAGTTTACGATGCATACCAGCTATTTAATTCAACAAGCCCTGATGTTTGTGCTTAAAAAAATTCTTTATGCAATTGGTGTCAGTTTTCAGGCAGTGGTATCGGCCGGGATGACGATGATCGACCAGATGGCAATGGTCCTGCAAAAAGGTTATGCCGCCTCTAAAGAGATTGCTGGTCATGTCTCATCTCTGCTGGATCGCATACTCCGCTTTCTCGGCAGTGCGGTGAAAGTAGCTAAAGATCTGACGCTGGGCTTCATCAAGTGGGTACTTAATCTATTGGCTCAATCTATGTATCGATTGGCTAAAGGCACGATCCAGCTGGTACATGCCGGTATCTAGTTGTATCAGACTGGAACATTTTCCAGTTGCGTTTTCAGGCCTGAATTTGCCCGGTTGTATGGGCAACTGTTTCCCGTTAAATTCTGGATAGCGAGTCAGATATCCAGGATTTAGGCTCAGTCGTCGGTTTTTCTGCTGTAACTCAATACCTGGCCATTGATCTCCTTCAATAAAACTACTTTTTGACTATGCTATTAACTGGATAATAAAAATTAATGACCTGGAGGCAGCTATGCCTTATGTTCTACCGTTTTCTGCTGTTGGTATTGATAATATTCCTGAGGTCGGGGGTAAAAACGCCTCGCTTGGTGAGATGTACCGGAATTTGGCATCGGCCGGGATCAAGGTACCCAATGGCTATGCCACAACCTCTGAGGCCTATCGTTACTTTATCGAACATAACCAGCTGCATGACCGGATAGGGCAGATTCTCAAGGGTCTTGATATTCGGGATGTGAGAGCACTGGCATCGGCAGGCAAGCAAATTCGTAGCTGGATATTGCACGGTGACATGCCGCAGGATCTGGCCAATGAGATCGTAGATGCCTATGTGAAGTTGGGTGAGGAGTATGGCGAGTATCCGGATGTCGCAGTGCGTAGCTCGGCGACGGCGGAAGAC
>JBFFSQ010000189.1:0-5747 GCA_041572275.1 Gammaproteobacteria bacterium
ACCGCTTTTGGAATCGCCTGTTCCTTAAGGTGCTCGATCCCTTCTTCGAATTCATTGCTGCATGTGCTCGATTGACCATGAACAATACGTAATGACGACATCTCAAACCTCCAGATCACGAATGCACCAATTCAGTCAGCACTCATAATCATATATATACTGTATATGCTGATTGTAGCTTCTGTAGCACCATAGTCCAGTATTTCGTCACTTTTATTTCAAATGATTTTTCTGTTCTGTGAATTCGTTCCACTTCCATTCATCCAAGCAGCGCATATCCAAACCAATAATAAAATTTTCTTTAAATAACATAAGCTTATACAGATTTTTCGAACCAGCACCATGTCATCATCAGCCACATAATAACCAAAACCTCAGCATTCTCGATACATAGAATTGAAAATTATGACTTTTGTCAAAAAAAGCACAAAAAATAACCTTAAGATCGTTTTTTATCGCAATTTCAATGACCTATGTATCACACCCACAAACACATCAGTAGTTGCTTATTTGCTTCAGTTCAAGCGCTAGCTTATACACCTGGTTTTTCTTCATGCCAGCAATTTTTGCCGCCAGTTGACTGGCCTGCTTCACCGGTAACTCTTCCAGCAATATTTCAAGCATATGCCTGAGATCAACAGTCATTGCCTCGTTATCTGAAGGTTCATCCCCCTGTACCACCAACACAAACTCACCCTTGCGCTGATTCTCGTCATTCGCCACCCAGTCAGCGAGCTCAGCCAGTCGGGCATTACGCACTGTTTCAAAAGCCTTGCTGATCTCTCGAGCCAATAGCGCCTGACGATCAGGACCAAACACCTCTACCATATCCTGCAATGAAGCCTCTATACGGTGACTGGATTCATAAAACACCAGTGTCGCAGTATCCCGAGCCAGCGATTCATAAAATGATTTTCTAGCCCCTGTTTTTGCTGGGGGGAAACCAACAAAACAGAAGCGATCGGTCGCAAGACCTGAAACTGACAATGCCGCTATAGCCGCAGAAGGCCCGGGAATAGGCGATACCGCTATACCGGCCTCATGAGCCGCCTTTACCAAACGATAGCCAGGATCACTCAGCAAAGGAGTTCCGGCATCAGACACCAATGCAACTGATAACCCTGACCGTAACTTTTCAATCAACACCGGCGTTTGCTGCTGCTCATTATGATCGTGATAGGCAAGCATCGGGGTGGTGATATTAAAATACTGGCATAAATGTCGACTATGACGAGTATCCTCTGCGGCAATCAAATCAACGCCAGAAAGTACTTCGATGGCGCGAGGACTCATATCCGATCGATTACCAATCGGTGTAGCAACAACATAAAGTGCGGGCTGGTTCATTGACAGCGGAAGCTCCAGACAAGATACTTTGTGCCGCCATAATAACATCAGTTTCGCTATACTATTGACAATGACTCAAATTAAGCACTATTTAGCACTCTTTGTGCTCACCGCGCTGCTCAGCTCTTGCGCCATCACCCCAGTTTCTGATGACCTGGCCAAGGTTGATGACCTGGGAGAGCAGATTGATATCAGCCAATTTGAAAAGTCGGCGGAGCAGTATGTCGAATTGGCCAATCTGTCCACTGGACTCCAGCGAGATCAACATCTACTCAGTGCTGCGGAACTATTCATTATCCAGAAAGATTTCGAATCCGCACAATTACAATTAAATGCGATTAATATTGAAACTGCTGATGCGGACAGCCTGCGAAGAGCCCAGATACTATCAGCACGTATCGCCCTGGGCACTGGCGACCCTCGTCAGGCACTCAAACTCCTTCAGTTTAGTGATATTCTATCCACTGAGCTCCAGATCAGCGTCTACAAAATACGTGCAAGAGCCTTTCTCAATGCAGGCTATCCACTGGAATCCGCCAAAACCCGTATCCAGCTCGATTCCATCCTGAGCGATGAGACTGATCGTGAACAAAACCATCAGGCTATCTGGGAAATCCTCTCCCTCTTCCCCACCACAACTCTGAATCAGTTAAGCCTGTCACCTTTACATCCTGATTTTCTGGGTTGGATTGAACTGGCCAAGGTTGCCAAGCAAGGTCAAATCGACTGGCAGCACTTACAAGAGGGCATTTTCAACTGGCGTAAGCGCTACCCGAACCATCCAGCGGCTAAAGTCTTCATAGAACAACTGGGGCTTGAACAAATCGAGTTAATGGAACGACCAGCACACATCGCGGTACTACTGCCGCTGAGTGGACGATATGCTGACATAGCAGCCACCATTCGTGATGGCTTTATGAGTGCCTATTATCAACACCCGGATACCTCACGTCGCCCCGAAATCAGCTTTATCGATACCGGTGCCAATCCCATGGCGATCTGGAACCATTATCGCCAGGCCGTTGACCAGGGTGCCCAATTCATTGTCGGACCTTTTATCAAATCAGCTGTTAACAGCCTGGCACAGGCCGCTGAGCTGGAAGTACCAACTCTCACACTGAATTATGCCCAGAACAAAGAAGAACCCACTCACAACTTGCTCCAATTTGGCTTACTTCCAGAGGATGAAGCTCGTCAATCCGCTGAAATGGCCTTCCGCCAGGGCCACTCCAAGGCTGCCGTACTGGTTCCCGAAGGTGACTGGGGCGAACGACTGGCAGTCGCGTTCCGACAGAAATTTGAAGAACTGGGTGGCCGGGTGATTAATAACCAGACGTATACACCGGCTAAAAATGATTTCAAACGTCCTATCCAGTCACTGTTTAATATTAACCAGAGCCATGCCCGCCACCGACGATTGCAACGGGTTCTCAAAACCAATTTGAAATTCATCCCCTACCGTCGTCAGGACGTGGATATGATCTTCATCGCGGCCACCCCACGAGATGCACGTCAGTTAAAACCCCAGTTCAAGTTCCACTATGCCGGAGAACTCCCGGTATATGCCACTTCGCACGCGTTCACCGGACGTATTGATAAGAACGCTGACCGCGATATTGATGATCTCTACTATTGCGATATGCCCTGGGTACTCAACCCTGACCGACAGCTAAAACACTCTCTGCAGCGTTACTGGCCACAGCAGGAACGTTATACCCGTTTCTTTGCCCTGGGTGCCGATGCCTATAACCTGATTCCGTTCCTGGGACGCTTACAATCTAAACCCTTTGAGCGCTTCTCCGGACAGACCGGCAACCTCTACCTTGATAGCAACAATCAGCTACACCGTGAACTGCTCTGGGCCCAGTTTATACGTGGTATACCCACGCTAATTGACATCAACACACTACCGGAACATTTTGTTGAAAATACTGGAACCCCTCAACCAGCAACGCCATAAAGGACAGCAGGCTGAATTACAGGCCTGCCGTTTTCTGCAACAACAGGGCCTTGAACTAATTGAGAAAAATTATCACTGTCGACAGGGTGAAATTGACCTAATCATGAAACACCAGAATACACTGGTGTTTATTGAAGTCAGATTCCGTAAAAATGCACGTTTTGGTGACGCTAAAGAAAGCATCACCTCGAATAAACAGCATAAAATTCGCACAACTGCATTACACTATATGCAGGCATTGACCTTTGAGCCCAATGCCCGCTTCGATGTCATCGCCATTACCGGCGAAGGCAAACAACAGAACTTCGAATGGATCCAGAACGCATTTTAGGCCCACATAGCGACATGAACCTTTTAGATCGAATTGAACAGAACTTCAACGACAGTATCGCCACCAAACAGCAAGCCTTAAATGCGCTGCAAAATCCTATCGCCCTGGCTGCCCAGATGATGACCCATTGTCTTCTGTCAGGTGGTAAGATTTTGTCCTGCGGTAACGGAGGCTCCGCCGGTGATGCCCAGCACTTTTCTTCTGAGATGCTCAACCGCTTCGAAATGGAACGACCCGGTTTACCTGCCATCGCTTTAACGACTGACACTTCGACGATCACATCCATCGCCAACGATTACAGCTATGACCAGATCTTTTCTAAACAGGTCATGGCCCTTGGCCAGAATGAAGATATCTTGCTGGCTATCAGCACCAGTGGAAATTCAGGTAATGTAGTAAATGCTATCGATGCGGCTCATGATAGAGGCATGCATGTGATTGCCCTTACCGGAAAAAGCGGTGGTGAAATCGCCAATCGCCTGCACAACAACGATATCGAGATCCGAGTCCCTTCTGAATCCACGGCCCGCATCCAGGAAGTTCATTTATTATCCATTCATTGCCTGTGCGATCTAATTGACCATCAGCTCATGGGCCAATAATGGACACGGCCTTTATCCAGGCCGTCAAAAAGCGGCTACCAGCTGATGCTATTCTAACTGATCCAGCGGATTGCGCAGCCTATGCTTATGATAATAGTCGGCGCCATGCCATGCCGGATATGGTGGTATTCCCGCAACAGGAAACCGATGTAGTCGAGCTGATCAAGCTCTGTCGACAATACCGAATCCCTGTCACAAGCCGTGGCCGAGGCACCGGCACCACCGGTGCGAGCGTACCTATATCAAATGGTCTGGTCATATCCTTTGAACGCATGAACCGGATACTCAGCATCAACCCAGATGATCGATACATCGTGGTGGAGCCCGGTGTTACCAACGAACAGGTCCAGCTGGCTGCCGCCGAACACGGTTTTTTCTGGGCCCCCGACCCAACCAGTGCCGCCTTCTGCACCGTAGGTGGCAACCTGGCTTACAATTCTGCAGGCCCTCGCGCCGTTAAATATGGCACCTGTCGTGACAATACCCTGGGCCTACATGCCGTCACCGGTAGTGGCGAGTTAATTCACTGTGGCGTTTATACCAGCAAAGGTGTGGTAGGTTACGACCTTACACGCCTGATTATCGGCTCCGAAGGCACCCTGGCCCTGATTACCCAGGCAACATTAAAACTGTTACCCAAAGCTGAAATACGACATACACTGAAGGCCAGCTACAGTTCCATGGCTGCCGCTGCCAAAGCCGTCTCCAACATTATGGCACAGCCCATCACTCCCTGTGCCCTCGAGTTCATGGATGAAAATGCGATCAATATGGTAAGAGACTATTCCGATGCCGACTTACCCAAAGATGCACAAGCCATGCTGATGATTGAAGTCGATGGCAGCCCCGAATACATCCATCATGCCGTCGATGCTGTTGTCACCGCCTCGAAGGTCGACGGGCATATTGATACTGAAGTCGCTGATACAGCTGAAGCCGTAGCTGCGCTGTGGCGAACCCGTAAGGCCCTATCACCATCTTTACGTAAAATTGCACCGAAAAAAATCAATGAAGACGTGGTAGTGCCAGTCTCCCGAATGGCAGAACTTATCACCGGTCTCAACCAATTAAGTCAACAATTTACTATCCCCATTGTTAACTTTGGTCATGCCGGTAATGGCAATATCCACGTTAACTTGCTGGTCAATCCCGATGACAGCAACGAAATGAAAAATGCTGAACAATGCCTGGACCAGGTCTTTGACCTGGTACTGTCGCTAAACGGCACACTTTCAGGTGAACATGGCATCGGACTGGAAAAACGGGATTTTATCCATAAAGAACTGTCAGCTGCCGAAATCAATTTAATGAAAGCAATCAAACAACAGTTTGACCCGGATAATATCCTGAATACTGGGAAAACCCTGCCACTTTCATGAATTATCAAATTATTACTCGCGGCTAACGCCATAATTGAAAATACAGTCAATCAGGGTATATTAGATCAAACATTGATTTAGAAAGGAAAATAACCATGACAGTAAAATCAATCGTTCTGGGCTGCGCA
>JBFFSQ010000190.1:0-5736 GCA_041572275.1 Gammaproteobacteria bacterium
GCTTTTTTCTAACTTTCTTTTTTGCCATAGGAACATGGGTATCGTATATAAAACGCCATTGTACACAATAAGCTAATTTATTGCCGTAAATTTGAAACTGAATAATTGACAAGCCGTCAGACAATCGGTAAAGTTCGCGCCTGTCTCGGATCATCAGATCCAACTGCACCCATGCCGAGGTGGCGGAATTGGTAGACGCGCTAGCTTCAGGTGCTAGTGAGCTTTGGCTCGTGGAGGTTCAAGTCCTCTTCTCGGCACCATCTTTATTAATCCCAAAGATAAATTAAATCACTGATTAATATGTGATTAACGTAATCACCTTCATCCGCATCCCCGTTTTCAACAATCTACAGCCACCTGTTTTTTAACACTAGATGCCAAAAAATCTTATTTGAAGCCTTTCTTCAAATCATTCCATTCTACCAAGCAATATTCCCTGTTTAACTCATATACCCATCAATAAACAATGCCATTGCTCTATACCTATGTGAGTAAAGAATGCAGTCTTATTTTCTTCTCTATGTTGGTGTAAATAAACTGGAATTCATAAATCAGGTCTTAAAATAACCATTTTATTGATCAATATACCTAACTTAAGTCGGCCATTTATTCTACAATTTTTGAATAGATCAGACGATTCATACACTAAGGTGCCTTAATATCGATTCAGCACTCAAATGAATAACTTGCTCATTAACCAACAGTTAGAAGCCATCGGTACTATCACCGAAGTACATGGTCCTGTGGTTATCATTTATTGCAAACAACTCCCACCAATCAAACAGGCCTTGTCAGCACACTATGATGGCGAAACCTGCCTGTTTGAAGTACATCAACATCTAGACAATCATCATATTCGAGCTGTCACCCTGCACCGTGCAAGTGGCCTGTATCGTGGTATGACTATTTTTGATACAGGTGCACCTTTGCATATACCGGTTTGTCCCGAAATTCTCGGAAGAGTACTGAATATTTTTGGTGAACCACTGGATGCGGGCCCGGCATTAAACACTCAGACCTTTAGAAATATTCATGCGGCTCCCACTGCACTATCTGATGCCACCAGTAGTAGCGAGATACTGGCAACTGGCATCAAAGTTATTGATTTACTATGCCCGTTTGTCAAAGGTGGAAAAACCGGGCTGTTCGGTGGTGCAGGTGTAGGCAAAACCGTTTTAATTATGGAATTCATGCACGCAGTTGCATCTTTACATAAAGGCGCATCGGTATTTGCAGGTGTAGGGGAACGCATGCGTGAGGCCCATGAATTGTGGCATGAAATGAAACAGGCCGGTGTTATGCCCCAGTCAATGATGGTTTTTGGCCAAATGGATGAATCACCAGGGGTGCGCTTCAGAGTGGGTTTATCCGCCCTGACCTATGCCGAATACCTTCGTGATACTATGCAAAAAGAAGTACTGTTCGTCATGGACAACATTTTTCGTTTTGTCCAGGCAGGAAGTGAGGTATCCAGTTTACTGGGCCGTATGCCAGCCACGGTGGGTTACCAGCCCACACTCATCTCAGAAGTTGCGGAACTGGAAGAGCGAATCATATCAACCCATCATGGCGATATTACCTCTGTCCAGGCGGTATATGTACCCGCTGATGATATGACTGACCCAGCAGTCAATGCCATACTCAGTCATCTCGACACCAAAGTGATTCTAACCCGCAACCAGGCCGCCAAAGGCATTTACCCAGCCGTAGACCCATTGCACTCTAGCAGTAAAATGATGGATGCCTACACTCTGGGCTCACGTCACTATGCCATTGCCGAAGGTGTTCGCGAACATCTGGCACGCTACCACGAACTCGAAGATATTATTGCCATGCTGGGTATCGAAGAACTGTCTCCCACTGATAAGCGCATTGTATTGAGAGCACGTAAATTGCAGCGCTACTTAACCCAACCCTTATCAGTGACAGCTGCACATACGGGTATTACCGGGATATCCGTTTCATTGAATGAAACACTGGATGACTGTGAAGCATTTTTAAAGGGGCAATATGATGATACACCTGAAGAGCAGTGCTACATGCGAGGTACGATGACATCGATATGAATGTCTTTACCCTGACACTCCAGGACGACACACATACCGAACAATATGAAGGCATTAACTCCTTTGTAGGTGAAGATGCCAGTGGAAGTTTTGGCATATTGCCCGGTCATGCCCGTATGATGACTTCACTGGTAATGGGATTGTCACGCTTTCGTATTGGTGAACAGGACTGGCGCTATATTGCCAGTTCCAGTGCTTTACTTTATTTTAATGACAACACACTAACCCTGACCAGTCGTCACTTTTTGATCGACACCGATTACATGCGAATTAGTACCGCTCTGGAACAACAACTACTAGAAGAAGAGTCACACTTACATGCACAAAAACAAAGTTTACGCCGCATGGAAGAGGAAGTACTTAAACGGTTATGGGAACTGGGGCGTCGTGGGACATGAACAATAATGACAGATAAAAATGATCTTAAAAAACAGATTGAACGTCAGGCTCAGCGCATGAAAAAAGCCGAACATGAACGGCCCACTCTCATCGCTCAGACAGTTTACATTGGTGTACTCGGTCTACTTTTTGTTTTGCCCGTCGTTGCAGGTGCTTATCTTGGTCATTGGCTGGACAGCCAGGCCACAAATTACTCAGTGCGCTGGACGACCAGCCTGATTCTAGTTGGTGTATTCATTGGCTTCATGAATGTTTATATCTACATAAAAGAGTAAAGTATATGACATGAGCGATTCAGGACTGGACATAACAACTGTATTTAACCTGGGCCCCTTAGCCGTCACCAATACTGTGATCACCACCTGGGGCCTTATGGCTGTGCTTGGCCTGTTTTCATGGCTAGCAACTCGCCGACTATCACATACTCCAAACTCAGTTCAAATTTCACTGGAAGCCATTGTCACCATCATCGAAAACGCCATAGCCGCAGTGGCCCCGCAACAAGCCAAACAACTAACACCGTTTATTGGCAGCCTGTGGATATTTCTGGTGATAGCCAACCTTAGCGGTCTTATTCCTGGTGTACACTCACCCACTCGAGACCTGTCTGCCACAACCGCCATGGCCATTATCGTATTTCTATCTGTACACTGGTATGGCATTCGTATACAGGGAATTAAAGCGTATTTGCGCCACTATCTGTTACCTAGCCCTATTCTATTACCGTTTCACCTGGTCAGCGAAATCACCCGTACAGTCGCACTGGCAATACGTCTGTTTGGCAATATGATGAGCCTGGAAATGACAGCGCTTCTAATCTTGCTGGTGGCTGGTTTTCTTGCACCTGTTCCGATTCTCATGCTGCATATTATTGAGGCGCTGGTACAGGCTTATATCTTTGGCATGCTGGCACTGGTTTATGTTGCCGGCGGTATCCAGTCCCAACAGCTTCAACAAAACAGAAAACAAGGAGTAACCCATGACTGACTTGTCCACATTTACCATGGCATCAACAGTAGCGGCCATTATTGGTATTGCATTAGGGGTGATGTTGCCCGCCATCGCCATGGGCTGGGCCATTAGTCGCGCAATGGATGCTCTATCCCGGCAACCGGAAGCCGAGCGCGCCATCATGCGTACCTTGTTTATTGGTCTGGCCATGATCGAGTCATTAGCTATTTATGTACTGGTCATTGTATTGATCATACTGTTCCGCAATCCGTTACTGGAATATATGTTGAAGTAAACCATACCCATTACCATGGAGACTCACCATTGGAACTAAACTGGTCAACATTTCTACTGGAAATTTTTAACTTTCTGGTACTGGTATGGATATTGAAGCACTTTCTTTATCATCCCATATTAACCGTGCTTGAAAACCGTCGTAAAAAGATACAGCAAAGCCTCAGCGAAGCCTCTCAGCGACAGACACAAGCCATAGCCCTGGAACAACAATATCAAGGACGGCTTGATCAATGGGAGCTTGAAAAACAACAGGCTCGAGATGCTTTAGTACAGGAAATCCAGACTGAAAGAAATCACAGGCTTCAACAATTACAAACAGAACTCGATAATGAACGAGAAAAAGCCAGCGTCATCCAGGAACGCCAATTCAGAGAAACTCAACAACAGCAACAACAACTTGCTCATCAGCAAGCTGCGAAATTTGCAGCTCGATTACTCAGCTCATTAGCCGGACCAGATCTAGAATTACGATTGATTGACCTGTTCATAAATGAACTTGATCAACAAACAGAAGAACGTATTACCCGTATACGAGACTCATACACTGATTCGGCCGAGAACATCACTGTCACCAGCGCATACCCCCTCTCAGATGCGCAAAAAAAGCAACTCAATAAGGCACTTTCACGATTATGCGGTCAACCAGTAACGATTACTTACAATCAGAACAGCGAACTGATTGCTGGCTTACATGTCACCATAGATGCCTGGGTACTGCACATCAATTTGCGGGATGAATTAAACAGTTTTGTGGAACTGAGTCATGACACCCTCATCAGCTAATTCATCATCCACTTTTTTTGATAGAGTCGACAACTGGCTTAATCAGTATCAGCTAAATATGCAATTGACTGAACTGGGGAGTGTCGTATCGATTGGGGATGGCATTGCCTGGGTCAGCGGATTACCAACCGCAACCATGGACGAAATTTTATTATTTGAAGATGGTAGTCATGGACTGATCTTTGAACTTACTGATGATCTCATTGGCGTAGTATTACTACATGAAAAACCTACACTAACTTCAGGCATGAGCGTGTATCGCTCACAACATACCATTAACATTCCGGTTGGCGATGCCCTGTTAGGGCGAGTGATTGATCCTTTAGGCCTACCCCTGGATGGTGACACCGCACCTGAAGCTATAGTTAGACAACCACTGGAACACTTATCACCTGCTATTGTAGTTCGTGACTATGTAAATAAGCCCCTGTACACCGGCAATAAGATCATTGACACTCTGATACCTATTGGCAAGGGACAACGCCAATTGATCGTTGGGGATAGAGGATTAGGACGCAGTGCACTTGCTCTGGATACGGTTATTAACCAGAAAAACAAATCCGTTTATTGTGTATATGTACTTATTGGTCAGAAACGCTCGACTGTAGTAAACACAATTGATCTACTCCGAAAGCATGGAGCACTGAGTTACACAACCGTTGTCGTTGCAGAAGCCAGTTCATTACCCGGGCTACAACATCTTGCGCCCTTCGCCGGATGCGCAATTGCTGAATTCTGGATGCAGCAGGGGCACGATACCCTCATTGTTTATGATGACCTCTCCACCCATGCGAAAACTTATCGTGAGCTGTCATTATTATTACGTCGTCCGCCGGGTCGTGAAGCCTATCCAGGTGATATCTTTTATGTCCATGCACGCTTATTAGAGAGAGCCACCTGCCTTAATGCCATGCATGGTGGTGGCAGCATGACGGCTTTACCTATTATTGAAACCCAACAAGGCGAAATAGCGGCTTATATCCCAACTAACCTAATATCCATTACCGATGGTCAAATCTATCTAAATCGTGACATGTTCGTTGCTGGTTTTCGCCCGGCTATTGATATCGCACGATCTGTATCGCGTATTGGCGGGCGGGCACAACATCCACGAATAAAAGCAGAAGCCGGACGCATCAAACTGGAATATTTACAGTTCCTGGAACTGGAAGTTTTCACTCGCTTTGGTGCAAGACTGGAAGCCACCATGGAAGCCACCATAGAACATGGAAAAATATTA
>JBFFSQ010000191.1:0-5671 GCA_041572275.1 Gammaproteobacteria bacterium
GCATCAATATCGACGCCGGCATCACGGTAACTTAATGACTGTTTCTGGTCAGATTTGGACATTGTGAACCCGATAAAACATGGCTTGTAAAAGTTGTGGTATTGTACACGCTCCCAGCATCGGTAACGAATGAAATATGCGTATAAAATCGGCTATTTTTAAAATTATGCTACTGGCAGTTTTGCCACTTTCGGCTCAGGCAGCAGTTGTTGAACGTATGTTCGAAGCTGAGCTTCCTGTCGTTAATCAGGAGCGAGATATTCGGGCTGTTGCCTTTGAGCAGGGCTTTATCGAGGTACTAGTACGTGTATCCGGTAATAGCCAGGTGCCAACGCAGCTTGATATTAGCAAGGCTGCACGTTATGTCTCCCAGTATCGTTATCTACCCTTAACACAAGCCACACAATCGGCATCAATGCCCGATCAGGAGGCTATGCCGACTGCCAAGTACCAGCTGTGGATACAATACAATGAAGGCGCGATCAAGCAGTTGCTACGTGATAATAATTTGCCCATATGGGGTCAGCAGCGACCATCGGTGTTGATCTGGTTAGCCGTACGTGATGGGCGTAATCGCTATATCCTGCGTGACCAGGATGCATCTGCCATTAAAGAGGCTGTCAGCAGTGAAGCCCAGCGACGCGGGTTGCCCGTGATTTGGCCTAAAGTTGATCGGGTCGATCAGCAATATACCAGCTTTGCAGATGTCTGGGGCAGTTTCTGGCAGCCGATTCTTAAGGCCAGTGAGCGTTATGGTGTGGATGCCGTGGTCGTTGGCCGTATGAACTGGCAGGATGGAAGCTGGCAGGTAGACTGGTCGATGAATCTGGATAAGACGTCGACCAGCTGGAAACTGCGAGCACTGGATCTCAAGTTATTAATGGCCAGTGGTATTGATGTGGCCACCGATCAGATATCCCGGAGATTCGCTGTTCTGGATGATGTCGACAATACAGGCCAGTTGATTGTGCAGGTTAATGGGATTAATCATATCAAGAGCTATGCCCAGATTAATCAGTATTTGTCATCACTGGCACCGGTTAAAAATGTTTATGTCAGCCACATCAACGATAGTGCTGTGAAATTCCATGTGGCTCTGAGCGGCGATAAGAATGATCTAAAGCGTATCATCGCTCTCGGCAAAACGCTGGTACCGGACCAGACGCTAACGGTAACACCGCCGGTAATTCAGCCTGTGCCCCAGAATGGCGCGAGTCAGCCTGTGCCCCAGCCGCCGCCTGAAAATCTGTTGACCTATAAATTGAGCCGATGACGCTGAATGATTCACAGAAATGGATGCTGATGGTGGCCGGGCTCGGCCTGGCTGTGCTGCTCTATTTGCTGGCACCCATATTGACGCCATTTTTTGTTGCCGCCTTATTGTCTTATCTGGGTGATCCCCTGGTTGATCGACTGGAACAATGGAAATTATCCCGAACCTGGTCAGTCGTGATTGTATTCGTATGCCTGTTCCTGGTTATTCTGCTAATCATTCTGCTTCTGGTCCCCATGCTAGAGCATCAAATTGCCTATCTGATTAGTCAATTCCCTAAATATATTGATGTCATACAGCATAAACTCTTGCCAGGTCTGGCTGAAAAACTGGGTGTTCAGGCGGATTTGTTGGATATGAACCTGGTGAAGCAGACTATCGGTAAGCATTTTGAGCAGGCCGGCGGCATTGCGATGAGTATTTTTTCTTCGGTCACGCAATCGGGTTTGACTATCATGGCCTGGCTGGCCAATCTGCTTCTGATTCCTGTAATTACGTTTTACCTGTTACGGGACTGGGATATTTTGGTTGCTCGCATTGATGAACTGCTACCTCGGCAGTATGAACCAGTCATTTCCCGCCTTGCGCGAGAATCGGATGATGTACTGGCTGCCTTCCTGCGCGGCCAGTTTCTGGTGATGTTGGCTCTGGCGGCCATCTATTCGACTGGGTTGTGGATTGCTGATCTCAAACTGGCCTTATTGATCGGTACTCTGGCCGGTCTGGTTAGCTTTG
Source organism: Gammaproteobacteria bacterium (assembly GCA_041572275.1). Classification (GTDB taxonomy): domain Bacteria; phylum Pseudomonadota; class Gammaproteobacteria; order SZUA-229; family SZUA-229; genus JBFFSQ01. Next base: position 2,009 of record JBFFSQ010000191.1, read on the forward strand.
TTCCATATCTGGGCTTTATAGTCGGTATTGTGGCAGCCTCGATTGCGATGATGTTACAGACACATGAATTGATTCAATTAATACCCGTGGTAGTGGTGTTTGGCATCGGTCAGGCGCTGGAAGGTATGATATTGACGCCCTGGCTTGTCGGTGATCGAATCGGTCTGCATCCAGTGGCAGTGATATTCGCTGTATTGGCTGGAGGCCAGCTATTTGGTTTTGTTGGTATTCTGTTGGCGTTGCCAGTGGCTGCTGTGCTTGCCGTATTAATACGTCATGCCCATCAGCGCTATATGTCCAGCACGATTTTTGATGATTCTGCGATACCTTAGATTATGACAACTCAGCTTGCGCTTGATCTACAATTAAAAGCGTCCCATACCTTGGAAAATTTTATTACCGGCACTAATGAGCTGGTAATTGCGCTTCTGAACAATGCGGCACAATTGACTGGTGAAAAGCAGTTGTTTCTCTGGGGTGAGCATTTCACTGGTAAGAGTCATTTGTTACAGGCAGCCTGCCAGTTGGCTTCTGATCGACAATACACGGTAAGCTATCTGCCGCTTAATCAGTTAATCGAATATTCACCTCAACTGCTAGATGGCCTGGAGACCATTGATTTGATCTGTGTTGATGATGTCCAGCTGGTTGCAGATAAGATGGAGTGGCAGGAAAAACTGTTTGATTTAATCAATAAGGTGCGTGAAACCGGTAAACAATTGGTGTTTGCAGCAGACCTGCCACCGAATGAGCTTACATTGCAACTGGAAGATCTGCGCTCAAGATTCAACTGGGGGCCGGTGCTGAAAGTCGCGGCATTAAATGATCAGGGTATTCAGCAGGCACTTCAATTAAGGGCTCAGACCCGTGGTTTTGAGCTGCCTGATAATGTGGCCAGTTATATGTTGAAACATTTTTCGCGCGATATGCCGGGCCTATTTGGTAAGCTGGAAATGCTGGATCAGGCCTCTCTGGCCGAACAGCGGCGCTTAACTGTGCCATTTGTTAAGCAGGTGTTTGGGTAACAGTTGTCTTAAATATCTGACGGTCAATAAGATTAACAAGCGCCCCGGCTAATGCACTTCTGTGATATATCAGTCGATGAACCGGTATCAATGTCATTGAGGCTGATAGCAACACACTGATGCCTTTCTTATGCATTTATTCTCAATAACTTTCATGAGTCTCCATGTTGTCGCTGCTATTTATCTGAAACTGAGTGGGATGCCGGTACTTGAGATGGAACCATTTGGCATGTAATTACGTGTATATATACATATGATTCAATGAGGATACAGTGAATGAATACACGCTTGAAATGGTCAGCGATTACCTTGGGGATTTTCACACTGTCAGGCCAGGTGATGGCTGACAATGGGCAATTCAATGGTACGCGGAATCTGCAGTTATTGGGTGAGGTTGTGCAGCAGCAGTCGCAAAATCGCAACACCTACCGATATCAGAAACATCTGGGTGAAAAACCCACCAATCAGTACCGTAACCGCTACCAAAATGAGCGACTGAAGGCGGCGGGTATATCTAATTCTGGCCAACGCAGGAGCGGGCGCTAACTCATTGGTGATTGATGAGGCGTAAGCGGCACCAGTATTTATGCTGGTGCCTTTTTTATGCCGAGGTTTCTTTGCTAAAGTTTTTTTCCACCAGTGGAAAAATTTCATCCTGTTCAAATGCGACACGTTGGCGAATCAATTCGAATATCCTGTTGGATTCGTCAATAAATGCCTGCTGACTGCCTGCCTGTTTGCTACTGACTTTACACCAGAGTTTTACATAACTGGAGAAGTCCTTTTTGATGGCGCGAGCACTGTCATGGAAGTGTTTGGCAATGTTGCTTATATCCGGATTGTGGTGTCTGGCCAGTTCTGAATAAATTGTATTGTCTTCAAAAACCATGTGCATCCAGACTTTCTCATTGAAACGGGCGACCAGTTCACATACATAGGGATTGCCCCTCAGGTTCTGGTGATCAATCAGTGCCGAGAGCACATCAATAAGATCGCTGATTTCCTGATTCTGTTTTTTAAGTTCATCCAGTGTGTACATAATTAAACCTGAGAGATGGTGTTATCTGTTAATAAACTAGTCGCAAACCAGTGATTGTTTAGTCATCATCTGATGTGTGTGCCTGTTTCAGAGCCTGCCCCTGAAACCGGGCATAAAAAATTGCGCCGGTGTAAAAAGCCATACTGAAAGTACTTATCAGTATACCAAATGCGCGGGTAGATTCGGCACTGGCGTACCATACACCAACAATCATATACAATAAGGCCAGGTAACTGGCCCAGGCATGGGTATAAGCTTTGCCGTTGAGTATGCCACGTAGCGGAAACATCAGGGGACCAAGCTGAATCAACAGGGTAATCGATATAAATTCCGCTGGTAGAGGATCTATCCACAGATGCCAGCAGAAAATCAGGATCATCAGACCAAAGTAGCCGGAGAGCGTCAGCCAGCGAAAAATTGTAATACGTTGCATCTAAGCGCCTCGTAACTGTTGGGCGGTTTTCGCCACTCGTTGACCCAGAGCCTTACACAGGGCTTTTTCATCAGCACTTAAAGATCGATTGTCTTCGGCGCTGGTTAGTCGACTGGCACCGTATGGAGTACCGCCAGTCTGAGTCTGAAGCAGGGCTTGTTCACTATAGGGTAGACCCATCAGGATCATGCCATGATGGAGTAGGGGTAGCATCATACTTAACAGGGTGCTTTCCTGACCACCATGCATGCTGGCTGTTGCTGTAAACACCGCTGCAGGCTTGCCAATGAGGTCACCGCCCATCCATAAACTGCTGGTGCTGTCGATAAAATATTTAAGTGGTGCCGCCATATTGCCAAAATGGGTAGGGCTGCCCATGACCAGTCCGGCGCATTCCTGCATGTCTTCCAGCGTTGCATAGGGTGCACCCTGCTCAGGGATATCACTTTCAATTGCTTCACAGACAGTGGATACCGGAGGTACAGAACGTAATCGGGCCTGCATTCCTGGAACCAGCTCAACACCATGAGCTACGATGCGGGCCATTTCTTCGGTAGTGCCACCCTGGCTATAGTAAAGGACCAGAATTTCAGCCATTAAATGATCTCCAGAATATTTTCTGGGGGACGCCCCAGGGCTGCCTTGTTATTGTTAATCACTATCGGGCGCTCAATGAGTTTCGGAAACCGAATCATGGCATCAATGAGCTGTTCACGGCTGAGGCTTTCGTCATCCAGGCCATTTTCCTTGTATTCTGCTTCTTTAGTACGCATCAGTTGACGCGGTTCCAGTCCCAGCATGTCCAGAATAGCAGTTAGTTCCTGTTTGCTGGGAGGTGTTTTCAGGTATTCGGTAATTTCCGGGTCAACACCCTTGGACTGGAGCAATTCAAGGGTTTGCCTGGACTTGGAACAACGTGGATTGTGAAAGATTTTAATTTTATTTGTCATAATTTGCACCCAGTGGGGGGGAAATGTCATATTTTAATATAGTCTTGTCAAAAAGATGATTTATATCACATCAATAAAGCCACATTATATAGACAATACAAGACGCTGCTTGACAGCATCAGAGCACATTGATACTTTCTGCCTGAATAATAATTAGGATAACCCGTTTCGGAGAACCACCAATGAAAACAAATCTTTTTGCCAAGCCATTATTTA
>JBFFSQ010000192.1:0-5621 GCA_041572275.1 Gammaproteobacteria bacterium
GACGAGATCGATACCTTAACTGAGAGCTATCCCGAGTTGCTGCCCTATCTACCCCTGAAAATCGTGGTTTACACTGAAGCGAATGAAACCCTGCTGGTGACAGCAGATCCAGCCACTTTTTACGATTTGTTTTCAGATCCATATTTGTTACCCATATTTCGTCGCTGGCATGACGATATCGTTAACATTATGCAGGCTGTGCAGAATCAATAGGACGCTGGGAAAGATAACGGACAGATTAAAACTTGCACAAAGTCGTTCGACACCCGATATAATAGTCATGCTGAAGTCACCATTGATACACCATACTCAGACTGTCTTTTTATTATCGTTAAATAGGTAGCGGTCGGACACTGAATGAATGGTGTCAGCGCCATTTATCTTGCATTTACCCAACCTATATTTGTATACATTAAAAAAACGAATTGTTATTTTGAAAACTGAACTCGAAAACAATCCACTCGACAAACTACCGACTGTTCTCAAACAGAATTTAGACAAGAATCTCTGTACCTGTATGGATGTGCCGAAGATGGACGTGATTAATGCCATAGCTAATGGCGCGACCTCGCTGGAAGAAGTGAAAAAACAGACCTATGCAGCGACGGGAGCCGGCTGTTGTATTCAACAGGTCGAGCGCTTAATTGAATGCCTGTGTGCACCTGAGACGCGAAAGAGGCGAAATAAAAAGAGACGGAATAAATCCCCCTCAGTGTAATGAAATCAAATAAATCAACACACCTGGACTTAAGAGCAAGATCTCTCACGATGAAGTTGTTCGAGATGACAGTCTCTGGATACCGGCTAGAAGCATGCCGGTATGACGGTAGTGTTAAGGCTTCAGAATAAAAAAGTGGGGTCAGATTATAGTTCCTTCTAATATAGCTTATGAATGAAGGAATATAAGAGGGCAGCCCCCTTTAAACAGTCCCTTAAACCACAGAGTCTTTCAATGACGAGGAATGAAGATGAAACAATCCATGATAGGTCTCTCAATACTAATATTGATCGCAATATCAAGAACCGTGCTGGCGGATTCTGCTTTATTACGTTTGTATACTGATCGGGAAAAGGGTGATACCGAATATTATATTATCAATCCCTCTAGTATTAATTATTTGCATTGGGAAGAGGATGATAAATTAATGACGATCATTACATCTGATACCAAGCATGGCGAATCAAAATTTCTGGTGCCTATACAGTCAAATGAAGATGCTGAAAGTTTCATCGAGATACTTATGGGTAAAAGTGCCAAACAATGGCTCGATGCGGATCATAAATAATTAAAATTTAATTAACAGGATCAGAGAGGAATGGCACTTACTTAAGCGAATTCTTCGCCCAATTCGTCATTCCGGCATGACGGGGCCTTGATCTATGCTTTCCTGAAGTAAGAGCCATTTTGATCAGAGGGCAATTGTTTCTAATGTATCTCGGTTTTAATATTAAGGAATATTGCATCTAAGTGTATAAACTCTCTGATACCTTTTATTCACAGATCGCACAATGGTACCTGTTTATAAATCGCCTGAGTATTTCCTGGGCGTACACGTTCTCACCGATGCGAAACATCTTTAAACTGTGCTCTGACCCTACTTATTTATTTAATTACAAACGGTCTTCATAAATTAGAATTCTAAACATATGCCCGTCCAAGCTCTCATTGTTACCATTCTAATTATTGGCTTGATCTGGCTTGGCCTGAGAGCACGGCGTCAACAGGTCCGTGAACGGCTGAAGGCTGCAGATTTTAATCCAGCCTGGGCTTCTATCTTACAGAATAACCTCACCCTGTATAACAAACTGCCTGATGAACTCAAGCACAAGCTCTATGGCTTAACCAATGTATTTCTGCACGAAAAAACCTTCAGCGGCTATGACGGTTTAGAGATTACCGATGAGATCAGAGTCACAATTGCGGCCCAGGCTTGTCTGTTGTCGCTGAATCGGGATGATGCACTGTATCCCTCTCTGAAGAATGTCTATGTGTATCCCGGGGCTTTCCGATCCGAGCATGCGACATCGAATGGTGTGGTGACATCCATTGAGAAAATTACCCGTATTGGCGAGTCCTGGCACCGAGGGCATGTGGTTCTGTCCTGGCAGCATTCGAAACAAGGGGCCAGGGGCGAAGATGACGGGCACAATGTCGTTTACCACGAATTTGCCCATCAACTGGACCATGCCGATGGTGCTATCGATGGCACACCGGTGCTGGATGGATCGGAAAATTATAAGGAGTGGAGTCGTGTGTTCAGCCAGGCGTTTTTCCAGCTAAGGGAGAAAATAGCGGCTAATAAAGGCAGCTTGATTGATGCCTATGGCGCTGTGTCGGAAGGGGAGTTTTTCGCTGTGGTGACGGAATTGTTTTTCGAGAGACCTCAACTATTTTCTCAAGAGCATCCCGAGTTGTATGAAGAGCTTCGAAGATATTATCGGTTGAACCCGGTTGAATGGTTCCAGGACCTTTGACGGAAAATCGAATAAAAAATGGTGTCAGATCATACTGTCTTCTAATATAAACTAAATCTGTGCTCTGAACCTCTTTAGTTAAAAACAAAAGGCTTAGCAAGCTTAACTGGCTTCGCAGTAGTACCTGTTTATAAATCGCCTGAGTATTTCCTGGGCGTATGGCGTCGGCTTTCTGCTGACGTTTCTTTTCAGTTCTTCTGCTTCATGTGGTTTGAAATACCCGTGATTGCTGTAGATATTGATCCGAAGAATGAATTCCTCGGCGTCTCCTTCAGGGTGGAACTGGGTGGCGTAGACATTCTCGCCAATACGAAACATCTGTACCGGGCAGTCGTTACCGGTCATCAGTAATGTCGTGCCCTCGGGCGTGGTGTCACAGGCTTCCTTGTGGCCGAGTAACACATCTATTTTCTCCGGGAAACCAGCAAGCAGTGGATCCTGTTTACCTGCTGCGGTGATAGTAAGCTCGACACAACTCACGGTTTCATTATAGTGGGTGCTGATATTGGTGCCGAGGTAGGAACCTAGCAAACCATTGCCGGAGCAGGCGCCGAGAAAGGGAAAGTCTCGGGTCACGACCTGATCGAGTAACTGGTTAAAATCCGACTCGATCTTTTTCTGGATGTCTAATTTCTTATGCTCTGGAGTGCTGATATCAAACGGGCTGCCGCCGACGATGATGGCGGAGTAATCGTCGAGGCTAAGGTCTGCGGGAATGCCTGTTTGTTCTATGCGCATTCTGCATGTGTCTTTCGCCTGTAATTGTCCATACTTCAGGAAACAGGCGTATTCACTGTTTGACGTTGCATTTTCGGGACGCAGTTGCAGGATGAGCACAGGTTTGGCGGTTGTCATGTTTTTGAGTTTAGCAAGTATGAGAGATCTGTGCTTAATTCGTCATTCCAGTATGCTTTTAACTGGAATCCATTGTTCTAAATAGCTAGATACCGGCTAAAAGATTGCCGGTATGACGGAGCTTTGATCTATGTTTCCTTAAGAAAGTGCCATTCAGTTCTAAGCCCACTTATTTATACTCACAGTCAAATTCTATATACTGGTCAGCTTGTTTTAATCAGATAGTTGAATACTATGAGCGTTACTCCCCCTTTTGATATTGCTGTGCACGACCCCAAGCCCACGTTGCGTGAATTGCACCTTAGTTTTACCTCAACCATTCAGGCAATGGATGTTGATCAACGATTAGAAGCTTTGCGTGCTTATGTTGAATCCTTGATCAAGCAATCTGAAAGTTTGCAAGATGAAAATGCCCAGCGCGGTGTGATTACCGTGATTCAAATCACTGAGCAACTGTTGCCTCATATTCAAAGTAACAGTCTGCCTCTGCATGAAACCTTAATTGTTGAGCTGGGTGAAGATGCAGAGGGTTCTTCACTTGATGAGTTATTGGGATAAACAGTATGACTGTGATAGATAAATTAGCAGGACTGGTTGAGCGCCTGTATCTGGACTCTGATGGTTATGCCCAAAACCCGGCCGATGCACAGCTCTGGTATAACCGGGGATATGCCAACGGCGTCGCGGCATTCTTAACTGCTCAGGGTTATGGCGATAAAATTAAACACCTGGACCTGGATGCTGAGGATTTATTTAAAGGTGAGCAGGTGATGGAGTGGCATAAAGCCTATCATCACGGGTTTGAGATGGGGTTTCGTGAATCGGGTGAGGTTGCGGGTTAAAAGTACGAAAAAGGGAGGCTTGATACGTGGCAGGTTGTTAGGGGCCTTCCTTAAGATCCCTCCACGTTGGTCGGGATGACAAAAGGAAATGGCCGGGATGAAAAAGGAAGTGGTCGGGATGACAAAAGAAAATGGTCGGGATGAAAAAGGAAATGGTCGGGATGACAAAAGGAAATGGTCGGGATGACAAAAGGAAATGGTCAGGATGACAACAAGACCTTGTAGGGGTGACAAAAGGAACTACTTGGTCTGACAAAAAGCTATGTTAGTAATGAGATAGTAAAATAAAAAGTGTTGGTGGTATTAATAATTTACTATGCCTTCACTTTTTACAGGTTTTACAGTTAGCCACCCATAGTACGTCCTTCTCGCTGATTGATGGCTTCAAATTCCTGGGGTAACGAAACTTTTTCATTTCGGCTTTTGGCAAGCAGGCATTGTTTTATTTTTTCAAAAGAACCAGGTGCCAGTTTGTTTTGTAAGGTGATAATTTTACGCCGGTTGCCTTTGGGGTTGTTGAAGTGTTCCAGATGTAATTCCCCGGATTCGTCTTCAAAGATTATCCCGGTAAAAGAATCGGGTACGTCGTAAATTGTGTATTTAACCTTGAAGGTGAGTTTATGTTTGGTGTTGGCCGGCAGGTTGGCCAGATCAGCTTCAAGGGTTTCGATGTCGCGTAATATAAACATAGTGCTGATTATACATGAATGCCTGTTGCGCCAGACACCCAGCTTTCAAGCTAACCCTTCTCCCGAAGGAAGAAGGGTTAGTGCTGTCGAGTGTAATCAGTGGGCAATAGCCCAGTTTTTTTATTTGCCTATTCGTTCATGACCACCCAGGAATTTGGGAACGGTCATCGATGGGCGTACTGCTATTGGGTAGTAGGGGAAGGCACTCATTGCTTCATCCAGGGTACGCACGGCAATCTCTTCACCCATGGTTAGACTGTCGATGTAGTCGGTGTAGAAATGAACACCGGCCATGTTGCGTGCGATAGCAATGTTCGCCGCCAGCTTGTCCAATTCACCGCCTACGGTGAGCGGCTCAGTTAAGGGTACTTCGGTCAGGGCTGTACCGGTGGCTGCAGCGACGCAGGCGATGGGCTTGTAACGGGTTTTATCGCTTTCGTATTCGGCTCTAGGAATAATACGAACCTGGTCCGGGCTGGGTAACCTGTCGCGTACGAACACGGCATCGGTATCGAAGAAGGCCTTGAGCATGGTGACGCAGGCACCGGCGACGGTAGCATGACCAGCGCCGTAGGATGGGTGCATGGGTGAGCCTTCCGGGAACGCCATTGGTAACAGCAGTGTTTTCTCGTCGATTGAACCTGCCGCCGCCAGCTTGGCAGGATCAAGCGCACTACGCAGGCTGAAGTTTGCTGCACTGTTCTGAAAAACATTCCAGTTCACGATACGATCCTTCAGGTTGTTGCTGAGTTTGGCGCCA
>JBFFSQ010000193.1:0-5616 GCA_041572275.1 Gammaproteobacteria bacterium
ACACAGGATGGTATTGTTGCCACGCTGAAAGTGCGTGAAGGCATGTATGTGAAACCGGCGATGGAAGTGTTAAGTCTGGCTGATTTGTCGCGAGTGTGGTTGCTGGCTGAAGTGTTTGAAAGTCAGTCCAACTGGGTGAAGGTTGGCCAGAGTGCGGACGTCAAATTGTCCTTTGTACCTGGTCGAGAGTGGGAAGGGACAGTGGAATATATTTATCCCCGTCTTGATACCAAAACACGGACACTGAAAGTGCGATTGCAGTTTGATAATCCCGATGAAATCTTAAAGCCGAATATGTTCGCCAGTGTAAGTATTTATGGCGGAGCGAAAAATAATGTTCTCAATATACCCCGTGAGGCACTTATTCGTACCGGCCAACAGGAACGGGTCATTCTTGATAAAGGCAAAGGTCGTTATGTGCAGCGCAATGTAGTGGCTGGTATGGAAACCGGAGACTGGATTGAAATTGTTGAGGGTTTAGATGAAGGCGAGCAGGTAGTGATATCGGGTCAGTTCCTGATTGATTCTGAAGCCAGTCTAAAAGCCAGTTTGATGCGCATGAGTGAACCAGCTAGTGAGAAAATGGCAGCGGAAAAGCCAAAGATGCCAGTGGCAAGAGCGATCGTTAGAGGGCTTATGCCGGAACAGAGGAAAGTAAATCTGGAACATGATCCAATTCCTGAACTGGGCTGGCCAGCCATGGTGATGGATTTTGAATTACATACTGGAGTATCCGTGGAAGGCCTGAACATCGGCGATACGGTACAAATAACGCTGGTGCAGGGTGGCAATGGTTATTTGATCAGCGACATTAAACCGATGATGGATCAGTAGGAGTACCGAATATGATCGCAAAAATACTCGACTGGTCGATACATAATCGATTCATGGTGTTGCTGCTGACCTTTGTACTCACTGGCTGGGGCGTGTATGCGGTGAAGAATATACCGTTGGATGCCATCCCGGATTTATCGGATGTACAAGTCATTATCAAAACCAGTTATCCAGGGCAGGCGCCGCGAGTGGTGGAAGATCAAGTGACTTATCCATTGACTACCGCGATGTTATCAGTTCCTAAAGCCACCAATGTGAGAGGCTACTCTTTCTTTGGTGATTCCTATGTCTATGTGATTTTTGAAGATGGTACAGATCCGTATTGGGCACGTTCCCGGGTGCTGGAATATTTAAGCCAGGTCACCACTAATTTGCCGCCTCAGGCACGACCATCACTGGGGCCGGATGCTACTGGAGTTGGATGGATTTATGAATATGCACTGGTTGATCGCACCGGTCGCCATGATCTGGCACAACTGCGCTCATTTCAGGACTGGTTTCTCAAGTTTGAATTACAAACCGTGGATGGTGTGTCCGAGGTGGCCACTGCTGGAGGCATGGTTAAGCAGTATCAGGTGGTATTGCACCCTGACCGTTTACGGGCGTTTGGCTTGCCTCTGGCAAAAGTGAAAATGGCCATTAAAAAGTCGAACCAGGAAGTGGGTGGTTCGGTGATTGAAATGGCCGAAGCAGAATATATGGTGCGTGCAACTGGCTATATTAATGACCTGGATGATTTGCGGCGCGTGCCACTGGGCATGAATAAGAATGGAGTGCCTATATTGTTAAAGGATGTGGCTGATATTCGTTTAGGGCCACAAATGCGTCGCGGAATTGCTGAGCTAGATGGTGAGGGCGAGGTTGTCGGCGGTATCGTGGTTATGCGTTATGGTGAAAATGCGCTGACCACTATCGAAGGTGTAAAACAGAAATTATCAGAGCTGCAAAAAGGCCTGCCGCAAGGTGTAGAAATTATCGAAACCTATGATCGCTCTGCATTGATCAAGCGAGCAGTCGATACATTGAGCGGTAAGCTCATCGAAGAGTTTCTGGTGGTGGCCCTGGTGTGTGCAGTGTTTCTATTTCATATCAGGTCTTCGCTGGTAATTATTTTGTCTTTACCTGTCGGCATACTTGCTGCATTTGTCATCATGCAGCAACAGGGTATCAATGCCAATATTATGTCATTGGGTGGTATCGCTATTGCTATTGGCGCCATGGTCGATGCCGCCATAGTCATGATAGAAAATGTACACAAGCATATCGAGACTGAAGGTATTACTGACGCTAATCGTTGGCAGTTGATTAGTAAGGCGTCGAAAGAAGTTGGGCCACCCTTGTTTTTCTCTCTGTTGATTATTACCTTAAGTTTTTTACCGGTGTTTACACTGGAGGCGCAGGAAGGGCGTTTATTTGCACCGCTGGCATATACCAAAACATTTGCGATGGCAGCAGCGGCGGGGTTGTCGATTACCCTGGTGCCGGTATTGATGGGTTATTTTATTCGAGGTCGTATTATTTCTGAGCACCAGAATCCGATCAATCGAGTATTGGTTGCCGGTTATCGTCCTTTTATAAATTCTGTGCTCAAGGCGCCGAAAGCAGTGTTAGGTATATCACTGGTATTGATCATAATAGGATTCTGGCCAGTTACACAGATTGGTTCTGAATTTATGCCGGATCTGGATGAAGGGGACCTAATGTATATGCCCACGACTTTTCCCGGTGTTTCAGTTGGCAAAGCACAGGAGTTGTTGCAGCAAACGGATAAGTTGATTCGTACATTGCCGGAAGTGAAACGGGTGTTTGGAAAAGTGGGACGTGCGGAAACGGCAACTGATCCAGCGCCCTTAACCATGATTGAAACCACCATTCAATTACATCCTCGGGATCAATGGCGGGAAGGTATGACAACGGATAAGTTGAAACAGGAACTGGATGATTTGATTCAGTTTCCAGGTTTAACCAATGCCTGGGTTATGCCCATTAAAACTCGGATTGATATGTTGGCCACAGGCATTAAAACCCCGGTGGGCATCAAGGTGTCAGGTCCTGATCTGCAGGTGATACAGGAGGTGGGTAAGCGTATTGAAGAGGTTGTGCAGACCGTGCCGGGTACGGTTTCCGCTTATTCTGAACGTGTCGCTGGTGGTCGCTATGTGACCGTGGATATTGATCGTATTGCAGCCGCACGATTTGGTATGAATATCTCGGATGTGCAGGATGTGGTAAGCACGGCTTTGGGTGGAATGAAAGTAACCCAAACCGTGGAAGGTCTGGAGCGTTACCCAATAAATGTCCGTTATCCACGTGATTTGCGTGATTCACTGGAAGGCTTGCGTAATCTTCCTGTAGTGACACCCGCCGGTGCGCGTATTCCCCTGGGTGAGGTTGCTGATATCCGGGTGGAGGCAGGTCCGGCGATGATCAAGTCTGAAGATGCAAGGCCAAATGGCTGGACCTTTGTTGATATCAAAGGCCGTGATCTGGGCTCATATGTGGCTGAAGCGCAACAGGTCGTGCTAGATAAAGTCGAGTTACCCGCTGGTTATTCCATTTCCTGGTCGGGTCAGTATGAATATATGGTGCGAGCCAAGGAGCGCTTGCAAACGGTAGTGCCGGTTACTTTGGCTATTATTGTTTTATTGTTGTACTTCAACTTTAGAAAAATTTCCGAAGTGTTGATCATTATGGGGACTTTGCCGTTGGCACTGATAGGTGGTTTCTGGTTGTTGTATTTACTGGATTACAACATGTCGGTGGCTGTGGGCGTCGGTTTTATCGCGCTGGCTGGTGTGGCTGTCGAGATTGGCGTTGTTATGTTGGTGTACTTGAATCAGGCGCTGGAACGGCATCAGCGAGAAGCCGAGCAACAGAGTCGGCAGATGACCATCCGCGATGTTCGAGAGGCTGTGACAGAAGGTGCCCTGCTGAGGGTGCGGCCTATCATGATGACGGTGGCTGCTATTGTGGTGGGTTTATTACCCATTATGCTTGGCGGCGGCACCGGTTCAGAAGTGATGCGTCGGATTGCTGCGCCTATGGTGGGCGGTATGATTAGTGCCACGGTATTAACCCTGGTGATACTCCCCGCTGTCTTCCTGTTATGGAAGCAGGCCAGTGTCATGAATCAGGCTGCGTCTGATTCGGTAAAATGAAAATGCTGGACTGTTAATAGCGGGCAGGGTGGTGGGGCCTGATAGGCCCTGCTATTGACCAATAAAGCCAAACCCTGTATTTAATAGTGGTATTCAAATAAAAACTGTCACTCATTAGCTACATGGCACAATCGTTACAACTTGAATCTGCGGCTACGCAACACAATACCCAGGTATTCGGGCGTTATGTGTTTTTGTTGTTGCTGATGATGCTGATGTCCTTGTCGTCCTATGCGGTTGAGATAACAACCGAGACCATTAGTGTTAATGATGAAATCGATGTTGATGTCAGTATTTATCCCGCTGAAGGTGATGTCCTGTTTATCTGGTTAGCCTGTAACCAGGGCAGTGAAGGCGCAGAGACACGATCAGCGGCTGTGCTCGTTGAGCATGGAATTGAGGTCTGGTTACCGGATATGTTGAGCGCTCATTTTCTACCACCTGGCCCTTCCAGTATTTATAAAATTCCAGGTGAAGAGATTGCAGTCATAATTGATACGGCAATAGAAAAGACGGGGAAAAAACTCATTTACCTTGTCGCTGGTGGTCGTGCAGCGGCGCCTTTATTGCGCGGTGCCATGGCCTGGGAAAAACGGCATGCTGCGGAAACTCAACGGTTGTCCGGTGCGCTGTTGATCTATCCACGTCTGACTTTGCTTAAACCTGAGCCCGGGACTGAGCCTGTGTATATTGAGGCGGTGGGTAAAGTACGGCTCCCTATCGTGATTCTCGAAGGAGAGCGTACCCCAAATCGCTGGGGTTTGCCGCATCTAACTGCGGCTTTCAGGAAAAACAGTGTGTTTGTGACCTCGTCACTGATTCCAAAAGTGCGTGGGTATTTCTATGTGCGTAATGATGCCACTCCGGCAGAACAGGCAATGTCACGGCAATTACCTCACCTGTTAATATCTCATTTAAGTGATTTTGAGAGATAAACTATGAAACAGTTGATCTTTGGGCTGCTGCTGTCCTTATTTCTAACATCACCGCAGGCGAGTTTGCTAAAGCCCTATAAAGGGCCTTTGCAGCAACCTTCGCTGGTGTTAAAAGATTTGCAGGGGCAATTACATAAATTGTCTGATTACAGGGGGCAGGTGGTCCTGGTTCAGTTCTGGGCGACGTATTGTGTACCATGTCGCACAGAAATGCCGTCGATGAATCGTCTACAGGCCGGTCTGGCTGATAAGCCATTTAAAATTCTGGCTGTAGATATGGCAGAGGAAACTGCTGAAGTCGAGGCCTTTGTGAAGCAGGTGAAGCCTGAGTTCACGATATTATTAGATGAGGATGGCGCAGCACTGCAACGTTGGAAAGTGTTCGCAGCGCCAGCCAGCTTTATTATTGGCCCCGATGGTGAAATTAAATATACCCTGTACGGTGGCGTGGAGTGGGATGCGGCGGAAATAGTTGAAACCCTGAAGTCGTTGATGAAATAAGTTTATCGTACGTCTATGTTTTTACCGTTATTAAATGATTGTCATGGTAGTTCGGCTACTAGCGTTGATTCTTAATGTAAAACTTTAAGAAATGCAGTTAATCAGCTAAACTCCGTTAAAATACAGGTAAATCATGAGGATCCTGACTTGAAAACAGTACTGACACAGAAGAATGTTGTTGCACTGGC
>JBFFSQ010000194.1:0-5578 GCA_041572275.1 Gammaproteobacteria bacterium
TGGATGAACTTGAGGACGACCCTCTACCGCGTATATGTTAGTGCTCATCTTAATCGAATTTTATTTACCAACTGCTTGCAAATAAATTCTCAGCACTGGCTGATATGGTAAAGCTAAAGATCGGTTCATCACGAACGATCAGTGCATTAAAGTCTCCCAACGCATTTTGCTGTACAGAGATAGTGAACTTGTATTTATCTACGCCTTCTGACTCCCACATGAGCCCAAGTTTGCCACCGGGTAAGTTTTCTGCATTTTCAATATCACGGTAATAATACAATCCGCCTAGCCATCTAAAACCTGATTGACTGGGGGACTGATAGTTTACAAATAAATTACTGAATTGATTCTTATCCAGGTCAGGCACCACGGCAAATACAACGCCGGACATTATTTGATGTTCCGCCCATTGCATTTCATAATCCAATGCAACTTCATAACGCTCAAATAAATTTATTTCAGGTACATCCCGGTAATAATAAACTGTTGAGCTCAGTGAATAATCGTCGGTCTTTAACAGCGGCATATTAAATGCGGTGGCTTCCAGCTCTTTATCTTCCGAGTAATAACTACCAAAATCATAGCCGTGATAATTAAAGTGGAAAAAGAGACTGTAGTCTGTTGCGGTTGCATCACTACCCCCATCAAACACAATGTCAGAACCAACTATAACCGTGCGAGGTATCGCTTTCTGTCGTAACCCGAGCGTCAAATACGATTGCTTCTCTGGAAACTGCCAGGTGCGACCGACAATAAAGTCGCCATAAACAAAGCCTTCAGTATCCTGGGGTTGGGGAATGGCCGAAAACCAGTCGATCAAAAACAAATACTTTGGACTCTGATAATAGATATTCATCCGACTGATCAAGGCATCCTTCTCACCGACCGAAGTTAATATCGTCTTATCAGGTGCTGCATCCAATCCTAAAAGATAAAGGCTTTTCGACTCAACCTGTACCTGTTCATTGTAATAGTAATAACGTTTAAACAGATTACGCTGATTATTAAGTAACCAGATTTGTTCAAACTCGACAGGCGTGATGATACTGGCAGCATAGCCGGACAAAGACATTAAAAACAGCAGAATTGTTAGAATGATTCTTTTCATTTCAGCCACATACAAAAATCATTTACTGTGAATCTTAAGATGACCTCTTATTCACATTAATCTATCGGCTGATCTGATAAGTTGAGCCAGATCAAAGCTCAAATGTATAATTTGCCTGATCACAAGCTGATCTAGAGTACTCCCAGTGTTCAACGCATGTTTAACAGGCACTAATGTAGGTTGAATCCAGGTGTGGCTAATATATCCTTCTAAACTTAATGAATTTGGATACTACAGAGCTTGCTCGTTTAATGGATCAAAATAACACTTACTCACTAAAGTAGTAGGTAACATTCGAACACGTGTATAATTCTAACTTCTAACTTCTAACTTCTAACTTCTAACTTCTAACTTCTATCTGACAACTTTTATTTTTCATTCATTTCTGAAATAAGTTCTGCCTTACCCAATTTAATAGCATCTCTAAGCACTGATTTTTTAAAGAATACAGTGTCTTTTGTCGTGGTATTACGACATTCCCATCGTTCGCCATCATCCGCAATGACTTCAAGGGTCATACCAGATAGTATAAATTTTTTACCTATCAGATTATCCACACACAAACCCTGTCAGTTTTTTTACATTTTTGAGTTAGGCAACCAAGGACCATCATCCCCAGTTATTATTTAAGCATTGCCTGTACAACGGCTGGCCACGCCAGCGATATATTCTCCAAATTGTAACCACCACCGCCCAGGGCAATAATTCTGCCATCACAAAATTCATCTGCAATTTTGCATAAACTTTCTGTAGCGAGTTGATATGACTGTTGTGAAAATTGCAGATCTGTAATCGGATCACCTTTCATACTGTCAGCACCACACTGCAAAATAATAAACTCAGGCTCAATAGATTTTATAAACGCTTCGGCCTCTGGCCATAGTCGGGAAAAATCAGCGTCTGTGGCGAATTTGGGCATAGGAAAGTTCATCTTGCTACCCCTTGCTGGGCCGATGCCTGTTTCATCAGCATCACCCGTGCCAGGATACAGAAATTTTCCATCTTCATGAAAATCAACGACAAACAACTTGCTGTCACTGTCGTAATTGTAAAACACCCCATCACCATGATGAGCATCGATATCAACGTATAAAATTTTATGTAGGTGATGCTTGTTGCGTAAGTGCTCTATGGCAATGGCGCAATCATTAAATACACAAAAACCGCTACAGTGATCCCTGAATCCATGATGAAGGCCGGCTATAGGTACAAAACCGCGCCGAAACTGCCTGTCCATAATTTGATCAAGCATCTCAAGTACCGAACCCACTACCGTTGTAGCGGCTTCAAAAATTCCTTTTCTGGCAGGTGTATCGCCCTGATCCAGATATCCACTACCTGACTCAGAATCCAGTTTCACCTGTTCAATAAATTCATCAGTATGGAAACTCCGTAGTGTTTCAGAGTCGCATTGCACAGGCGGTAGCCACTCAACCCGAGATGTTATTCCCAGCCTGTCCATGCCATCCAGAAAAGCCTGATGGCGGTGCGGGCCAAACCTGTGGTCATCTCCAAAATGGTAATCGGCTAACTGAGGGCCAGCAACAATGGCAACGGTTGGATTCAACATATTAAGATGCAAAAAGAAAACCAAACAAGATCAATAGCTTACACTAATTCATCAAAAAACACTTGAAAATAGTATTTATTGGTCTCATATTCGAAATAATATAGACCTAGTATCAATAACATGAATTCAGATATCCTCAAAGAACTTGAATTCGAGTTTTCCATTAAACCTTCAGACAGTGAAGATTTAAGAGATTACCTACTTGATTTCAAGGGCAAGGCTATTCTCTTCGATGAAGACGGAGAAGAGACCATTGTCGCTCGACTATATGGTCACCGACTCGATATTGCTAGTGCACGTAAATCTTTTGACGATATACAGGATCTGTTTGATTCAATATCACCTGAAATCTCGGACCTGGGTACTCATATTATTTCAAATAACAACTGTTATGTTGAATCCTTCATCAAAGATGAATCAGAAATAACACCTTGTGGCAGCCTGGTTTATATCGATGAACTGGTTGTAAATCCAGAGTACAGAAATCTCCATATTGGTACAGAAATGCTGAAACGCATGAGCCAGGTTGTCGATTTAAATAAAACACTGGTTGCTTTGAAGGCTTACCCAATTCTTGATAAAGAAACTGAAGAACGCACACCTGAGCTTAAAAAACAGCTTAAGCATTTTTACAGTAAGCTGGGGTTCCGCCATTCGGGGGAGCATTATATGGTAAAGGATGCACGAGACTGCCATGCGCAGCGTATGCGCACAATAGCAGAAGAAAAGTGATTCTTATTAACTAAACACCTATCAGATAAACACTTTGTTCTCTATAAACCACTGCACAGACTGGTTTACTCAGCCGATTCATGGGGACGTAGTGATTATTATTCAACCATGACTGATTTCGTGAAAACTAAATCAATCCGTCTCATCTAATACTTTTTCAAGATGCAGATTCAGGTTTAATGATCAAAAGGTTAGCTGGATCACCATGGTGTAAGACGACCTTTGCATCTGAACTACCAGCGGTAAACTCCAAAACTTGACCAGGTGCTAGCTCCATATCGACCTGGCAACAGCTACTACAAACTAAACTGATTGCAATTGCATCTAAATGTGTATTTTCAATACTTGCGGTATCACCTGCACTTATTATTTGTTCAAAATCTTTATTATCTTTCATGATATTCATCCATTATTGCTATAATTTATTTGGAAAGCGTCTTAGCCAAGACGTTATCTGTTAATTCAATTAAATCTTCACGTTTGTATTTTTACTTCGTTGATCTGTATTATAGGCTCTATATTCGTATAGTTTTTGATGTCATTTTGTAATTCACTAGCATGTGGCTCAAATGCTTTCATAAAGTCTTCTAGTGTTTCGAAATAATAATGACACATCACATAAAACGAAGACTTTATGCAGGGTGTTTCTAAGCTGATCCCACGCTCAACAGACACTCCTTTATAACCTTTTGCATTTGAGAGCTTTTCTATAGACATGGGCATATGAATATTTAAGTAATACTCATAGTCAAATTTACTTCCTTCTTTAACTGGATAGACACTAGATATATTAAACATTCATCTTCCTTATGTAGTCAGATTCATTCTTTTACATAACAATTAGCTCAGTAAGTGTCAGAGCTTTTTAATTTATATCTGAACCTGATGGATTTGTTAGACCTGAAGTTAGGGACCAAATCGTAAAATACTACCTTTCTTCACGATCATAAAATGAGTGTCTTTAGTAGAGAAAGGTATCCAGCTATAATTTAATCTCAAAGTTACATCGGTTAGAAACTCAATGGATTTAATCTCCTCGAGACCTCCATTCTTGTTCATAGTTACTTTTAACCTTCCTTCTTCCTGCAACTTCAGAAAAATATTGTCCTGCTCTTTATTAAACCACTCCCAACTAAATCCACCATCGCTCCATATTTCATACCATTCTGGAATGACTTGTATCCATAGACCAACCCCGGTAATTTCTTTTTCTTGATAAATGCTACCGCCGAT
This sequence comes from Gammaproteobacteria bacterium, assembly GCA_041572275.1. Lineage (GTDB taxonomy): Bacteria > Pseudomonadota > Gammaproteobacteria > SZUA-229 > SZUA-229 > JBFFSQ01. The sequence continues at coordinate 4,644 of JBFFSQ010000194.1, forward strand.
CTTGAATTTTTCAGTTACTTTTAATACTTTTGTAGCGTTCTTTCTTCCAGAGAGTGGGAATTGTTTATTAACTTGAATGTCCGTATAACTATAATTTCTCTGTCCTTCAGATAATATCCTCTTCTCTTCACCTTCAAATGTGTAAATTTGATAATCCAGAACATCGGCATATGCTTTCGCTGTACTTAGCAAAAACAATATTACAATTAGATATCGCATACTTCTTATTCGCCTAACGGTTTGCAGTAATTCGTGAACGTTTAGCGAGTTGAATTGATGGCTTTGTTATATTGCCTTGTTCAATCGATACCAATATTTACATTCTTACAATTAGCAGTATCTGCCAATACCATTTCAACGCATGATAATAACCCAACACTTGTTTTGAGGCATATTTCTTCGCCAGAAGACAGTGAAATTTTAATTTCTTTGAACCCATCATCAACAACATCTGAACCTAGAAATAATTTATCTAAATAAAATATTGGTCTGTAACATTTAAGTCCTATAACATGATTTCCACCTGAAACTCGAACAATAGCGTGTTGGGCATTTTCGAGTTCCGCTATAACCAACCCGTCAAGGAGAACATATTGCCTTATATTCGCTCCAGCACGCGTCCTAGTTCTTTGAATTTTTATTAACGCACTTTCTTCTTTTTCTACTGATGGTGTTTTAACAACTGCTAATTTATGTGCTTCACAAGCCATTAACGCGACAGAACAACCAACAAGGATTAGAATCCTTTTCATGTTCAGGCAGTAATGTTCGAACATTTTAATCATAGCTTATATGAAAAACCGGGTCAGAGAGCAATTTGATCTAATATACTAAACATCTATCAGATATTCACTCAACTCATCCTCAACTCTTGGCCTGCCTGGCTTACCCAACCGAGCCTGTCTCTGAGTAATCTCTTCTATTTTGTCTTTAAA
>JBFFSQ010000195.1:0-5558 GCA_041572275.1 Gammaproteobacteria bacterium
TAGCTTTATTTTGTTGCTACTACTATCAAATATAATTTGCCAAAGCACTTCATCTTCGCTTTTGCTGTATGTGGTTTTCCATAGCGTAAGATATGATGATTGTCTGTTTAGAGTATCAATATACTCCAATGAAGTATTACTACCTATTTCTTGTTTGATTGCTTCGCAGACTTCCTTAAAGCGTTTTTCAGTGAACCAGGTACCTGCTTCTATCTCAGATTCAAGCACATACGATGATAAAGACTCAAAATCATTTGTCTCATGACAGTTGATAATAGACTGAACGAGCGCTTTATTTCCCTTCATGAAATATCTCCTTGATTTATAATTGTGATCTGGTGCACCCTCATTTTCTCTATGAGGTTAGCGGGTTAAAAAAACTCTCAACGGCACCTTGTTCTCTGAATCTTATTCTCTCACACACAATCGTAACAATGCTTTATTTTAAACTGACCACCACTTCATACTCAAACAATTGAATATCTTCATTACCCCTACTTATTACAGCCAAACTCAGAGCTGGGAAGCTTTACTCCAAATTTCAGCCTCCCCCTTAAAAGACAATGAATCATACATCCCTGTCATCGCCAGAACACCTGATACCCAGGCATTCATACATTTAAATACAGTTTTTTATATTGTAATATTCAACATAGCTCTGTATACCGCACAGATCATTCCAGGCATTGAGGGTGTCCACATATAGCTGAACAATTATTTTTAACCCGCTTAAAATCATCTACCATATTACATGCCATGACCTCAGCAAACTCCTTTTTAACTTCAAGACAGGCATTATCACGATAAGGTATAACAATACGCTTCTGCTGTTTACCTGATGCAGGGCATGTATAGGTATGTGTAATTTCTCTTTGTCGTTCATTTTGCTGCTGTGCCTGGTCCTGGCTCCTTTTTCTAGCTGAACCGCTGCTATTTTTTCCAGATGACAGGGAATTGAGATTAGTACCGCCCGTGTCTGAAATAACATCTTTAGCAAAGGCCGTGGTAATGTCTGCCTTGTCAGAGGAAGAGAGATCTGATCGATTCACTTGTGATGCACCGGCTGCCAACACAAGGGCTTTCATGAATAAGTCACTACTGCTTTCACTTGCTTTCTTATTATTTCTTTTTGCTTTATCACGTTCCACTTCTTCCGAATATTCATCACGACTGTCATAAGCAGTATTTCCAAAATGATCAACAGTATTCGTATTTGCCCCTAGCGACACCAACAGATTCGCTGCCTTGTTATTATCTCTTCTAACAGCAACAAAATATGGCGTCCATCCTTTACTGTTTGTAATATTGAGATACTTCTGTATTAGTGCTTGTTTAACATTACGTGAGTTATTACCAGTAACATAATCTGCATATACTTTATTAGTCAACCACTTAATAGATTTAACCTTCCCCCACTTTGCCGCAGTATGTAACGGAGTATTTCCCCTGCCATTTTGACCCCAAATGTCTGCCCCATGCTTAATTAATACATCTGCCACTTTAAAAGCTTCATTCAATATTGCTTCATCTATCGCTCTTCTGCCATTGAAACAATTAGCATTAACATCTGCTCCCGCCTCAATAAGCAATTCATAGATCTCTATATTATTCGGACCATACTTCTTCCGGTATTTTGCACTCCTTGCGTGGTGCGCAGCGTAGCACAACGGTGTAAATAGATCGCTGCTTACTGAGTTAACAAATTCTTTTAAATTCCCCTGTGAATTAAAAGTAAACCCTCCCTTGCCTGCGTCTATTTTTCTTGCGGCATTCAAAATTATATTCATACTCTCTTTATTTTGAAACCTTGCAGCAAGATGCAAAGCAGTCACACCATATTGTCCCTTTGAGCCAATATCTACTTTTGGCTCAGCGCTTTTATTTAAAATTGCTCGCAAACAACGTGGGCAGTTCACAGATAGCAACAAAGCATCTTTCCCTGCAGAACTATCGTAACTGTCTGTTGATAAGTGCTCGTTAAAATCTACACCGGGTGTTTTGGCTAAAGACTTCAGATGATTAACGTCATATCGTTTAGCCGCTTGTATTGATGCTGATGTACAACCAGATAAAACATGCACAATAAATAGTGTTAGCAGTACCGCATAAAGATTATTCATGCACTCTATCCTTTATTTGTTATTATCAAAATACATAAACAAAATAGTATGCACGAGATAACACCAATATGCATGAAGTAACTTACATCACGATTTATTTTGAGATGTATAGTTGATACTTATCATAAAATAACTTAATACTTGAATTTCTAACTATTGATAGGGGCGACTGCTGACTGCTAATACAAGCGATTACTCTCTGATCCAGTCTTTTCTGTGGGCTATTGATGAGGATCAACAAGGCCAGCCCTTGATTTACTTCTGTCTTTACGAGCCAATCACGTCTGACCCCATTGATTCTTGTGAATCTTGAAAACAAACTAATGCTTTCTCCCTAACTTAATATCTTCTTTCCATTTTATACCGTACTTTTCAACATGCTCATAAAGCCTAGGTTCTGACCTGGCATCTCTTCTTCCCTTAATAAAGGCACCGCACTTATCATGAGTATTGATAACAATGGAAAACAAATAATCAAAACAGATGCTCTCATTGTATACATCATGCTCAATTTTAATCGAGATGGTTTCAAGGTGACGCAACAACGTTGTTAACAATGCATTTACTTGTATAACCTGGTCTGCATCAAGATCATTAACAACATCTTTATACGTCCTTTTATCAACAAGCAAATCCCAATCATATTCCTTACCAAGCATCTCAAGGCTTTGAAAAATATCACCTGACAGGATTTGTGTTAACACTTCCTCTGCGGCTTTCTTTTTATTCCAATCCAAGGTTTTCTTAATTTGCAGGAACGCAAGAAATATTGACACAGGCAAAAGCGCAGCCGTAAAAACATCAGCCGAAACCTTTAGAAACTCATATGACTCATTCATAATTATCTCCGCGCTGTATAAATTACAATAAACAGATTTAGAATAGACCATTCTTTAATATTAGAGAAAGCTGTGATCTGACCCTGCTTATTTCAAAGAACACAGGTTCCCGACTGTGACTGTGTTGTGCGATGTGTACGGGTACACCAGGTAGATAAAATCGGGGTTTCATGGCAACCATTCCGCCCTATTGCTTAGTTTAAACTACACTAATTTCTTTTAGATTATCCCAATTAAAGAGCTCCGCCCTCTTTAATTACTGCTATCGCCATTGCAGCCGTCATCTGTATACGCCTCATCTGGCCTTCGAGATATGGGTCGGCACTGGGCCGGGAGCTGTTGCGGATTGCTGTGATTGGCTTGTCACTCCTGGTGATCGGCGCCCACTGGCCATAAGATGTACTGGTAAGTATCTGCCTCGGGGCAATTTGGCAAAATGTAATCAGGTTGCTCTCTGACTATTACGCATCAAGACCACAGCAATCTCATAATTCTTAATTATATCAATACATTGCGTAATCACGCAGGTTTAGTCTGGTATTCTCAATACTCTGCTATACTTTTTTCATATGAGTCTAATAATAAATACCCATGAATTTTGAGCTAGATGATCTGTGGCTGGATAAGATGGAGGGATTAAGCAATTTTAGCATCCCCCAGAAACGCCGTATTTATCGTATTCTGATGGTTTTTGTTGCTGGCAGCAGCTATTTCATCGATACCCTTATTCTGATTCTGTTTGCAACAGCCGGCACCATCGACTCACATGTCCCCCTCTATTATGCGATAGCCGCGTTAATCCATATTACGCTGTTCTCTTTCATCCACTGGACAGGTATCAGTGAACGTTGCCCAAATCCTCATTTGACTGTATTTCAAATGACCTATTCCATATTGGTGCAAATCGCAGGAATAATCATTGCGCCACAAATTACTCAATTGTTTCTGGGCATCATGTTCATCATCTTCACGTTTGGCACATTGCGCATATCATTAAAACAGACTTTGGTTGTCTGGTTTTTTACCTGTCTGGCAATCGCCATCACCTTGAGCCAGCTTGAAAATGCCAATCTCGGGATTATTTCACCATCCGGGTTCGAAGCCATTATAGTTGGTATTGCATTCGCCACGATACTGCTTCGTTGTATCGGACTGGGTTATTATGCAACTGCACTCCGCATGAAATTGTATGAAAAAACATATTCACTACAACATGCAGCAACATATGATGAGCTAACTGGCTTACTCAATCGCAGCAATATTCTGACCGCTATTAATCAACATATTGATCTGTGTAGGCGTAAAAATATTGTGAGTAGTGTTGTGATGATTGATATCGATCACTTTAAAAATATCAACGATACATTAGGTCATGTAACAGGTGATGCAGTATTAAAGAGGTTGGCCAAAGAAATCGATTTATCGAAACGTGATACAGACCATTTAGGCCGCTATGGCGGAGAAGAATTTATCATGTTACTCACAGCAACAAACCTGGAAGAAGCCAGGCTCATGATGGAACGGATTAGAATCATCATAGCTGACCTCCACTGGCATGATTTTAGAGAAAACATAAAAGTAACCGTATCCTGTGGCATTACAGAAATCCATGCAACTGATAATCAGGAACAACTGATTGCCCGTGCAGATCAGGCCTTATATGAAGCTAAACATAATGGCCGAAATATGACCTGCACCATCGCTTAAAAAAAATACACCCTGTTCATTAGTTATCTATTTTCTCACCGTTAAAAACCGATCCCAATACGGCTGATCACCAAAACGTGTTACCAGGTAATCAATCAGCATTCGCACGCGTCTTGGTAAATGCCGTTGCGAAGGATAGATGGCATAGATGCCTTCATCTTTAAGATTGTAATTACTGAGTATTTGTTTGAGCTGGCCCTGCTCGATGGCCTGATAACAAATAAAGCTCACGGTCATGTCTATACCCAAGCCGTCGATGGCCGCTTTTTGGAGCACATCTCCATTGTTAGCGCGCATGCGGCTGGGTATGCGTACAGCAATTTTGTTGCCGTCCTGATCATAAAACTGCCATTGCTGAGCTTCTGATATATTGCTGTAACTCAGCCCGACATGATGTTGCAGGTCTTCGGGGGTTTGTGGTTCACCGTGTTGTTTCAGGTAGGCCGGACTTGCACAAACGATACGCCGTGCGGTCGCCAGCTTACGGGCCATCATGCTGGAGTCGGCCAGCTTGCCGATACGCACGCCAAGGTCGACGCCTTCATCCATTAAGTTCACCGTACGATCATTTAGATCCAGATCGAGATTTACTTCAGGATGTGCTTTGAGAAAATCATTAAGCACCGGTGACAGGTGCAGCAAACCGAACGACAGGGGTGCGGCAATGCGAATGGTGCCCCGCAACCGGTCATGCTCACTGGAGATCTGCTGTTCGGTTTCATCTAGATCAGCCAGTATGCGCTGGCAGCGCTGGTAATACTGGCGACCACTGTCGGTGAGATTGATGCGCCGGGTGGTGCGGTTGAGCAATTGCACACCCAGCCGGGATTCCAGATCAGCCAGTCGTCGGCTGACGGCAGATTTGGCGATATCCAGCCGATCGGCCGCGGCA
>JBFFSQ010000196.1:0-5521 GCA_041572275.1 Gammaproteobacteria bacterium
AGCCTGACATTCTCCTGCGATGGTTCACACTACATGTCATGGCAGGAATTTCTCGATAAAGATGAAACCTTCTGGTTTGGAACAGTGAGTTGATATAGCTATTTTTGAACGACAACTATCTATTTCTGCTGACACTCATAGCACTAAAAAATGGAGAGTAATGTACTCATTACTCTCCATGCTCAATCTACACTTTAAACCTCATTTCCAGTTTTAACCTTAGTCGTAGTCCTCATTCAGTGACTTCAAAAAAGCAACCAGATATTCCATATCATTTTCTGTCAAATGAATATGATGCAAAGCGTCATCAGCATTTCTCAATCGACCCGCTTTTGCCATTACAGAACTATTGATATACATGGCTACTGACTGCCGCAGTGAATCAAACTGACCCGTATGCATATAGGGTGAAGAATGTCCCAGATCACGCAACACAGGTGTTTTGAATGCAGCAATCGTTAGAGGTAATAAACTCTCATTGCTACAATCATTGTTAGTATGTCTCTGTGCCTGTTTACAGAGTATGCTCTTCAACTTATTCTGCGGCTCGGGCATATCCGGATTTGCAAACACATTCCACAAACCAAGATCGGTATAACCTGGACGATTCTTTGAAGGAAAACTACGAAAACGTGAACTTGCCTGTGGGTGTTTCTCTGTTGCTGGCAGGTAATCATCATAGCTGTCATTGCGTTTATCTAAGCCAGGTAAATCCATCTTTAAAAACGCATCAATTCCATGTAACTGATCATAGTTCTGTTGTGTTAGGCCTGTATTATGAAAAGCAAAATCCGAGAAATGAGGTGCGGTGTGACAACTGGCACAGTTACCGCCGCGTTGTATATTATCGGCACGACTGAAGAAAAGTTTCATACCCTGCAATTCTTCTTCCCCAAATATATAAGCCTGTTTATGGGTCGTAAATTCCCTCTCACCCTGACTTACAAATCTCACTGCCTGCAGCTGATTCAGTGAATCCAGCAAACGCTGATTATAGGCTTCACTACTTTCGCCTGGTTCTGGTTTTACAGGTAAATTATTCTTCTTTAAGAAAAGATCATAAGGACTGGCATCATAAACACTTTGCTGTTGTGAAAATGCCAGATCATTTACATAGGCTGATATCAGTTTTGCTACTGCATCCACGATTTCACTATCACTGGCAGTATTCACATCAATCCGATATATCTCATCCAAACGCAGCTCATCTGGGATGTCATTGGCAGTACCTTGTAGTACTTTACGATAACGGCCGCCAAATTCCTGGGCCAGTTCACCACGCCCATCATCCTGACGAATGATGTTTGCAATATGTTTAATTGCAATGCCTGCCTCACCTGGCAACCAGCCATAGTTACGCCCGGTTAAGGTCGCACGCACCAGGTCTTCCATGCTGTTAAACTCCCCATCGTAATGAAACAACTCACCCTGAACACGGGGTATGGCGATATTCACCATCGACATTGAATTACGTAATGCAGTCTGCTGGGTATCACTACGTACAGGCACAGGTGGTCGTTGAGCGAAATCAGTATAACTGCGCATACCTGCAGCAGGGTTCTCTGCAAACTCATCTACCATGTGACAGGCACGGCAGTTCATTGTGCCACCAGCAAAAGCACCGGGCAGAGCTGATGTTGTCGTCTGAGTTGTATTCAGTACGGAATCAGCCTGGTTTTGAGCAGCAAAATATAACTGAGCAAACCGTGTCTCCAGGGTCAAACGCTCACCAATTGCAATTTCTGCCGGATCACTTTCTTCAGCATTTAAGACCTGCACCTGTAAACCTGATATAAAAAACAGTGCAGCAATCAATATTCTTTTCATTATCAATTTCCGCCTCAGGCTAAAATTCAAGCGCATATTGTGCGGTTATCACGCGATTATCACTGCCATCGTATGCGCCTTCATTGACATACTCAAATGCAATGGTTCCCTGCTTCAGCAAATTGACTGATAACACAGCCATTTCACGACTCTTCGCAATATCCAGTGTTCTAGCCTCATCACTAACCTCATAAGCCAGAGCAAAGGTAGAACTATAGCCATCCAGACCAAATGCATAGGCCATCTCAAAATGACCTGCTGATGGCTTTACTGCAACTACATCCAGCTCTCCGGCTTCAAATGCGTCTGTTGCTGTGACATATTCAGCCAGAACGTTAACATCATTGAGTGCAAAACCAACATTCATTGCAACACCAGCAACGTGCTCGCGTGTATCATTACTGCCTAGAGTTGCATTGATGGTATCCTGTAAACCATCAGAATCACCAATATCATTCAGATACGACAAACCGAACGAATAATCGAGTTTTTCATAAGCCAGTTGAAAGCCAAAATTATCAACTTTATTAGCTTCTCCCAGATTTTCCTTATTTGTGCCATTAAAGACGTATAGGGATGTGGTGAAACTGCCAGTGTGATAACCAAGCTGTATTGTGTTCTCTCGTGTCTCGGCCAGGGTAAGGGTAAATGGATCAGAAACCATGTTACTTTCAAAACGACCAAACGGAACATACATTTGTCCCAAGGTATAAAACATATCGCTACCGGTTTTTTCAATATGAATCACCGCTGTATCAACATCGACTCTTTCATCTTCATATAAAAAGGTCAATTCACCCTTTACTTCATCATTGATCCGGGCACTCATACCCACTTCTGCTGTTGCCAATACCACATCACTTTTACCTTGTGACGAAGCGGCTTCAAACTCAATCAGCCTGCTCAGCTCAATTGATTGATCTGCATATATGGATGAGTGCCCGGCAAATGCACCGACGACAACGGTTGTAATGATTGTTTTCTTCATGCTTCAAGCTCCAATATTGATTGATTGTTCGCTTGCTGGCATAAAGCTGGCTGGCTAATTTTATATTTAAACGATTTTGAGGGTGTATTTACTTGGTAAGAATGAGTTTCCCCTGTCGTGTTAGCTGTAATAAATACTCTTCACCCTGATGTTCAATCCTGAGGCGTGTTTTACCCTGCAGTAACTCATTGCTACTAATACGACGCTCCTTCTCTTTGTGAGAATCAACACGGTCATCACCTAACTGAGTATGTTTCACTTCTACCCCAACCCGATTGTTAATTTATGCGCATGGTAATACGAATCGTTCTCATTAGCAATATCTTTAATTGGGCATTTTCTAGCAATTAGAGACCACCGGCTTCACAATGAATTGCAGAACCAGTACTGAACTCTTGACGTCTTATGCTGCCAAATAGCGTTATCGTGTAGGAAGAATAGATAGTTAAACCTTGAAATACCTGACCTCACCCCCATAGTCATCAGCGAAACAATAAGCGTAAATAGACAATCATGATTACACAAACTCAAGCGCCAACCTGGCGCAGTGCACTGCAGAGCCGCATAGAAGGTCCCCTGTTCCAGCGCTTCATCATCACCCTTATCCTGATCAATGCCGCCATCCTCGGTATGGAGACGGACACCGACATCATGGCTCAGTGGGGGCCGCTACTCCTGGGTATCGACAGTATCATCCTGACAGTGTTTGTGATCGAAATTGCCCTGCGCCTGGTGGTGCATCGACTTGCTTTCTTCCGTGATCCATGGAGTGTGTTTGATTTTATCGTGGTCAGTATTGCTCTGGTGCCCGCCTCAGGCCCACTACAGGTACTGCGTGCTTTACGTGTGCTGCGTGTTCTGCGCCTGCTCACCATGGTACCTTCAATGCGACGCGTAGTTGGCGGCATGCTTGCAGCCATTCCAGGCCTCAGCTCAGTAGCCGCCATTATGGTAATCATCTTTTATGTTACCGCGGTGATAGCCACTAACCTGTTTGGTGCACAGTTCCCCCAGTGGTTTGGCAGTATCGCTAACAGTAGCTACACTCTGTTCCAGGTCATGACCCTGGAGTCCTGGTCCATGGGCATCGTACGTCCGGTGATGGAAGTCTATCCCCATGCCTGGGCCTTCTTTGTGCCCTTCATTCTGATTGCCACCTTCACCATGTTGAACCTGTTCATCGCCGTCATCGTTACGGCTGTGCAACAGGAAGAACACAGTGAGTTTGAAGAGACTCAGCGAGTGGTGACTGAACGCGTAGATGAAGATACTAACGCACTGCAACAAGAGATCAGCGATCTACGTGCCGAGCTGCGCGAGCTTAATGAAATACTAACCAGAAAAGAATAATAGATAAATCGCAGGGGCCATACAGTTGGCCCCTGCCAGTCTTAATTCAACAACCCACCACACAATTACCCGTGCTGTCGAATGACATGGTTTGACCACTCAGAGGTACGATGACAGGCACCTTAGTCGCCTTGATAAAGGTATCGGTACGTGTACCCGGAATCACCTTGCCATTTCGGGTTGCCGCTTCGTTGGCATGAGATGCAATTACCGCCGCAGGCTTGATCATCTCGTTAATCACATAGGCCGCTTCAGTTGGACCGGTTGTATAAGTATCACCGATATTCATCACCACCAGGCGTGCACCGTAGTGTTGCCGCACCACCTGATCCTGCTCAGCAGTGATACCGGTATCACCAGAGAGATACACGACTAGGCCATTAGAAAACGTCAGCACATACCCTGTCGGTGGTCCCGCATAAGCGGTTAAGCCTGTGGCGTGTAAAAGATCACCCAGTTCACCACCAATCATATCACCGGCAATTCCGTTGGAATGAACCGCAGGTACTGTCGTGATGGTAACGTCACCCGCTTTAAGCGAACCACCAAAACGAACCAGTTGCGACGCCTTGGGATCACCACCCAGGGCTTTAAGTTTATTGGCAAAAAATTTGGGCATCTCACTGCCGGTAATAATTTTGGCTTTGTTGGCCAGTGCGATATTGACGCTATTGGTATTCGGCAATACTTTTACCGATGTATCAGGTTTTGCACAGGTACCGGCATTAACACTTTTAATGTGTTGACTACCCACATGATCACCATGCATATGGCTTACCAGCACGACATCAATATTACCCAAACGTGGGTCTTTAGAGCCTGCTACCGTTTGGCCTGCATCATAAAGTAATCGCGTACCATTCGGGTCTTCAAAAACCAGGGCACGATCACGACTGCAAAATTCACCATCATGACTACCAAGGGGTGTAATTTTTACGTTCGATGCAAAAGCATGCGGTGATAGACAACAGGAAAAGCTTACGATTATAGTGGATAAAACGAGGGGGAGTTTAATTTTCTTTATCACTTTTTGTACCTCTGTTCAGGTTTAAATTTATTTTGTATTTAAGACCGATCTAAATCTGTAGAACCATCTTGGTTCTCATATTCATCAATAACATCTCTGGCTATTTTCTCATCACCGTCATCAACACTTACCGACACAAAATCAATTGTAGCCAACTCACCGATGCCACCCTGGAGATAGAAACCGTCAACATAGGCATCAATTCCATTCGCTTCTAGCATTCCTTTGACAATATGCGCTTCTGTAATATTGGCTGCCCTGTAAACTTTAATCATAATTTCAAGATCCACCACTTATTCAAAAAAGTGCCAGCACATCTTTAGGGCGGG
>JBFFSQ010000197.1:0-5498 GCA_041572275.1 Gammaproteobacteria bacterium
GCCTCAGGAACCAGCGCCAGTGCGACCGTAAGACCGGATAGAATTTCATTCTGGAAACAGACGCGGTTTTGGCAACCTAACTGAAACATGACAACCTCTGGCTTTGGGGGTAACAAGGCGGCGGATTTTAGCAGAAAAGGCATGACTCCGCTAATGCAGACCCCCGCCCACAACAACAGAAATCAAAGTCACTTAATCGCGGATAATAGACACAAAAAAGCCGGTAACCCTTTCGGATCACCGGCTTTCTGAGTCTTTCCGCGCAGGGATTACCCTGTGCAAATAAGGCTTAGCCTAACTTGGCTTTGATGGCATCAATAACAGCATCGCTTGAAGTTGCGTTAACCGTCAACAGCATACCTTCTTTCTCATAGAAACTGGCCAGAGGCGCAGTCTTTTCATTGTATACATCCAGACGGTTACTGATGGCTTCTTCAGTTTCGTCATCACGCTGCACAACTGGACCACCACACTTGTCGCATTTGCCTTCTTCTTTTGGTGGATTCGATTTAACGTTATAAATTTCACCACAGTCAGTACAGGTACGACGTGTAGTCAGACGATCAAGGATAACATCACGAGGCACATCGATATTCACGACAAAATCCAGCTTTTCGCCCATATCAGCTAACAGTACTTTCAGCGCTTCAGCCTGAGGAATCGTACGTGGGAAACCATCCAGCAGGTAACCCGATTTGCAATCATCTTCTTTCAGACGCTCGCCCATGATGCCCATGATCAGATCATCAGACACCAGATCACCCGCCTTCATGGCCGCTTCAGCTTTTTTACCCAGCTCAGTACCTGCAGCTACAGCGGCACGCAAAATATCGCCCGTTGAGATCTGAACCGAGCCGTCCATTTTAGTCAGTAATTTGGCTACAGTACCTTTGCCGGCACCCGGTGCGCCTAAAAGAATCAGTTTCATGGATATTTCCCCAGAATAGTGTTTATAACTGTACCACCGGCCAATTACACCAGTGGAGCTAAAATTCAGTTGCTTATTGTCCTGTTTTCCATGGGGGAAAGCAAATGCTATCTCGCCAGATAACACGCACAATGGTAGGGGCTGTTAGTTAACCCTCTACTATAGGTCGATTTTGTTTGTAGTAGTTAATCAGGCCATTGGTGGAACTGTCATGGGTAGTCACCTGATCCAGGTCATTCAGTTCCGAGAGTATGCTATTGGCCAGGGTCTTACCCAACTCCACCCCCCATTGATCAAAGGAATTAAGATTCCAGATAATGCCCTGAACAAAAATCTTGTGCTCATAAAGCGCGATAATGGAACCCAGGGTTTTCGGATCCAATGTATTGAACAGAAAGGTATTGGTCGGCCGATTACCGGGAAACAGCTTATACGGCAACAAAGCTTCAATCTCAGCTTCTGCCATGCCATGTTGCCTGAGTTCTACGTACACCTCCTCACGGGTTTTACCCTTCATCATTGCTTCCGTCTGGGCAAAAACATTAGACATGAGCGCACGATGATGACGGGCGATACAACAATAATTTGAAATCGGGGCCAGTATGTCAGCGGGCACAATCTTGGTTCCCTGGTGCAGTAACTGATAAAACGCATGCTGACTGGCTATGCCTATTTCACCAAACAGCACTGGGCCGGTGGAGTAATCAACCGGCTGACTGTCACGATCCACAGACTTACCATTACTCTCCATATCAGCCTGCTGTAAATAAGCAGGAAAACGATGCAGATGTTGATCATATGGCAAGATCGCTATTGTTTCTGAACCAAAAAAATTGTTATACCAGATACCCAACAGAGCCATAATCACTGGGATGTTCTGTTCCAATGGTGCAGATCGAAAGTGCTCATCCACTTCAAATGCACCCTGTAATAAGGCATCAAAGTTCTCTGCACCAATGGCAATCACAATTGACAATCCAATCGCAGACCACATGGAATAGCGTCCACCTACCCAGTCCCACATCTTGAAAATATTGTCTGTTGCGATTCCAAATGTCTGCGCAGCTTCAACATTGGCGGTTACTGCCACGAAATGCTTATCAATAGCAGTCATATCATCCACATGACGCAAAAACCATTGCTTCGCAGTCTCTGCATTTACCATGGTATCCTGGGTCGTGAAGGTTTTAGATGAAATTACGAATAAGGTGGTTTCCCGTGTTAGATGTTCCAGTGTATCGTTAATATGATTTTCATCGATATTGGAAACATAATGAATACGCAAATCATGCAAGCTATAGGGTTTGAGGGCTTCAGTTGCCATCAACGGTCCCAGGTGTGAGCCGCCAATTCCAATATTCACCACATCAGTAATGGGCTGGTTACTGACGCCTCGCCACTGACGCGTTCGAATTGCTGCTGCCAGGGCCTTGACTCGATCCAGCTCCGATTTAACTTCAGGCATAACATCCACACCATCCGTATACATAGGCTGGTCACTCATATTCCTGAGCGCCACATGAAGTACTGAACGATGCTCTGTGTGATTGATTGGTTCACCCTTGAACATCCTGTCACGCCAGTCTTCAAGACCACTCGCTCTTGCCAGCTGAATAAGCATACCCAGGGTTTGATCAGTGATCCGGTTCTTGGAGAAATCAAATAAGATATCATTCAGTTTCAGTGAAAACTGTTCAAACCGCTGAGGGTTTTCAGCAAACATATCCCGCATGTGGACATGTTTTATTTCTTCATAATGAGATAACAGCGCTTTCCATTCGGATGATTGTGTAAGTTGAGACATTCAATATTCCTGTAGATATGCTGATCATGTCTTGGGTTTAAATAGTTGTTACGATTAAGCTATTATGAGCTGGGCGTCTTATCGCGCGATTCAATAAGCGACAAGATAGCTCAAACTAAACGCGAGGACTGCGTGTTCTATTGCTCATGACATCATACTTACCTGTGCTCTCATAGAAAAATCAGACGCCCTGATCATTAATCTAACAGCTGAAATGCACTCTTTTAGTTCAATATAAAGCCCCATGTACCCGCATGGTACGCAAATAATCGGTTCATCATAGCCAACTCACGGCCTGAATGAATTTTCAAAGCTGGCCCAGCTTATGCAAGGTAATCATACGTCCTGAATAACTTTATATTTAATAATAACTGAATGACATATTTATTTAACTTTATTCTATTTTTCTATTTAGGCATCTCATGCGAAAATAAGCATCATAATCGGCTATATAATTATGCGGCTGACATTTTCACTACAAGTAAGGTAGCTGGTAACACCTGGCAAACATTATGATGATAAAAACCATAAACTCGACACCATTTAACGATCAGGAACCCGGCACCTCCGGTTTACGTAAAAAAGTACCTGTTTTCAAACAAACACATTATCTGGAAAATTTTGTGCAGTCCGTATTACATACGGTCGACAATCTTCAGGGCAGTACCTTGATCGTGGGAGGTGACGGCCGCTACTATAATCGCGACGCCACTCAGGTCATCCTGAAAATGGCGGCTGCCAATGGTGTCGCACAGGTTATCGTAGGTCAAAACGGCTTACTTTCCACACCTGCGGCTTCTGCCCTGATCAGAAAACATAAAGCCGCCGGAGGCTTCGTGCTGTCAGCCAGTCATAATCCAGGTGGCCCTAATGCCGACTTCGGCATCAAATTCAACATCAGCAATGGTGGACCTGCTCCCACATCCTTTACCCAGGCCGTTTTCGAATACTCTAAAACAATAACGCAATATCAGATTGTCGATGCGGACGATATCGATCTCAACACGATTGGACACTACAGCATCGGCGACATGCAGGTGGAAGTAATTGATCCGGTCGAAAATTATGCCGATCTGATGGAACACCTGTTTGACTTCAACGCTATTAAGGCACTGTTTGATTCCGGTGTCTTCAAAATGCGATTTGATGCCATGCATGCTATTACCGGTCCCTATGCAATCGAAATTCTCGAACATCGGCTTGGGGCAGAATCCGGCACAGTCATCAACGGCGAGCCACTGGAAGATTTTGGCGGTGGCCACCCTGACCCCAATCTGGTGCATGCTCACGAACTTGTCGAAATTATGAACAGCGGCCTTGAAGCTCCCAGCATTGGTGCGGCCTCTGATGGTGATGGCGACCGTAACATGATCCTGGGCAAAAACTTCTATGTCACACCCAGTGATAGCCTGGCCGTTCTGGCTGCCAATGCTCATCTTCTCCCGGGCTACAAAAATGGTCTCAGCGGTGTAGCCCGGTCGATGCCCACCAGTATGGCTGTCGACAGGGTTGCCGACCAACTGGGTTTACCATGCTATGAAACACCCACTGGCTGGAAATTTTTTGGTAATTTACTGGATGACAACAAAATCACCCTCTGTGGCGAAGAAAGTTTTGGTACTGGCTCAGACCATGTGCGTGAAAAAGATGGACTCTGGGCAGTCCTGTTCTGGCTCAATCTCATTGCCGTAAAACAACAATCAGTTGAGCAAATCGTGCGTGACCATTGGTCTCGATATGGCCGTAATTATTACTGCCGCCATGATTATGAGGCCATTGATAGTGATGCTGCGAATAGCCTGGTAGAGCATCTGCGCCAGTCACTGGAACAACTCAAAGGTCAACGCTTTGGTGACTACCTCATCGAGCAGTGCGATGATTTCTGTTACACCGATCCAGTGGATAAAAGTGTCAGCAAAAACCAGGGCATTCGGCTACTTTTTAGTGACGGCTCACGAATTGTCTATCGACTATCGGGCACAGGTACAGAAGGTGCTACGCTACGGGTGTATATTGAAAAATACGAACCTGATAGTTCACAACAAAATAGGGATACTCAGGAGGCCCTGAGTGAGTTAATAAACATTGCTAATCAAGTCGCTGAAATCCAGAGTCGTACGGGACGAAGCAAACCTGACGTGATTACCTGAAACATATATGGACTATTTTCCGGCCATTTGAAAACTCAATGGCCAGCAACGCTTTAAAGTGATGATTAGCAACTTAGGATCTGGTCAGGATAATGAAAGAAACAATTTATGAATTAGAAGTTCGCCCCTATATTCCAGAATCCCTGAAGGGCTTGAATGACCTGGCCAACAACCTGTTGTATAGCTGGGATCGTAATGTCCGTGGCCTGTTCTTTCGTCTGGATCATCATCTCTGGGAAAAAGTCGATCATAACCCTAAAGTTTTCCTGCGACAGGTGTCTCAGCGTATTTTAGAAGAAGCTGCCCAGGATCATGTTTTCATGAGTGAGTACTCCAAGGTCATGTCGACCTTTAAGACGTACTTATCCAAAACCGGGCATCATGAAATCGAAGGCTATCTTGATCCAGACAAGGACTTGATCGCCTATTTCTGTGCTGAATTTGGACTCCATGAAAGCTTTCCCATCTACTCAGGTGGACTGGGCATACTCGCAGGTGACCACTGCAAGGCCGTCAGTGACCTCGGCGTACCGTTTGTAGCCATTGGCCTGCTTTATCGACAGGGCTACTTTACCCAGCAGATTGACAACTGCGGCAACCAGATTGCCCAATACAC
>JBFFSQ010000198.1:0-5468 GCA_041572275.1 Gammaproteobacteria bacterium
TCGACTATATTTTGTCCATGATCACTTGTATAAATAATAACGTAAGGCTTAAACTCCCTGCTTTCGGATAATAGCTTTTTAAACCAGTCATCAACACTCCACCGTATTCCATTCATATAAGAATTTAGCGATTTCTCTCTATCATTCATTGGCTCACCCTGCTCAAGAGCAGGAGTGAAAAAATTGTACTCTTTAGGATGACTCCTGAAGTATGGAAAATGAAGTCCGTATTTATTAAGCATGATAAAGGTCTTACCGGGTCGCTTGAGAAGGTCCATTAACTTTTCACGAGCAACTCCGTCACTTTCATAGGCGGTTTTTTGGCGAACTCTAAAGATTTCATCTACGTAGGCAGCCTCATGTTCGTTCATGAAGTTTTGATAGTTTACCCATTCTTCAGCACTCTGGGCATCCAGGTAAACATTGTAAAAGCCTGCCTGCCTGGTAAATTGCCAAATTGAAGGTTGCTTTAAGGTCATTTGGTTGAGGTCTGGGATATTCTCTTTTCTTACCCCTGTCCTCAGAATAAGGTTGGAATAATGACTGCAATTTGAAGCCGAAGCGGCCAAGCCAAAATTCACGATTCCCGTTTCCAGAGAGCGAAGATAGGGAGTTGTGTCTTTTGGGTATGCATTGATTCCCAGGATGTCTGCACGGATACTTTCATCCACAACCAGGACAATTTTCTCAACCTCTACATCCAAAGAGCCCGAATAAGCAAGCTCTGATCGTTTACCTTCGTAAACATGACTTTGGCTGGCAAATACCAGCATTGACGGAACCCTGAAGAAGGAGGGGTAGCGATCAAAAAAGCCATGACTATATTGCAGGCCAAGATTGGCCAGTAGTACTGCGCTTATTGGAACAAAATAGTACTGTTTGGGGATATTTAATTTAGACAGTTCTGGTAACCGTTCGACGAAAATAATAACTGGAATAAGCATTAGTATAAAAGGAAGCGCAGCTAAGCCGTAATTCTCAACCACTTCCCAAAACCACCATTGAAAATAGTGAATGATAAGGACTGTTTGTTGGAAATCAAAAGGCGAGTTTGCGATATTGAAGGAACCAATATTAAAAAGAAAGAAGAATAGAAAAAGTGGTAACGTTATTTTTCGAAAAAGACTACGACCACTAAAGAATATCAAGAATGCGCCTAATAGACTCCAGAGGAACAAAACCAATGACAGGAAAAATTCGGTTATCTTGCCTTGATTCCATAGAAACCGAAACGGATAAAAAAACTCGTAGAACATACTAAATTCTACTAGCAAAAGAATAGCAAACGACCCTAGCGCGATAGACTTTCTTAAGTTGGAATTTGACATAGAAATTCTTCTTTACTTCATTCTAAAGTTGTTTGAGCGTTTCTAATTTGTATTGGCTGAAATATACTCCAACCGAATGACATTTGATTGGTTCCATTGAAAAGCTAACGCCTGTATAACTAAATTAAAGGGCTCTGACCCTTTTAATTAAAAATCAATCGAGTCTGACCTTATTGATTAGAGTCTAATCCTGTTGATTACTACGGTCAAAATGCTGCCACATGTAATGATTTATTGTTTAGCTGTTATCCATATTAAGTCTACAAAAAACAGGCTTACAAGAGTAGTTTATGGTTATTTTATAATATAAGAAAAAGCTATAATTTGGCCTCAATTATGATCAATTGCCATTTAATTCTGGATTCGTTTTCTTGCAAAACAAAAATCAACTGCTATATACCTAATAGGTGTTAATTACAATGGGAAAAAGTCTTGGATAAGAAAACAGCAATTACAGAACTTCGACGTGCAAAATCTGCGCATATCCAATGGCGATCATATGCACAAGCTCTAATCGCAGGAATACCTGTAGAAAAAGATCACGTGCCAGTGATCCATACTAGCTGTAATTTTGGTAAATGGTATTACGGAACAGGTCAGGGATTGTCCAGCTTAGCTAGCTACAAAGGTATTGAAGCCCCACACGAAATTCTACATAAAATTTACATTAATATATTTCAACTTCTTTTTGGTGATGATAATAGATCTACCATGGAAAAACTGTTCGGTTCAAAAACAAAATTAAAAGAGGAAAATCAAGCAAAAGCAGAAGAACTGATGAAAAAACTGGTGTCAGTATCTGCAACTTTACTTGAATCCATTGAGCTGCTCGAAGCAGAAATCATGAGTATGAGTGAGGATGAATTAGCTAGCCTTGTATAAAAGCTTATAAAAACGTAGATACTTACAATGTATCTGATTGTAAATACACAGTTGTAATCTTCTAATTTCTTGAGAAGAAATTGAATATTAAATAGTTTTAAACAAGTTTTTTAAGGGCACTGAGTCGTTTAATGTCTTTTTGGCGATATCCATTTGTTGATTTCAATTATTAGGTGACAGACCACGTTAAATTATTTGGTGTACTCAATAAACGTGGACTGTCCCCCCTGTTTTTTCTAGCTATAAATTAAATAATAAGGGCTCTGACCTTTTTCATTTAAAAGCAGAAAGTGCACTAAGCCAATTGCAGTATTCTAATTAGCTCATATCGATCTCAAGATTAAATACCAATGCACACAACCTAAAGATAACCCATCCGGCACTCATTTTATATTTTATAGCCATTTCTTTCTTTTAAAATAGATAAGCAGTACAACGGAAATTGTAATAAAGGCTGACCAAAGGATTGGATATGCCCATTTCCATTTTAATTCAGGCATGTATTCAAAGTTCATTCCGTAGATCCCGGCAAGAAACGTCAAAGGAATAAAAATTGAAGCGAATACAGTCAATACCTTCATAACTTCATTCATTTTGTTACTTACACTTGATATGTAGATATCTAATAGGCCAGTTAATATATCTCTATATGATTCAATTGATTCTATTACGCGTATTGCATGATCAGATACGTCTCTTAGATATATGTGCGTTTGTTCATCAATCAATTCAGATTCGCTACGAAGAACTCCAGCTAGCAATTCTCTTATTGGGGAAACATGTCTTCTGATGCTGATTATTTCCCTTTTAAGCCATTGAATTTTATTCAGCATTTCTTTTTTTGGTTCAGAGGTTAATAAACTATCTTCAAGCGAAGTAACAGCCTCATCCAGTGAGTCTATTAGAATAAAATTCTGGTCAACAATAGTGTCCAGAATTGCGTAGGCAAGATAATCTGATCCTCGACTTCGTAAGCGGCCTTTGCTTGTTCTAAGACGTTGCTTGATCGGGTCAAAAAGTGAATCTTTCTTCTCCTTGAAAAGGAAAACAATGCCTTTGAGAACTAAAAGGCTTATTTGTTCATGGTTAACAGTAAATTGTGTGTCTTCAGACAGTAAAGATTTGAGTACAATGTATAGATGGTCATCATATTCCTCAAATTTAGGTCTCTGATGAGTATTTAGAATATCTTCAAGCACAAGTTGATGTATGCCAAATATTGTTCCAATACGTTCTACAATATCGACGTTTGTTAAGCCCTCGATAATCACCCAGGTCACAGAGTTACTGTCTTTGTATCTTAGAACTTCATCTATAGATTGAATCTTTGTTTCTTTAATGTCATCTTTATTGTAATCAATAACAGTCATTCTGGTTTCAGTTTCCAGAATATTACCTACATGAATGAGTGAGCCGGGGGGCAAACCTGATTTTTCTGAGGCAGTGCTTAAGGAAGTAGTCATTACTTTATACTCAAAAATGGTTCAGCATTATGTGGCTTAATATCATTAATCAGAAGCGCAGATGTTTTCGTTATTTTCTTGATTATATTGTTATATCAATATTTCCATGTTTGTATTTAACTCTTTCCCTTGGCCAGATCACAGCTTCTTCACGTTCTCGAAACGCCTTGTGTTTCCACCCAGTACTATCCAACAGTATTTGTGACATTCTCGACAATCCAAAATCAATCGAGTCTAACCCTATTGATTCACATTGTTATTTTTTTAGTTTTGAACAATATTTATCATGCCAGTACTTAAAGTTGATTGTGATTGAAAAATAGGTGAACGCCAAAATCAAAGCATAATAATCATTTATATCAAAATGCAGGTAACTCAAAAACAGGCTGACACCAATCAACAACCAGGGAATAACAAGCAAATCATTTCTTTCACAAAGAACATAAATAAGTATCTCTTTCATCATTCAGTCGTAAGTTGGTTGTTATTTTAACTCTTAGAAACATCAATGATCTAAACCGCTGATTTTGTAAATACATTACTTTTGGCATTTTTTCACGAATATTAGTAGGGTCAGATCACCGTTGCTTCTGATATTAGCGATATCTGAGTTCTGGTCCCATTTATTTCGATTTTCTTTTCTCATACATCACCTCATGACTAATTTGGTCAAATGCGGTGTCAATTTTTATAGGCCAAGTTTCAGTTGGCATATAAATTTCTTTTTTGCGCTTACGTCATTGCACAGCCATCGGCTTCGCCGGTCGATTGCAGCAGCTAGTTGGTCAGCTCATGGCGCGACGGCTGCCCACACGATAGCGACTATGCCAAATGCGACCGGGAATACAGCCTCCAGCCAAAAACGCCAGAGAAAAGACCTCTTGGCGGGTACAAGGTATTCGAGAAGCGTGTCTTGCATCGCCTTCAACTGATCCCATTCCTCAGCATCTCGGTGGGGGTCCATTCCCTCAAAGAGCCGGTTCCACTCTTCTGATGTGGTAGTCCCGCTTCCGGCGATTGCTCCAAGGCGTTCCAGAGGAGCCAGCCTCCTACGTGTAATTTCAATTTGCGCTGCGCTTATTTGCTTGCTGATCCCCTTCAGTGCCAGTAGCGGGGCTTGGTGTTTCATTCGCCACAGTTGCCACTCGGTATAAGAACGGGCCGTGCAAAGGATCAAGAAGTAACTGCAAACGGTGATAAGTAGCCAAGTTAAACCTTTGGTTACGGTTACTTCAAGCCCAATTAAAGGGATTGCCACAGGTTTACTCTCGCCAGATATAACGCCTAAGGAGAGAAGAATGAGTACAAAACCTATGACGAGAACTACGTTTCTAAGATTTTTAGTTTCCTCGGAAAAGCACTCTGTCATCGCTGGTGTGAGTACGCGTTCAGCCTCCCGCAGAAAATCCAGTGCTGGGAGGGTCACAGTTGGCTTCTCACTCATACATCCTCCTTTTGCCATTATCGGCTCAACGCCTACATAAGCTGAAATATAAGTGGGGTCAGGACACAGATAACGCTAATATTAGAAGAAACT
This sequence comes from Gammaproteobacteria bacterium, assembly GCA_041572275.1. Taxonomy (GTDB): domain Bacteria; phylum Pseudomonadota; class Gammaproteobacteria; order SZUA-229; family SZUA-229; genus JBFFSQ01. Next base: position 5,211 of record JBFFSQ010000198.1, read on the forward strand.
GTGATCTGACTCCACTTATTCATTTTAAGGGTACTGAACCCTATAATTCATATTTCCATGATTTAATTTTTTTCTTTATGTTCGCTTTTTAGACGATTGGTGCGCAAACGCTCGCGATATTTACCACGAGCTAATTCCTGCATATCTTCAACAGTGTCACTTTCATCAACAATTTCCCGACCCAGTAAAGTTTCAATTGCATCTTCCAGAGTCACAATGCCAGCTGTTTGACCAAACTCATCCTCGACCAGAAACAAA
>JBFFSQ010000199.1:0-5398 GCA_041572275.1 Gammaproteobacteria bacterium
CTGTATAGAACCGTCGGCCATTTTCAGTATTGATAGCAATGCGATCCTGAAGCAAGGCATAACACTCATCTGCAGTTTCAGCCTTTTTTCCAATCTTAAGCTTCCTCACATGATGATTTTCAGCCAAGTCAACTACAACCAGGTTATATGAGTTTAAATCGATATCAGCCTCGATAGCGAGACAATTTCCATGAAGCCACCCCACTACCCTACTAGAAACATCGCCAACTTCAGAATTACTCTCGGACATAGGCGTACAGCCTAATAGGAATAATACCAAACCAGAAAATATCCCTAATCGGATAGCAGCTAATTTGAATATTTTCATTTCATCTTCCGTTATATGACCAGTGGGGAGCATCAGACTTTAACTTCTTAACACCATATGACTCACCTATAGCATGTAACACTCCATTTGTATTCACATTGGGTGAATATGTTACCGAAACTTCGGTATTGTCTTTTTTCTTAACCTTGATAGTACCCGTCCATTTTATGGTCATATCGATTGCCTTTCCAGCAATGTGATTGCTTGTCAGCGAAGGTGGGTTAATGCTTCTTGGTGGCACAGCCAGACCAAAACCATTGACCATCTCGAGGGCCCCAGCTTTACTCTTTGCAAGATCACCATGATCCCATTGTATATCTACACCTATCATCTTTTTAGCATCGACTGGCTTACATTTACCCTGAGAGAGTTTCCATGACCAATGAAACAAATAGGCACGTTTGTCACTTCTTTTTGTTGTTGATACATCAACTTTGGCACCGGCATCTGTTAGTGCTTTAATAAAGGCTTTTACGTTTGCCTTGAATGACGCATCGAGATCATCTATTTTGTCGCTATTCTTTGCATTTGTATTCGCCCAGGTTACCCAGTATTTTCCACTTTTAGTTGGCATAAAACATTCCTTATTTGTAACAGATTATTAATTATTCAAATTCTTTATAGATCTCATTATATGGTGTAGCGAAAAAGTTCATTAACCCTATATTTGAAACTCTCTAATCTAATTTTTTATAACTTTTATGATTTGTTGATATCACCTGAGAAATACGCGGCCATTGCTTGTTCGCGTTCATCATCGATACTTTGCCCATAAACAGGCGATATGATTATTAACAGGATAAGTAGAACACGGCTTATATTTTTTCAATCAAGACGCTATACATCATAGCTTAGGCATCCAATAATTAAATGTTTTAATCCTTCAGGCATAGTTTAACGATGCAAATGGAAGTGGTAAATAGTATTTGTTCACAATCTTTGACCATTTAGAGAATTTCTATTTCTCTGGCTGCTGAAACTGTTCACAATTTAACCAAAAAACATTATCGCTTTATTAGTTCCCCATTATCCTTGATCACCTATGTCATAAAAACTATAAAGATCTGGATTTTAGTAGCAAGGTATTACCGATGATAATAAACAACATACACACCCAGAATCACTTGCAGCTGAGCATTCTCTAAATCCTGTTCACAGATAAATAGCAACAGTCGGGTTATGCTAAGCCCGTTCACCACCTCAAAACCACTAATATAGGTTTTTGACAGAAACGATGGGGCGCATGCAATCATCCCTGAGCAATTTATTTGGAAGTCAATCGTATAAGAACTCAAAGGTCTGCGGAATTAACAGAATCTTAGGGGAATCCCAAATTTAGGAAAGGTATAAAATGAAAGCCTTACTTCAATACTCAAGCACTTTTCTTGAAGGTAAACAGCATATTCATCACATAAGAAGCCTGAGTATCCACTTCCTTTTTAAGCTCTGGCATATCCTCAACAGATAAGCCCGTTAACTGCCAACAAATGGGATTGATAATTAATGTTTCTGGATCAACAGGTTTCTTTGCCAGTGCATGTTGCGTAATCACCGAAGCAATATGAATAATCGCGGTCTCAACCTGATTCTGTTTTGCCTTTTCAGGTTCCATATGAAATTCGGTTGTTTGCTGTAAGCTTTCAGGAAATGCCCACTCCCGCATCAATTCAGCACCAACCTGGCCATAATCAAAACCAAGCACCTTTCGCTCAGCAAGATAGAGATCAATGTCTTTCTCAATTGCCAGGTCTGCCGCCACACGACAACTCTCAGGTATTTTTTGATAGGCGATTAAATGACCAATGTTATGTAATAAACCCGCGATAAATGGCCGCTCAGCATCCACATCCTTACATCGGTAAGCCAGCATGCGAGCCATTACCGCACAGTAGACACCATTAAACCAGAAGTCATAAATATTTAAATGCTCATTGGTAAAGCCTGAAAAGCTATCAACAACCACGGTCGCTAGCACCAGATCATGCACCTGCTGAATACCCAGTAAACTAATAGCATGGGTCATGGTATCAATCTGCCCCACCAGACCATAATAAGGACTATTTATAAATTTCAGGATGCGGGTGGTTATCGCCGGATCATAGACAATCACATTGGCAATATCTTCCATTGATGAATCCGGTGATAACATCACTTCTCTTAACCGAACATAAACATCAGGGAGGGAAATTAAATCAATAGACTCTTTAACCAGGCTTTGGGCAGAATTCATAGTCTTATTCTTGTTTAAAAATTATGTTTCCGTTAAATTTTACCAAGTTAAAACATCTGATAAATAGGTTCAGAGCACAGTTTTTTAAAATATCGGTCAATTCTATGCTCTGATCTATATGAAATAACCGATATACTCACTTAAGTGACAAATGAGATCTTTCTCCGATATAGCTATACCCGCTTTAATTTCAATCTAGCCAGATTTCTACAACAAAATTAATCACAATCAAAACAATGACCACAAAAGTATGCATCATTCGCCACGGAGAAACAGACTGGAACAAGGAAGGACGTATTCAGGGACAACTCGACATCCCCTTAAATACAACAGGACGTGCCCAGGCAATAGCCATGGCATCAAAAGCAGCACATTTTAAATTCGACGCCCTCTATAGCAGTGATCTTGAACGTGCTATAGAAACAGCCCGAGCACTGGCGAAACATTTCAAGCTCGACATTCAGTCGAAGCCCCAACTACGTGAGCGTCACTTCGGTAAATTTCAGGGCCTCTACAAAGCCGAAGCGCCTGAACAGTACCCCGAAGCCTACGCCCTTTATGAAGCCCGTGACTTAAACTACGATTTTGAAACTGGCGAAAACCTCACCCAATTTTCACAACGGGTTATCGCTACTTTTAACGAACTGGTAAAGCATCATCCCAATCAACAAATTGCGGTGGTTTGTCATGCCGGTCCGCTTGATATTATGTATCGCCAGGCAATGTCACGCCCTCTACATACAGAACGTGACTTTGCGATACCCAATAGCGCCTTAAACTGGTTTCATCATGACAACAGTGGCTGGCATCTAGATCATTGGGATGATCACCACCATGTCAAAGACGTAATAATGAATTCGGTTGAGTGATGAAGTTAAATAGCATCAGACAAGATTGTTAGCTCGTGTTTGCTAAGTCCCACAAAAGGTCTGCTGTACCACTTCATCTGGCTCAGGTGGAAGCATGTAACTGTCCTTGCCTGCCTGATATTGAAACGGGTTTTGTAACACGTCATGCAACGCATGAAATGGCGCAAAGTCATTATAATCTTCAGCGGCCCGAATCGCCGCTTCAATCTGGTGATTGCGGGGAATATACACCGGGTTTACCGACTGCATGCTGGTCTGGCGCTCACTGTTACTCGCCGTTTCCATCATCAAGCGTTGACGCCAACGACCAAGCCAGGAATCAATGGCGTCGCGATTAATAAACAAATCACGAATTGCAGAATCTTTGTCACCTGCTTCACTGTTCAACTGCGAGAGATAATAAAACGTCAGCGTAAAATCAGCCTGATTCTCGGCCATGGTATCCAGCAGGGACTCCACCAGTACCTTATCCTCTTCCGGCTTCACTCCGTCACATGCGGTTAACCCACATTTAGCACGAAAACCGGCCAGCCACTCATTGCCGTAGCGGTGGACATATTTCTCCAGAATATCCTGTGCCAGGGTCACCGCCACGTCAGTGTCATCGGCAAACAAGGGCAACAAGGCTTCGGCCAGTCGCGATAAATTCCAGATCCCGATGTTGGGCTGATTACTATAGGCATAACGCCCCTGACGATCGATAGAGCTATACACCTGGCTATGGTTATAAAAATCCATAAAGGCACAGGGACCGTAATCGATGGTTTCACCGGCAATAGACATATTATCGGTATTCATCACGCCATGAATAAAGCCTATATGCATCCATTGTGCAATCAGGCTGGCCTGACGCAGGACCACCGCTTCGAACAGGGCCAGATAGGAATTCTCAGCGTCAGCCACTTCGGAATAATTGCGCTCAATCACATAATCCGCCAGCGCCTTAACCGACTCAACATCTTCCTGCATCGCAAAATATTCAAAGCTACCCACCCGAATAAAACTGGACGCCGCCCGGGTAATCACCCCGCCCGGCAACAACCGCTCCCGCGCCACCGGCTCACCCGTAATAACCGCAGCCAACGCCCGCGTGGTGGGCACATACAACTTATGCATCGCTTCACTCACAAGGTATTCACGCAGCACTGGGCCCAGTGCCGCGCGGCCATCACCATTACGGGAATAACGGGTTTGTCCCGAACCTTTTAACTGGATATCCAGCGAGCGACCCTCAGCCCCCAGCTCACCCAGGTAAATCGCCCGGCCATCCCCCAACTGGGGATTAAAGTGCCCAAACTGATGCCCCGCATAGGCCATCGCCAGGGGCTCACAGGAATCATGAATCAGGTTGCCAGAAAATACATCGGCGAGAAAAGCATCATCCAGATCCCCAGACACCCCAAGCTCAGCCGCCAGATCATGGTTAAATTTGATTAAAGCAGGCTTTGAAACAGGGGTGGGCTTACATTTATCGTAAAAACCCTCACCCAGTGACAGATATCGATTTGTAAAGGAGAATTGAGTCAATGGTTTACTCAGGTAATTGAAGATTAGAACTAATAGTTTAACTTAAACGCTTAGATGAATTGCCTGAGAAAATTTGTGGGAACAAGACATGAAAAGCTTACAGAATGTCATTCTGAGCAGAGCCATAGCGTAAACCTGGAATGTCATCCCGACCAATGTAACCGCTGTCATCCTGAGTGGAGCGATAGCGCAATCGAAGGATCTTAACGCTCTTAATCAAACACAAAGATGCTTCAACTCCGCTAACGCTACGTTCAGCATGACAACAGTTAAGTGATAGCGAACATCATCCTGAGCGGAGCGATAGCGTCGCCCTAGAATGTCATCCTGAGCGCATTTTGTCATCCTGAGCGGAGCGATAGCGCAGTCGAAGGATCTTAACACTCTTAATCAAACATAAAGAAGCTTCAACTCCGCTACGGCAACGTTCAGCATGACAACAAC
>JBFFSQ010000200.1:0-5388 GCA_041572275.1 Gammaproteobacteria bacterium
AACATCATCGCCTTTCTGTTTTTTCCACCTCCACAGAGGCTTGCCAAATCCCACAGAAAAACGTATCACTTTGACATTTAATAGACGTGCGACCCAGTAGTGCCCAAACTCATGAAAAGTCACCAGCACGCCTATGGCAATGATAAAAAAGATAAGATTATGGAGTAGACCACCGGCGCTCATGAATTCAGACCCAAACGCGACACCTGTTCACGTGCCTCTATGCGAGCGCATGAATCTGCCTCCAGTATACTCGCGAGATCTGCAGCCGATTGTGTCGTCATCGATTCCATTGTTTTCTCAATCACCGTTGCGATGTGGGTAAAGGCTAGCTGCCTGTTTAGAAAGGCTTCCACTGCGATTTCATTGGCCGCATTTAAAACTGTGGTGGCAGTACCGCCTATTTTTAATGATTCGTAAGCCATTCTCAAACAAGGGAAACGATTAAAGTCAGGTATTTCAAATTCCAGTCTTGCGACCTCGAAAATATCCAGAGGTTCCACACCTGACTCAATTCTTTCTGGCCAGGCCATAGCATGCGCTATTGGTGTACGCATATCAGGATTACCCATTTGTGCCAGTACCGAACCGTCGTTGTAACTCACCATGGAATGAATCACACTCTGTGGATGAATCACGACCTGAATCTTCTCATGTGTGGTATTAAACAACCAGCAGGCCTCAATCACCTCAAGCCCCTTATTCATCATGGTTGCTGAATCAACAGAAATTTTTTGACCCATTACCCAATTGGGATGAGCCACAGCCTGCTCCGGTGTCACTGTCGCCAATTGCTGGATAGGGGTTGTACGAAATGGGCCACCACTGGCGGTTAACAGAATTTTTTCAACACCCGTTGACTCAAGACCTTTGTAAAAGTCACCTGGCATACATTGAAAAATAGCATTATGCTCACTGTCGATGGGTAGTAATTCAGCGCCATGCGCCTTAATTTCATCCATGAAGATAGCACCTGACATCACCAGAGCCTCTTTATTTGCCAGCAACACACGCTTACCTGCACGAGCAGCTGCAAGTGTAGGTAACAACCCAGCAGCTCCAACAATTGCCGCCATGACATAATCTATTTGCGGCAGACTAGCAACATACTCGAGGCCTTCAACACCGCTGACAACCTGGGTCGCCTGACCCGCTTTGCGCAGCTTCTGTTCCAGCTGTTGTGCAGCATCAGCATCTACCATAGCTGCATATTCCGGTTGATGTTCAAGGCATTGTTGATACAAACGATCAACACCGGTATTGGCCGTTAATGCCACCACGCGATATCGATCTGGATGACGCGAAATGACATCCAGGGTATTCACACCAATGGTGCCCGTGGCCCCTAATATGGTTATACCTTTAGATTTAGACATTGAAAATCATCACACCCAGTAACAGCGCAAAGAATGGTGCCGACGAGGTAATACTATCAATTCGATCCAGAATACCGCCATGGCCTGGCAAAATAGTCCCGCTGTCTTTTACACCTCGCTCACGTTTCAGCAGACTGATAAACAAATCACCGGCGATAGAATACAGCGTGGCGAAGAAACTAATTATCAGCAACAGGAGCATACGAATGAAATCGAGTTCAAAAAAAGTAGCTGCAGCAAGTGAGTATAACGACGTGGCTAATATTGCACCATACATACCCTCTCGAGTTTTTCCCGGGCTCAACTTTGGAACAAGCTTAACCTTTCCAAAACGTTTACCCGAAAAATAAGCACCGGTATCCGCAATCCAGACAATACTCAGTACATACAGTAGCCAATACGGCCCCTGATCCAGGCTATGGATATGTGTAATGGCAAGTAGCGGTGGTATCAGGGTTATCAGGCCTGCAATCAGTTTAATACTCGATAACTGGTCCGTAGGTGGTTCCGGGTCACGAACACTCATACGGTAAATCAACATCAGCCACCAGGCCACTGAAACTGTCATCAACCAAACAAACAGGTCACCATGAGCCTGCAGATATAAATAAACTCCATAACTAGCTGCAGACACCAACACTGCATATACGGCTCGCATCAAGGGATTTTCAACTCCAGACAGACGAGACCATTCCCAGCCAGCAATTAAATTTACGAACAGCAAGGCATACAACAGGGCTGTTGATGACTGATTTAAAATAAACCAGATCGCAAGTATAGCGAGTGGTAATGCAGTTAAGATACGCTTATAGAGCATAATTTTTTTGTTTTAGCCTTGGTTCTGCTGCTCGACCTGCTCACCCGTTTGTCCAAAACGTCGCTGTCGCCCAGCATACCAGTTTAAGGCCTTGTCCAGCTCTTCATCATTGAACTCTGGCCAAAGCACATCTGTAAAATATAATTCGGTATACGCCAGTTGCCAGATCAAAAAATTACTGATACGGCGCTCACCACCGGTTCGAATAAATAAATCAGGATCAGGCAATTCAGATAAGCATACATACTGATCGACAAGCTCAGCATTAATATCTGTCGCTTTCAAACCACCCTGCTGCAACGCCTCAGCAATTGCCTGACAAGCCTGAGCAATATCCCAACGGCCGCCGTAATTCACAGCGATATTTAACTGCAAACCGCTATTTTTTTCTGTTAACTCAGTCGCTTGCTGAATTTTAATTTGTAACTTATCTGAAAACGCTGAACAGTCTCCAATAAAACGCATTCTGACATTCTGCTTATGCAGTGACTTCACTTCTGTCTGCAAGGTTGTGATAAACAGCTCCATCAGCGTACTCACTTCCTGCTCGGGACGTTTCCAGTTTTCACTACTAAAGGCAAACAGTGTCAGCGCCTGTATACCTTTAGAAACACAATTCTCAACGATCTTACGTGTTGCCTTAACCCCGGCTTTATGCCCTGCAGTACGTGGCATAAAACGCTGTTTAGCCCAACGGCCATTGCCATCCATGACAACCACAATATGCTGAGGCAAATATTGCTCTTGCATCCTGTTTTCAGAATCACCCATAGCTTCCACAGCCGGTTACATTTCCATCATTTCCTTTTCTTTAACCACAATGGCAGCATCAACCTCTGCCACATATTTATTGGTTAATTTCTGGATTTCATCTTCTGCCTGGTGCGCTTCATCTTCAGAAATTTCTTTTTCCTTTAACAGATCCTTGAAATCACTGTTCGCATCACGACGAATATTACGTATAGCTATACGCGCATTTTCACCTTCATTCTTTACTATTTTCACCAGATCACGACGACGCTCTTCTGTTAGAGGCGGCATGGGCACACGAATAACCGTGCCTGCAGTCGCTGGATTAAGCCCAAGGTCAGCAGTCATAATCGCTTTTTCAATGACTGAAACCATCGGTTTTTCCCAGGGAGTCACCGCCAGCGTTCTCGCATCTTCAATGACAACATTAGCCACCTGTTTAATCGGTGTATCTGTACCGTAATAATCGACCATCACATGATCAAGCAGACTGGGATGTGCACGCCCAGTACGAATCTTGGCTAATTCAGAATGTAATGACTGAACACTTTTTTGCATACGTGTTTCAGCATCGGCTTGTATTTCATCAATCATGCTTTATCTCCAGGGACTACCGATGTACCAATGGACTCATCTGTCACAGTTTTGGCTAAATCGCCTTCATTGCTCAGGTTAAAAATTCTTAATGGCATCGACTGTTCTTTGCACAGTACTATCGCTGTAGCATCCATCACCCCTAACCCCTGATGCAGCACATCATCATAGGTTAGCTTCGTATAACGTTTGGCATCCGGATTTATCATCGGATCAGAATCATAAACACCATCAACTTTTGTCGCTTTCATCAATACATCAGCACCAATCTCGATAGCCCTCAGGCTACCTGCACTATCAGTAGTGAAGAAAGGATTGCCCGTACCGGCACCAAAGATAACTACACGTCCTTTTTCAAGATGACGAATAGCACGACGGCGAACATAATCCTCACACACCTGATGGATACTCAATGCCGACATGACTCGAACAGGCACACCCTGATGTTCAATAGCATCCTGCATAGCCAGACAATTCATCACCGTGGCCAGCATCCCCATGTGATCTCCGGTTACACGATCCATGCCAGAATCTGCCAGACCCTTGCCACGGAAAATATTACCGGCGCCGATGACGATGCCCACTTCGACACCAACTTCAACTATCGCCTTGATTTCTCTGGCAACTCTCGCAAGAACGTCAGGATCAATACCATAATCCTGTTCGCCCATCAGGGCTTCACCACTCAGTTTGAGTAATACACGTTTATATAAGGGCTGTGACTGGGTCATAGTTTCTACTTTTGTTGTTATCAGGTGTTAAAACAGGTTGTTGCACATGCAATTAAGAATTTTACCTCTATTTTGTTGTATACGCACTTGCGTTGCATATACAAACCAGACACAAAAAACCGGGATACAGGTTCCCGGTTCTTTGTGTTACTTATCAAGACATTGTCTGGCTTAGCTTGCGTTAATCTGAGCCATAACTTCGTCTGCAAAGTTCTCCTGCTTCTTCTCAATACCTTCACCCACTTCAAAGCGGTAAAAGCTTTTCACTGAGGCACCAGCGCCTTTCAGGAGTTTTTCCACAGTCTGATCAGGGTCTTTTACGAAGGGCTGACCCATCAGTGTAATTTCAGCTAGATACTTACGAATACGACCGACAATCATTTTCTCGATGATATCATCAGGCTTGCCACTTTCTTTCGCCTGGGCGATCAGGATATCTTTCTCTTTTTCCAGCATTTCAGCAGGCACGCCGTCTTCGTCAACACAAACTGGCTTACTGGCAGCAATGTGCATGGCGATATCTTTGATCAGATCATCATTGCCATTTTCCATTTCAACCAGAACACCCATACGTGTACCGTGCAGATAGGAACCAAATGCAGCATCTGAGCTCACACGTTCAAAACGACGCACCTGAATGTTTTCTCCAATCTTGGCCACCATAGCCTGTCGTGCTTCTTCAATAGTCACACCACCATCTTCCAGGGGCATGGCCACCAGACTTTCAACATCAGCCGGAGAATCATTCAGTACACGGTTGGCGACAGATGTAGCGAATGCTTTAAAGTCATCCCCACCTGAAACAAAATCGGTTTCACAATTCACTTCGACAATTGCTGCCTCTTTCTTGTCATCACTAATCGCAATAACTACAAGACCTTCAGCAGCCGTACGACCTGCTTTTTTGTCGGCCTTAGCAAGACCGGATTTACGCATGTCTTCAATAGCCTGCTCCAGATTGCCTTCGGCAGCCTGCAGAGCCTTTTTACATTCCATCATGCCTGAACCCGTACGTTCACGCAGTTCTTTAACCATAGCAGCTGTAATCTGCATAGCTTTTACCTCTTCAAATTCTGTTACTGAGTCTTAGTCTTCGCTTTCTGCTTTAGCTTCTTCAGCT
>JBFFSQ010000201.1:0-5374 GCA_041572275.1 Gammaproteobacteria bacterium
ATGCCCTGATCCAGCGTGCCAAAACCCTGCTCGGCGACGATTCCTATCTACAGGTCTTCGATGCCGGTCTCAACACCATCATCGCCGACATCCGCGACGACCTGAAAGCCTTTGGTGTTGAATACGACGAATGGTACTCAGAGCGTACCCTGGCTCATCGGGGTCTCATCAAGCAGGCCATCGACCGCTTGCAGAAAGCCAACTATATTTATGAAAAGGGCGGCGCTCTGTGGTTCAAATCCACCGAATTTGGTGATGAAAAAGATCGCGTCGTAGTTCGCGACAATGGACAGACCACCTACTTCGCCTCGGACATCGCCTACCACATGGACAAACTCGAGCGCGGCTTCGACCGGGTCATCGATGTCTGGGGGGCCGATCACCACGGTTATGTACCTCGTGTAAAAGCCGCCTTGCAGGCCCTGGGTGATGATGCAGACAAACTTGACGTATTACTGGTGCAGTTCGCCGTGCTCTATCGTGGCGGTGAAAAAGTGCAGATGTCGACACGCTCCGGCTCCTTTGTCACCCTGCGGGAACTACGCGATGAAGTCGGCGCTGATGCCGCCCGCTTCTTCTATGTGATGCGTAAATGTGAACAGCACATGGACTTTGATCTCGACCTGGCCAAATCACAGAGCAGCGATAACCCGGTGTATTACATTCAGTATGCCCATGCTCGCATCTGTAGTGTCATGCGCCAACTGACCGAGAAAGGCCTGAGTCACGATGTCGCCATCGGTCAGGCCAATCTCAACAAACTCACTGAGCCACATGAACTCGGCTTGCTCAACGCACTGGCTAAATATCCGGAAATTGTCGAGAAATCAGCGCTGTCTGAAGAACCGCACCAGCTGGCCCATTTTTTACGCGACACCGCCAACGAGCTACACACCTATTACAACGCGCATCAGTTTATTGTCGATGACGCGGATATCCGCAATGCCCGCCTCAACCTGATACAGGCCACCCGTCATGTACTCCATAACGGCCTCAAACTGCTGGGCGTCAGTGCCCCGGAAACCATGTAAGGCCGTGTTACCATGTCGCGAACAGGAACAGATTTAAAAGGACGCGCTGCCATGTCCAATAAAAAACCTCTACCCGGTTTCGTCTGGCTACTGGCCGGACTTGGCATCGGCCTGTTTGTCTCTTTCCTGATGTTTTTAGACAAACAGCCAGCCGAATCCATCAGCTTCAAGGAAGCAGTGGTACAGGAACTGGAAAAGGTTAAGCAGGATGCCAATGCAGCGGTGACCCAGGCCGAAGAAAAAAAGACCAACAATACTGGCAAAGAGCCGCGTTTTGATTTCTACACCATACTGCCCGAACTGGAAGTCTTTATTCCTGAATCAGAAATCAAAACCGAAACAAAACCCAATACAGTCCCAAAACAGCCCGTGCAGGCCATCAGTGGTGGCAAACAGTATTTGTTGCAGGCCGGCTCGTTTCGCAATAAAGACGATGCCGAACGCCTGAAGGCAAACCTGGCACTGCTCGGTGTTGAATCAGCCATACAAAGTGTCAGCATAAAAAATGATACCTGGCACCGCGTACGTATTGGCCCTTTCAGTAACACAAATCGCTTGCATGACACTCTGGAAACACTCAAAGATAATAAAATTCATGCCATGACGATGGAATTAAAAAACTAATAGAAAGACGCAACTAGTAGACGTCTAGCAGTCTCCCGAGGAGACTTTTTAACACGGAGCAATACATGTCAGAGCTATTCAATGACACGTGGATGAAACACTTTCAAACAAGCTGGAATACCGAACCTGAACTCACCGATGCCTTGAAAGCACTCGATTTTAACGCCAACATCGGCTACGGTTTCCCTAATGAAGACCGCCCGCGTGGCTTCATTAGTATCGAGCAGGGCAAAGTGGTCACCGCCGCTAGCTATAATGACCAGGCACTGGATTGGGATCTCAGGGCGCAGGATAAACACTGGTACGAATGGTTTAACCGTGAAGTCGGCCGCACCGGCTTTTGTCTGGCCTATTCAACGGGTAAACTGCAATTTATCACCGGTGACTACAAAGAAATGGTGCGCACCTCAGGCATGGTTCGCCCCTTTGTAAAAAGCTTTGCTGCCATGGGCCGTGCCCATGCTAAATACTTAAGCCGTCACGCTGCCTGAATCGAACAGCTAGAGTACTAAGGAGTCGCTGTGCCGCAAAACCTGGATCAGCAACTACCCAACCTGTTGCAGGAGCTCTGCTCCCAGGACAACGCACAACCACTCAATGCGCGTTGGGAGTCGCTGCTCACACAGATCTTCCCTGACTCCGAACTGAACTGCCGCAACCAGCCCATCGACCAGTGCCAGCTCAGCGATGACAAAACCCGACTCTTAATACCCGCCATCCACAATGGCCACATCTACGAACTCAACGCAGACAAATCATCCTCTGGCTTCAGTACGACAGATGTCCGCCTGATCGAATCGCTGCTCACCATGACCCGGCAATTCATCAGTACCCAGGAAGCGATCAAGCAGGGCGCACTGGAAGAACGCCAACGTATTGCTCGTGACCTGCATGATGATGTCGCCGCGCGATTGTTAACCCTGATTCATTCCTCAGACAACGAGCAAACCATCCGCCTGACCCGCAGCATCCTCAAATCCCTGCGCAATGCTATTTACACGCTTGACAATAAAGCCACAACCACGATACTGGACGCTATAACTGATATACGTTCTGAGATACAGGATCGGCTCAATGCACTGGGTATCCTGCTCGACTGGCAACCACTCAATGCATTTGACGACCTGAGCTTTACGCCCAGGCAGCATATAAACTTACACCGCATACTGCATGAAATAACGACCAACATTATCCGTCATGCAAATGCCAGTATTGTCAGTATTAGCCTGGGGCTGGATAACAACCGCTTCCACCTGCGCAGTTGCGACAATGGCCAGGGCTTTGATATCCAGAGCTGCATACCGGGCAAGGGCATCAACAATATAAAAGTCCGGGTTGCCGAACTAAATGGCCAGGTATCCTGGCAAAACTATACAGACGCAGAAGCCGAAGCCGGCTGTTGTGTTGATATACATTTTCCATTAACTACAGGAAACAGTTAACCGCTATGCAATCTGTACTTTTACTTGAAGACCATGCTGAAACTCGCCAGTGGTTAAATAACATCATCCAGCAGGCCTTTAAACAGGTCGAAATTGCACAAGCCTCCAGTCTGGCTCAGGCGCGACAACTATTAACCGAGAAGAACTTCAGCCTCGCCCTGATTGATCTCAATTTACCCGATGGTAACGGGGTAGAAATCATCCGTGAAATCAGTCGTAACTCCCCTGCAACCTACTGTGTCGTTGCCACCATCTTTGACGACGATGAATACCTGTTCCCGGCACTCAAAGCCGGCGCCCAGGGTTATTTATTAAAAGAACAAACCACCGAAGAATTTATTCACAACCTGCAGGGCATCATCACCGGCGAACCCCCTATATCACCCAGCATTGCCCGCAAAATCATCAAGTACTTTCATGGCTTACAACCCAACCCAGAACAACCGGATTTATCCGGCCGTGAAAAAGAAATCCTCAGCGCAATTGCCAAAGGGCTAAGTCGTAATGAAGCGGCCGAAATACTCGGCATCACTACCAATACAGTCGCCAGTCATCTAAAAAGCATTTATGGCAAATTGAATGTGTCGAATCGGGCACAGGCCACGATGGAAGCCCTGCGACTGGGGCTGGTTAAACCCTAATTTTTTATAAAACATCCAACGGACTATTCACACTGACTCCTGGCTTATTAAGCACGTGCGTATAAATCATTGTGGTAGATACATCGGCATGACCCAGAAGCTCCTGTACGGTGCGGATGTCATAACCTGACTCCAGTAGATGGGTGGCGAAGGAATGCCTTAACACATGAGACGTGACTTTCTTATGAATACCTGATTTCTCACCTGCAACTCTGACTGCTCTTTGGATAGCGCTCTCATGAAGATGATGACGGCGAATTTTCTGGCTGCGGGGATCATCCGCCAGTTTTGAAGAAGGAAACAGATATTGCCATTTCAACTGTTTGTTCGCTTTTGGATATTTACGAGCCAATGCATCAGGTAAATACACTCCATCATAATTCACTGCAAGATCACCCTGATGAATTTCAGAGACTCGCTCAATCTGTTGACGCAACATATCGACTAAACGTCCTGGCAAAGGCACAATTCTATCCTTTCCGCCTTTCGCACCACGTATCGTGATCTGAGAATAATCAAAATCAACATCACAAACTCGCAGACGTACACATTCCATTAGTCGCATACCTGTACCATACATCAATGTAGCCATCATCAGGTAAAAGTCATTGGAAAAGGAATCAAATAACTGTTTAATTTCCAATTTGGATAAAACCACAGGTAATCGCCTGGGGCGTTTGGGCCGTGCATATTCGTTCAGTTCAATATTTTCTTTTTTCAATACCTGCTTATAAAGAAAAATAATGGCATTTAATGCCTGGTTCTGTGTACTTACTGCCACATTTTTCTTGATTGCCAGATATTCGAGGTATTCAGTCAAATGATGAGCATCAAGTTGTTGTACGTCCGACTCACCACAAAAAGTTAAAAAACGAGCAACCCACGATACATACGATTGTTCAGTACGAATAGAATACTGACGCATTCTGATTTCGATAATTAAACGTTCGAAAATATCGGGAAATTTTCCCATTACAGTTTTGGTAAATTCACCCTGATGGGCAATAGAAAAACTGACAAGTGATTCAGATTTTGCAATAGTGGCGTGACTAGAAGGCAGCTCTTTGGCTGCACCGCGCCAGTACTCCCAGTTAATACGACTGCCCCATTCTGCCGAAACCATGTATACAAACAGTATGTATAGCGCATCAACCACTTGAACAAACTGCCAGTCTTTCAATCGTGATTGTCTACCTATCACACTGAGGTATTGCTCTAACATCTGTGGCGTATGCTGTGCAAGACGTAATGATTTATGTGCAGAAATATACTCTTCTGCACGTTTAACATACCAACGAACCACATGGTGTTTCACACCATAAGATATTGATTTTTTAATATAATCATCCCAAAAACGGGTAACAGAAGAATCCACAGCAAGCTCCTTTGCATAACATTTCCAAAAAATCCCTTAAGGTGTATTATGATACAAAATCAAAAGGAGCAACAAAAGTGTTATATGGACATCTACCTATCCCCCGCAAACACGACATCCACCTAATACACTGTTGTTTGCTCGCGAAAGTACAAAGCCCTCGATTGTTTATTGATTAAAATTAATACAATTGCAAAAGAGCATAATACTTACAAAAGAATCGGACAAATCGGATGAATAGCACGTGAAAAATATGGTAGA
>JBFFSQ010000202.1:0-5344 GCA_041572275.1 Gammaproteobacteria bacterium
GATGGAGGATGAATAAATGCACGAATTAAGCATTTGTCAGTCCATTATTCAGCAGGCCGTGGATATCGCCGATCAAAATCATGCTGTTGCTATCGCTCAAATCAATCTTGCCATCGGTCCACTGGCTGGCGTTGAAATCCCATTGTTACAACAGGCTTTTCCGCTGGCAGCCGCAGGCACGCTGGCCGAAAATGCTCAGTTAAATGCAGAAGCCCTACCCATCCGGGTTCGTTGTCTTAGTTGTTTTAAAGAATCAGAAGCATTACCAAACCGTCTGGTATGTGGACATTGCCAGGACTGGCATACCCAACTGGTCAGTGGTGATGAAATGCTCATCAAAAGCATCGAGCTCGATACTGAAGAGGACGTGAATTATGTGTGACACCTGTGGCTGTAATATCACTTCTGGCAATCAGCACCTGGTCACCGAAGGTGGCAAACTGGAAAAAACAGACAACGGCAAAGTGGTTGTCGACGTCATGCATAGCCTGTTACATGAAAATGACCACCAGGCTGAACATAACCGTGAACACTTTAATAATCGCGGCATTCTTGCAATCAATTTAATGTCGTCACCAGGCTCAGGCAAAACCGCACTCCTTGAAGCCACCATTGATGCTTTAAAAAACACTTACAATATGGCGGTCATTGAAGGCGATCTGGAAACAGAAAACGATGCTGAACGTATTCGTTCCAAAGGTATTCCCGCGGTACAGATTGCCACTGGCACCGCCTGTCATCTCGATGCCCATATGCTTCATGATGCTTTACATAAACTTGAACTCAATGACATCGACATCGTATTTATTGAAAATGTCGGCAACCTGGTGTGTCCCGCCAGTTTTGATCTTGGTCACCATTTAAATGTGACTCTGCTGTCCAGTACAGAAGGTGACGATAAACCCGCCAAGTATCCAGTGATGTTCAAATCTTCTGATCTATTACTGATTACAAAATCTGACCTGTTACCGGTACTGGATGATTTCGACACCCAACGTGCTGAACACTGTTTCCGCCAACTGGCTAATACCAGTCCTATATTCACTTTATCTGCGCGCAAAGACCAGTACATGCAACAATGGTTCGACTGGCTGGAACAACAGCTGAAACATCATCGTCTGCACCATGCCAAACAACCGCATCACCATGAACATCACCATCATCATGCACATAGTCACAGTACATAACAGGAGACACCTGTGACCACCACCGCCAGGCAATGGCTGGAACGGATTCATCAACTCGACCTGCCAGACAAAATAAAACTGATGAATGTCTGTGGTGGTCATGAGCGTTCCATCAGCCATGCAGGTTTGCGTACATTGTTACCCAAAAATGTCGAACTGATACCAGGCCCAGGTTGCCCGGTGTGTGTATGTCCAGAAGAAGATGTATTCCAGGCCATCCAGCTAGCACTTAATGAACACATTACGCTGGTTGCCTTTGGCGATATGTTGCGTGTGCCAGTGAATGTAGCCAAAGCACAGGCACGCTCCCTGGTAGAAGCCCAGGCACTTGGCGCTGACATCCGTCCAATAGCCTCACCACTGGAAGCCGTGGCCATAGCCAATCAACAACCCGATAAAGACGTAGTATTTTTTGCCGCCGGTTTTGAAACCACCATCGCTCCTGTGGCAGGCATGATGGCACAGGGTATTCCTGATAATTTATTTATTCTTTTATCCGGCCGTTTAACCTGGCCTGCGGTTGCCCTGTTACTGCAATCAGAACAACCCGGATTTGATGCATTGGTTGCACCGGGTCATGTTGCCACCGTGATGGGACCAGAAGACTGGCAATTTGTGATTGATAAACATCATCTGCCAACAGCCATTGCGGGCTTCACACCTGAAACTTTATTGGCGGCTACCTATTCCGTATTGCGACAACATCTGGAGAACAAGTTGTTTCTTGATAACTGCTATCCATCCGTCGTCCATCCAGGAGGTAATCCAACGGCAAAAGCACAGTTACAACAAACAATGGACATCACTGATGCTAACTGGCGTGGCATTGGAATTATCAAAAATTCAGGCTTTGAACTGAACGCTCAGTATCAGCAACACAATGCACGCTTACAGTATCCCAACTACGACGATGATGCTCGAAAACGCGCAGGTCAAATGCCACCGGGTTGTGATTGTGCGCGTGTGGTACTGGGCAAAATTTATCCCAACCAGTGCAAACTGTTTGGCACTGGCTGTACACCCAGACATCCAGTTGGGCCCTGTATGGTTTCAGATGAAGGCGCCTGTCGAATCTGGTGGGCGAATGGTATCCGTGATCAATCAACACAGGTTGCCTGAATACTAATTACATGCATAGCAAACACCTTATTGTCAGTGGCAAAGTGCAGGGCATTGGCTTTCGTCCATTTATTTTCCGACTCGCTCACGAGCACAAGCTAAACGGCTGGGTTAAAAACGTCAGTGGTCAGGTTGAGATTCTAGTGCAGGGCAGCTCAGAGCAACTGACTCAGTTTGAATCAGATATCATTAACCAGCATCCGCCATTGGCTACACCACAAATTACGCAAACAACTTCGTGTGATGTAGGCATTTTTTCTCAATTTGAAATCTTAACAAGTACTGCCGACTATCCAGCCGACATTCATATTCCCGCAGATTATTTTACCTGTGACGAGTGCCTGCAAGAATTAATGAATCCCACCGATCGTCGCTTCCGCTATCCATTTATTAACTGCACCAATTGCGGCCCGCGCTACACACTTATTAAACAACTGCCCTACGATCGCCCCAATACCACTATGACCGCATTTCCGTTATGCGATGCCTGTCGTCAGGAGTACAACAGCCCGTATGATCGACGTTTTCATGCACAACCCCTGGCCTGTGAAGTCTGTGGCCCACAACTGTCTTTCAAATCAGCGACCACTAACTTGCAGGGTAATGAAGCCAGTCTTCAAGCATGTATTCATGCGTTAAAACAAGGTCACATAGTGGCGGTAAAGGGCATTGGTGGTTATCACCTGATGTGTGATGCCTGTAACTTCGATGCTGTACAACGTTTACGTCAACGTAAACAACGACCGGACAAACCTTTCGCGGTGCTATTCCCCTGGCGAGGTGATCAGGGTACGGACAGTGTAGTGCAGTATCTTCAGCCCAGCGAGACTGAACTGAAGACATTGAGGCATGCCTCCCGTGCCATCGTACTGATGCCATGCAAAACCGACACCGATTTAGCTACAAACATCCAGCCAGGACTTCATGAGGTTGGGGCCATGTTGCCCTACAGTCCCTTACATCATTTAATTAGTTATGATTTTGATGGGCCGTTGATTGCTACCTCTGCCAACTTCAGTGGTGAACCGGTCATTACCGATAACCAGGAAGCTGAAACACGACTAGCAAATATCGTCGATGCTTTTTTACATCATAATCGCACGATAGTACGACCGGCAGATGACACTGTCATTCGTATTATCAATGACCAGCCTCACTACCTACGACTTGGCCGCGGCGCTGCACCGCTGGAATTAACCCTGCCGTTCAAATTGGATCAGCCCACACTGGCCGTAGGTGGCCACATGAAAAATACCATCGCCCTGGCCTGGGATGATCGTTGTGTTATTTCACCTCACATTGGTGATCTTTCTTCTGCACGTAGCATGGCGGTATTCGAACAGGTTATAAACGATTTACAAACACTATATGAAGTGTCACCACAACATATCATTTGCGATAGTCACCCGGAGTATGCCAGTCATCGTTGGGCACGTCAGTATTGTGATAAGCACGACAAACTATTCAGCTCTGTATTTCATCACCATGCTCACGCTAGTACCTTATGTGGTGAATATCCCGATCAACAACGCTGGCTGGTTTTTACCTGGGACGGAACCGGTTATGGCACAGATAACACCATCTGGGGCGGTGAGGCATTTCTCGGTCATGCAGGATCATGGCAGCGTGTAATGTCGTTCAAACCCCTGTCAATACTCGGCGGTGATAAAGCCTCGTTACAACCCTGGCGTAGCGCTGCTGCCATGTGCTGGGACCAGCACATCAACTGGTCGGTCGATGACATCGATAGTGACTTCGCCTATCAGGCCTGGCAAAAAAAACAGGGCTGTTTTCAAAGCTCTGCCGTCGGACGCCTGTTTGATGCCGCGGCTTCATTGGTTCTAGATATACATCACTGTAGCTTCGATGGACAGGCACCGATGAGGCTAGAACAGATTGCCGACACACTCACCCACAGCGCCATTGAGCTGCCGATTACAAAACTAGACAAACATTTACACCAGGTTGACTGGTCACCTTTACTACGCGTTTTGTTAAACAAACAACTTAGCGAAACTGAACGCAGTTCAGCCTTTCATAGTAGTATGGCTATGTCACTGGTTAATCAGGCTTTACAGATACGTAAACAACAGGGAGACTTTTGTGTAGGTTTATCCGGTGGCGTTTTTCAGAACAAAAAATTAACCGAATATGTAGTACGCCAATTAAAGCAACATGATTTTCGAGTTTATACAACTAACACAATACCCTGTAACGATGCTGGGATCAGTTATGGGCAGATTATTGAATCATATAGTAGCAAGCAATTATGACGACAAAAAACAATAAGCCGAGTCATGAGCAACTGATTACTCTCGCCCATGGTAATGGTGGTCGCTTTATGCGCGAGTTGATCAATGATCTGTTTAAAAAACATCTCGACAATCCATGTCTCAATACCCATGTCGATGCCACGCACATTGAACTGGATCAGGGTGACGTGTTGTTTACCACCGATGGCTTTACCGTCAAACCCATTGAATTTCCCGGTGGCAGCATTGGCTCACTCGCTATTCACGGTACCGTTAATGATTTAGCTGTGTCGGGTGCTACACCAAAATATTTAAGTCTCAATGCATTCATTGAAGAAGGCATGAGCTTTTCACAGCTGGATCGCATCCTGCAAGATATGGCATCTGCAGCCAGAGCCAGTAATGTGTATATCGTCACCGGTGATACCAAAGTGGTACCCAAAAATGAAGGCAGTGGCATTTATTTTGCCACCAGTGGCATAGGGCTTAAACCCAAACATGTGTCACTCAGCATGGCCAATATACAGCTCGGCGACAAAGTACTTATTAACGGTAGTGTCGGTGATCATGGTACGGCTGTCATGCTGGCACGTGAACAATTTGGCCTGAAAGGAAATCTGATATCTGACTCTGCCAATGTCTATCCCTTCACCCGTGCCTTGCTCGATTTACCTGGCCTGCGTTTCATGCGTGATCCGACTCGCGGCGGCATGGCTACCGTATGTACCGAAATCACACAGGCGACTGACCACGGTGTGTATTTATATGAAAACAAAATACCATTGA
>JBFFSQ010000203.1:0-5328 GCA_041572275.1 Gammaproteobacteria bacterium
ACGACAGAAAATTGCGGATATCTACAAACTTAAGGATGAAAAGAAAAAATACATTGAGCAGTTAAAAGCAATTGTATCCGCGGATGCCAAAGCAGGGCGTGAGCGTTCAGACCGTACTCGTTACCTCGCCGCGAAGGCATCCATCGTATTGCTTGAGCCGAAGCTGGATCGATTTAAAGCAGTGAAACTGGTTAAGCCATTCAAGAAGAATTTGAAGATAAAGAAAAAACGCATGAAAGAAGCGATCGATGCTTATACCAAGCTGGTCGATTACGAGGTTGGAGAAGTAACTGCTGCCGCAACATATTTTATTGCAGAAATTTACTATCACTTCAGTCGCGCCCTGATGGAGTCAGAGCGTCCTAAGAACCTGAATGAGCTGGAACTTGAACAATATGAACTGGTCATTGAGGAGCAAGCTTACCCCTTTGAAGAGAAATCGATCAAAGTTCATAAAAAGAATTTAGAATTGCTTGATGTAGGCATCTACAATAGCTGGATTGATAAAAGCCTGGAAAAACTGGCGGCCCTGTTACCGGGTCGTTATAACAAGCCTGAATTGGCAAGTATGTTTGTAGCATCGATCGTACCATTGAGGACTGAAGTGAAGGCCATAGAGGAGCAGGAGCAACAGACACAGGTGACTGAAGAAGCAGAAACGACTACAGATGCGCCGACTGATTCAGGTAATACTAGCGATACCCAGGAGCCGGTTGTACCGCCTGAAACAGAGACTGAATCTGAGGCTAAACCTGAAGCTGGATCAGAGCCAGAGCAGGCAGATGACTCAGCGGCCAAGGCAAACTGAGGCGGGACTGGATGCATGATGAATAACGTGAAAACGCTAGACTATAATTTATTGCATGCTGGACTGTTTTTTATTGTTCTGCTTGGTCTGATCTCCTGTGGTGGTGTGCCGTCGAAACAGGAGGTCGAGGAAGCATCGGCAGTTACTGCAGCTGCACAACCGGATATATCTGATGTTGATGAGGATGTGATTGACGACTTCGATCGGGCTCTTGAAATGTTGCAGGCGCAGAACTATGACCAGGCGATTACGCTCCTTAAATCTGTAACCACTCGTGACCCACGATTAACCGCACCACTGGTGAATATGGGCATGGCTTATATGCGTAAAGGTGATAAAAAGCAGGCAGAGGAAGTGCTGCATCAGGCCTTAAAGCTCGATCTCGGACATGATGTTGCGAATAATGAGTTAGGACGTTTGTATCGTCAGGCCGGCCGTTTTGATGATGCAAAAAAAGCCTATCTGAATGCGTTGGCAGCACACCCTAAGTATCTTCCTGCACGGAGGAACCTGGGGATTTTATGTGAAATTTATATGCACGATGAAGTATGTGCCCTTGATCACTTTGAGCAATACCAGACAGTTGATCCCGATGACAAAACTGTGAACCTGTGGGTTGAAGACCTCAGGCGAAGGCTGGGAAGATAGGAGTCTTGCTATGATGTATAAAATTATCTCTGCTATTATCTGTATGTTTATATCGGTTTCAGTGTTGGCTGAAGACAAAAAGAAAGAGGTACAGGCTAAGGAGCTGTCGGGTATTTCGATTATTGGTAATAAAGAAGCACCAAAATCTCTGTATATTGTGCCCTGGAAAAACTCCGAAGTGGGAGTGGCTAGTAGTTTGAATTCTGGATTACTGGATGAGTCCATGATACCGGTCGATAAAGAAGTATTTATGCGTGAGCTGGATTTTTATGATCTCAGCCATGGTAAGAAATAACGGGACACTGAATCCCTGAATGTTTTAAATGAGGAGTATGAGATGGATGTGATCCATTCAATCGTTCTGTTTTTCCAAACCGGTGGTACGTTTATGTACCCGATATTGATTGTCTTTGCTTTTGGACTGGCAATTTCAATCGAGCGCTATTTAAAACTTACCTATGAGCGTCGAGTGAATAGCAAAATGTGGAGTCAGATTCATCCTATTCTTGAAGAGGGCGATTTTGACAAGGCGCGTGAACTGATTGCAGAGGATAACTCGACTATAAGTAATTTGCTAACCATGGGTTTGGCACGTCAGGGCTCGGTAAGACGACGTGATGATATCGAAATCGCGATGGAAGAGAGCATGATGGAGATTATCCCTCAACTTGAGAAACGAACCCCATATGTCGCGTTATTCTCGAATATATCAACCCTGCTTGGGCTGCTGGGTACGATCATGGGTCTGATTGAGGCGTTTACCGCTGTGGCTAATGCTAATCCAGCTGAAAAAGCGGATTTACTCTCGGCGAGTATTTCTGTGGCTATGAATACGACGGCATTTGGTTTGATGGCCGGTATTCCGCTGTTAATTATTCATGCTTTCCTGACATCTAAGACCGGTGAAATTGTTGACAGTCTCGAGATGGCGTCGGTAAAAACACTGAATATCATTTCCGAATCCGCAAAACGTCAGGCGGCAATGGCTGCTAAAAATGGCTAGACGTAGTCACCGCAAACACAAGGATGTGCCGGAGCTGGATATTACCGCCTTCTTAAATTTGATGGTGGTGCTAGTGCCGTTCTTGCTGGTGTCTGCAGTATTCTCACGAATCACAATTCTGGAATTGAATTTGCCGACGGCTGCAGGAGCCTCGCAGCCAAATAAGGTAAAACTCAGTGTAGAAGTGATTATCAGGGAGAAGGGGCTCGAAATCGGCAATGGCAGTCGCATCATTGCTCGCTTTCCCAAGGTTGATGATGCCTATGATCTCCCTAAGCTCAGTGAATATTTGTTAAAAATTAAAGCCAATTATCCAGATAAAACCGATGCCATGGTGTTGATGGAACCTGATATCGAATACGACTATCTGGTTAATGTGATGGATGCAGTACGCAGTGCTGAAATTCGCGAGGGTATTCAGATTGAAACCCAGAAGATTGCCCTGTTCCCAGATATTTCCATAGGGGATGCGCCATGAAGCGTCAAAGTCGTCGCATGAAGCGCATGGGCAGAAGTAAACGAAAAACGCCCGGCATGAACCTGACGTCACTGATGGATGTGTTCACTATTCTGGTGTTCTTCCTGTTGACCAATTCGGCCTCTACTGAGGTTATGGAACCACCCAAATCGATAACCCTGCCGGCCTCAGTGGTAGAAACCAAGCCTCGCGAGACGGTAGTCGTGCTGATTACCGAAGAGAATATTCTTGTGCAGGGTGAGGTAGTGGCAATGACCCAGGAGGTTATTGATATTAAAGCGGTTGTCATCGAACCGATCAAACAACGCCTGATACAGCAGAAAAAAAATGTGATTGGTGTGCGGACACGCAACATTGCTGAAGTACCGGAAGTGACTGTTCTCGCACATAAAACCATTCCATTTAAATTACTGAAAAAAGTGATGTCTAGTTGCACCAGTGCAGGATATGGAAAAATCTCACTGGCGGTAATCCAGAAAGCCTCCCAGGCCCAGAGTTAGTGTGAATACAGACGTTAGCGAAGAACAGCAGCAGATTAACCAGCGCATAGAAGCCGCTCAACTTCGTATTGAAGAGCTGGAGAATGAACTGCGCCAGGTAGATATTGTACTGGAAGAGTTGCTGGCGGCGCGTGAAAAGTACAGCTTACTGGGTGAAATTAGCGACCGATTAGATAAGCTGAATAAGCTCAATGGCGGGAATCTGGTTTGGGGTAAAGAGTGCTCCGAAGATGATGCAGCTGAGCATGTGCGTAAACTGCATAGCCAGGTCATTAATTATGACGAAGAGGTTTCTCAGGCTCAGAAAAAACGCGAGGAGATAAAAGACAATATCCAGAGTGTGATTGCTCAGATCAGTATTCTGAATGAAGAAATACTGATGCTCCATGAGCGTGCAGAAGAGCGTAAGCACGAATTTGTCATCGAGCGTGAAATGACCGTGGTGCCCTATCATGCCATGGTCATGCCGTGGACGGTTCAGGGAGAGGATGAGAAGCGGTTCAGGAAAATATTTCTCATTACCCTGTTTATTTCGTTGTTGCTGGGCTATCTCATTCCATTGTGGGAAATTCCTTTACCCGAGCGCCCAGAAGTTATCGAAGTCCCTGAACGACTGGCCAAGCTCATTGTGAAGAAGCCGCCACCGCCACCACCACCAAAAGTGGCGCAGGAGTTGCCGAAAGAGGACAGCAAGAAGAAAAAACCACGCAAGGATGTGCCTAAGCCGAAGACCGAGAAGGCTAAAGTGGCTCGTGCCAAGGCTGAACGTTCGGGTCTGATGGCGTTCAAGGATAACTTCGCTGATCTTATGGATGATAGCGCTGAACAAAAGCTGGGAGCAAAGGCGCGAATATCCAACAAGGGTATAAAAGCGCGTAAGACTACGCGCTCACTGGTGGCTTCAGAGTTAGGTGGCAGTAGCAGTGGTATTAATACCGCCTCCTTAAGTCGTAATGTCGGTGGCTCAGGTAAAGGCCTGGAAGGCGTTGGCTTCTCACGGGTTGAAAGTGCTATAGGTAGTGATTTCTTTGGTGAGGATCGTCCATTAAGTGATGGCCCAGGGCCCTCCCGTACGGATGAAGAAATCCAGATTGTGTTCGATCGTTACAAGGCTGCCCTGTACCGTATCTATAATCGTGAACTGCGCAAGAATCCTACTCTGCAGGGTAAAGTGGTGCTGCGCCTGACTATCGAGCCGGATGGTAAGGTGTCCGCCTGTAAGCTGGAAACCAGTGATATGAAGGCACCGGAGCTGGAGGCGAAAATTGTGGATCGAGTGAAGAAATTTAACTTCGGTGCAAAAGAGGATGTGCCACCGGTGACGATTCTGTATCCCATCGATTTCCTTCCCGCCTCGTAGTTGAGCCGCTTAGCTTGGGCTGGAATTATTCGCGAAAATCATACGACCAGTTGGCCGAAAATCAGTTGAATTGGTCGGTTTCTTGCTGACATTATTTGAGCACCTGCTAAAATCCATTAAAAACAGCAAGTTATAAATACTACTTGAAATCATGAGTGAATATTTAATTGCGGCCTGTTTCACAGCATATTGGACGGCATAAACGTATACTTTAACTGCGTAACTAATTGATAAAAGACAGAATAAGGCGCTAATTGAAGACGATCCGGATTACATGCGAATTGATGGAAAGAATTTTCACTGGACTACCCGTATTGCAGGTGTGTTACTTGCGGTCGCCAGCGTCTTATTGCCTGTAGAAAACGCATTTGCTGTATCCAATCTAAATCAAGACGTTATCTTTGCTCCGGCCGATGGTTTGCGCACCTATATGGACACGGATGGTGCCTGGGATGGCAGTGCCGATGCGGCTGGGGATACCTTCAATTTTGTGATTGATAATACCGGGCCTGATATCGCTTATGATTTGAA
>JBFFSQ010000204.1:0-5294 GCA_041572275.1 Gammaproteobacteria bacterium
CAGCCTTTTCAAACTCCAGATTTTTGGAGGCCTGCTCCATCTGCACCACGATGTCATCTACTAGCTGAGTGCTTTTACCTTCCAGGAACATCAGCGCATGATGAATATCCTGCTGGTACTGATCTTCGCTGATATAACCGACACAGGGTGCTGTGCAGCGCTTGATCTGGTATTGCAGGCAGGGTCGTGAACGGTTTTTGAAATAACTGTCTTCACATTGCCTGATGCGGAACAACTTATGAATAAAATTCAGGCTATCTCGAACCGCACCGGCATTGGGAAATGGGCCCAGATATTTACCCTTGCCGCGTTTTGCACCCCGATGCATGACAATGCGGGGGAATGGGTCCTGGTTAGAGACATAAATATAGGGGTAACTCTTGTCGTCTCTTAACAAAACATTGTAGCGCGGCCGATGTTCCTTGATCAGGTTGCTTTCCAGTAACAGAGCCTCACCTTCTGTGTGGGTGATGGTGATGTCGATGCGTGCAATCTGTTGCACCAGTGACTGGGTTTTGGACGACAAGCCGGTGTTTCTGAAATAGCTGGACAGGCGTTTTTTCAGGTTTTTAGCTTTGCCGACATACAGCAGTTCGTCACTGGCATCGAACATTCGATAAACACCGGGTTTCGATGTAGTGTTTTTCAGGAATGATTTGGCGTCAAATGACTGGGGTTCGATCACTGGGTCTGACATGACTAGAGGATACAACTAAAGCAGCGCTTTGGCGCGCCTGAAAACCTTCTTGAACATAGCGGCGGTTAGACGCCTGGTTTGTGTGTTATAGCGACTGCAGTGATAGGAATCGATCAAGATATGCTCAGGCAACTGATGCTCATGGCAATGACCAAACTTGAAGTCCTTTTGTTTCAAGCCCTCAGCTTTGATCACTGCGTTGTGAGCTATGCTGCCGAGGGCAATAATGACACTACCCGGCTTAAGGCCGTTGAGTTCGGCCTGCAGGAAGGCATTGCAGGTATTGATTTCACTGCCGATGGGCTTGTTCTGTGGTGGCAGGCATTTAACGGCATTAGTGATGCGGCAATTAATTAGCTTGAGGTCATCATCCGCTGATATGGATTCAGGTGCAGTTGAAAAACCGCACTCATACAATGTTTCATACAGCAGAATGCCCGCATAGTCACCGGTAAACGGCCGCCCGCTGGCATTGGCACCATGATAACCGGGCGCCAGTCCAACCACGAGCAGTTGTGCCTCAGGATCACCAAAGGGTGGTACCGGTCGCGCATGGTAGTCAGGATGTTTGGCCCTGACTTCTGTCAGGAAGTCCGCCAGACGCGGACACAGGGTACATTTCAGGTCGAATGCTGGAGCTGACATCTAATTGCAATTTACTTTAAATTAAGTAGATAACTTATTGTTTATATTGGCTGTGGGACCGACTCTTCTTCTTCAAGCAAACCATGCTTGATGGCCAGGTGCATCATTTCCACATCATTTGAAACATCCAGTTTGTCATGCAGGCGTTTACGGTAGGTGCTCACTGTCTTTGGGCTGAGGTTGAGTTTTTCAGAGATCTTGTTGGTGCGCATACCCCGGCTGATCATGATCAGTACCTGGAGTTCACGCTGCGACAAAATATCAATAATTGAGCCTTCACCTGGGAGCATAGACAGTGCCAGCTGCTGGGCAATCGAGGGCGCAATATAGCGTTTGCCGGCAGTGACTTTCTGAATGGCCTCAACCATTTCTTCAACCGGACAACCTTTGGTTAAATACCCAACCGCTCCGGCTTCTAAAATTCGTTTGGGCAGAGGACCTTCACTGTGCACGGTGAGGACAATGATTTTTGATTCAGGATGGGTCTGCGACATGCGACAGGTGGCTTCAAACCCGCCGATACCCGGCATGTTGATATCCATAAGCACCACATCCGGTTTGGCAGTACGGACCTTCTCTAGTGCCTGTTCACCACTGCTGGCCTCTTCAACAACTTCAATTCCATTTTGGTCTTCAAGTAATCGACGTAAGCCATAGCGTATCAGATCATGGTCGTCGACTAGCATAACGCGAATATTAGACACTTGGGTACCCTGTTAATTTATATACGAATAATTCAAACAGATAGCGCTCAATCATAGCAGCATCACCAATTTTTAAAAGGATGTTTGACCAGATTGACGTTGTAATAACGCTCATCATGGGTGACTTCCTGTCCTAGCCATTCTGGGATATCAAATGCTTCATCTTCAGAATCAAGTTCAATTTCGGCTACGATCAAACCCATATTATCACCGAAAAACTCATCGATTTCCCAGGTATGTTTGCCCTGTTTTACACGGTGTCGAATTTTGTCTATCTGAGGGGTACGGCAAAGCTGACTGAGCATTTCCTCGGCCTCATGAACCGGTATCGGATATTCATATTCCATTCGACGGATGCCCAGAGTTGCGCTTTTGATATTGATGTTGGCTTTATCACCATCGATACGTACCCTGACTGACGCTTTATCGATCGGTGCGAGATATCCCTGACGTATTCTTGTACTATGATCGACATGAGACCACCAGGTATCATTTTTGACTAAAAACTTACGTTCAATTTCAACAGGCACTAATTTATCTCCATATATGAACCTAGAATCTTATTTTAATCTCGATGACTCGATTATACATGTTAATCATGCTGCCGTAGCCCCCTGGCCTGTTCGTACGGTAAATGCCGTTAAACAGTTTGCAGACGAGAATGGGCAAATTGGATCAAAGCGTTATGGCGACTGGTTACAGACCGAGACCCAGTTACGTGAACGACTGGCACAATTAGTTAACGCACCATCAGCTGATGATATTGCCCTGTTGAAAAATACGTCAGAAGGTTTGTCGGTCATTGCATTCGGTCTGGACTGGCAAGCCGGTGACAATATCGTGATAGCTGAGGATGAGTTTCCTTCAAATCGTATTGTATGGGAAGCATTAAAACCCCTGGGTGTTGAGATTCGACTGGTTAAGCTGGATCACGATCGTCCCGAGCAATC
Source organism: Gammaproteobacteria bacterium (assembly GCA_041572275.1). Classification (GTDB taxonomy): domain Bacteria; phylum Pseudomonadota; class Gammaproteobacteria; order SZUA-229; family SZUA-229; genus JBFFSQ01. The sequence goes on from JBFFSQ010000204.1 coordinate 2,997, forward strand.
TTTAATTGAACAGTTCGATGAACGTACCCGCCTATTAAGTGTTAGTGCTGTGCAGTATGCCAGTGGTCTGCGCATGGATTTACTGACACTTAGCTCAGCCTGTCATGCCCATAATGTTTTATATTGCGTCGATGCTATTCAGCAAATTGGAGCACTGGATTTCGATACCCAGAAAATTCAGGCTGATTTTGTGGTTGCTGATGGACACAAGTGGATGCTTGGACCAGAAGGGCTGGCATTATTTTATTGTCGTAAGGAATTACGTTCTCAACTGAAACTACGCCAGTTTGGCTGGCATATGGTTGAAGATGTATCCGACTTCAACAAAATGGATCACTGGCAACCTGCCCTTAGCGCACGTCGCTTTGAATGCGGTAGTCCCAACATGCTGGCTATTCATGCCTTGAATGCCAGTGTCGATGTTTTACTTGAAATTGGTATGACAGAAATTGAGCGTCTGGTTCTGGATAATGTGCAATTTTTGATCAATCATCTTTCATCATTTGATGAGATTGAGATTCTCAGCCCTGCAGATCAATATCGTCATGCAGGGATTTTTACCTTTAGGAAAAAAAATCGAGATTCAGCTCAGTTATATAACGAACTGGTGGCAAAAGGCGTGATTTGTGCACCTCGTGGTGGTGGAATACGCTTATCACCTCATTTTTATACATCAAAAGCACAATTGACACAGTTAATGGAATGGATAACCAAAGCTTGATGTAGCCCGTATTTTCACTAACTTTTGAGGTAATTCAATAACAAAACGACTAAACTAAGGTTATGGACGAATGTCTACGTAGGATGAATTCCCAATAACATACACAATAAATACGGGACAGACATGCTCAATATTTTGAGTCGCTTTAAAAACACAATTTGGGACAAGGTTGTCTGGTGGTTATCATGTGAAAAACATGAAAATCAGATGCCAATGTCTGATTTCGAGCGCTTGCGTTACGAAATTCGTCCTGGCGATGTAATTCTCGTCGAAGGTCGTTCACGTGTCAGTGAAATCATAAAAACCATTACGTTAAGTTCCTGGACACATTCCGCGCTTTATATCGGTCGCTTACATGACATCGAAGACCCCGCACTAAGAGATCGGGTTCAACAGGCTTACCAGGGTGAGACCAATGATCAGCTCATCATCGAATCACTGCTCGGCAAGGGCACTCTGGTAGACAGCATCAACAAATACCGTGAGGCGCATTTAAGGATTTGTCGGCCGACAAGTATTACCTTGAAAGATGCGCAGAAAGTCATTGCCTATGCCATCAATCAACTGGGTACTTATTATAATGTTCGACAGATCCTGGATCTGGCGCGCTTTTTATTTCCATATGCCTTCTTACCCCGACGCTGGCGCTCCAGTCTGTTTGAACATAATGCCGGTGCCCCGACCCATACAGTCTGTTCATCCATGATGGCGGAGGCATTTGCATCTGTACACTTTCCTATCCTGCCCGTGTTGCATCGGGATGAGGATGGAAACCTCAAAATGTACAAGCGTAATACCAAGTTGATTACCCCAAAAGATTTCGATTACTCGCCCTATTTTGCTGTTATTAAATACCCCATACTCGACTTCGATGAACTCACTATTTACAGGAAAATGCCCTGGGGTAAAGATGGTGTAGTGGTGAATGATGAACATGATCAATTTATTCAATCACTAGAGCCAACGAATAAACAAAATGAATCAAGCCCTGATGATGAAATCATTGAACAGGCTTTAAATCTTAATATTAATAACGATCGATCCGTCTAGGAGATATCCATGCTTACCTGGCTTTTAATATTCATACTGACCATTGGCGTGGCCGCCTATTTCCGGCTGCCGCAGATCGTGTGGAATGTATTACTGGGTGCAGTATTGTTGATATTCAGTTTTTCTGAATTTTCTGGCGCTGCCACAGTATTCCTTCTGTGGACATTGTTCCTGGCTGTGGTCATACCACTAAATACTCCCAATATTCGCCAAAAATATATATCTGAACCTCTGCTCAAATTTATGCGGGATGCCATGCCCAGCATTTCACAGACCGAACAAGAAGCACTGGATGCGGGTAAGATCTGGTGGGAAAGTGAATTGTTTAGTGGCAATCCTGATTATGAAAAAATTCGTGAATTACCCAAACCTGTATTGAAACCTGAAGAACAGGCTTTTTTGGACGGTCCAGTGGAAGAACTGTGCCAGATGCTGGATGACTGGAAAATTACCCATGAAGATCATGATCTGTCGCCAGAGATCTGGCAATTTTTAAAAGACAATAAGTTCTTTGCCATGATTATTCC
>JBFFSQ010000205.1:0-5249 GCA_041572275.1 Gammaproteobacteria bacterium
CAGTGGAATTCTGGGTAAAATACTTTGGCCTATGGTTAAGGCCATACAAACCACACTTTATTCAATCTTGGGATTATAACCTGAGGAGGTACTTTTGAGTTCTGTTCCTGCGCAACATCAGCGCGTTTTATCGGGCATGCGCCCCACTGGCGACCTGCATCTGGGTCACTATCACGGCGTGCTGAAAAACTGGGTTAATCTCCAACATGAATACGAGTGCTTTTTCTTTGTCGCCGACTGGCACGCCTTAACCACACATTATGAAGATCCGAGCATTATTGCCGAAAGCACCTACGATATGGTGATTGACTGGCTGGCGGCGGGTGTCAGTCCCGGTGCTTCCAAGTTGTTTATCCAGTCCCGAGTGCCCGAACATGCCGAGCTGCACCTGCTGTTGTCGATGATTACACCGCTGGGCTGGCTGGAACGCGTACCCACATATAAAGATCAGCAGGAAGCGCTGAAAGAGAAGGATCTGGCGACCTATGGCTTCCTTGGTTATCCCTTGCTGCAGGCAGCGGATATCCTGGTGTATAAATCTGGCCAGGTGCCTGTGGGCGAGGATCAGGTGGCCCATGTCGAGCTGACCCGTGAAGTGGCGCGTCGCTTTAACCATATTTACGGTCGTGAGCCCGATTTCGAAGAAAAGGCAGAAGCGGCTATTGCCAAGATGGGCAAGAAAAACGCCAAGTTATACAAAGACTTGCGCAAACGTTATCAGGAGCAGGGTGATCAGCAGGCACTGGATGTAGGTCAGGCCTTACTGGAATCACAACAGAATATTTCCCTGGGTGACCGTGAACGATTATTCGGTTATCTGGAAGGTTCCGGCAAGATCATTCTGCCAGAGCCGCAGGCCCTGTTAACACCCGCATCGAAAATGCCCGGCCTGGATGGACAGAAAATGTCCAAGTCCTATAACAATACAATTTCATTACGCGAAGACCCGGATGAAGTGAACAAGAAGCTGCGTACCATGCCGACAGATCCGGCACGCGTACGTCGTACGGATCCAGGTGATCCGGCGAAGTGTCCCGTATGGCAGCTGCATCAGGTGTATTCCGATGACAGCACCAAAGACTGGGTACAGGAAGGTTGTAAGACGGCCGGTATTGGCTGTATCGACTGCAAGAATCCGATTATTGATGCCGTGATTGCCGAGCTTAAGCCGATTCGTGAACGTGCCCGGGAATATACCGAAGACCCGTCAGCAGTTCAGGCGATCATTGATGAAGGCACTGAGGCGGCACGTGATGTGGCGCGTGATACACTGGATGAAGTACGCAAAGCCATGTGCCTGAGCCAGCGATAATTATGAGCGATCAAACCACGGACAACCCGCAACAGCACGGCCCCATGCCGCTGCAACAAGGCGAAATGCCTTTTGCGGTGGTACAGGGTGAGCCGCTGACGGTATTACCAGAGGACCTGTATATCCCGCCGGATGCGCTGGAGATATTTCTGGAGGCCTTTGAGGGGCCGCTGGATCTGCTGTTGTATCTGATCAAGCGACAGAATCTGGACATTCTGGATATCCCGATTGCGCACATTACCGAGCAGTATATTCAGTACATCGAGATGATGGCTGATATGCGCTTTGAGCTGGCCGCGGAATATCTGCTGATGGCGGCGATGCTGGCTGAAATCAAATCGCGCATGTTACTGCCACGGGTGGAATCCGAGGAACATGAGGAAGATCCCCGTGCGGAACTGATACGTCGACTGCAGGAATATGAACGCTTCAAGGAAGCGGCGGAAAACCTGGATGAATTGCCCCGCATGGATCGTGACACCCATGTTGCCAGAGCAGAACTGCCGCCGATGGAACATACCCGGCCTGAGCCGGATGTGGACCTGCGCGAGCTGTTGCTGGCCTTCAAAGACATCCTCAGTCGTGCCGATATGTACACCAAGCACCAGATTCAGCGTGAAGTGCTGTCGGTGCGTGAGCGCATGAGTAACGTGCTGGCGGCGATTAATGCCGAGACCTTCACCGATTTTGTGACCCTGTTTAATGTGGAAGAAGGGCGTCGTGGTGTTGTGGTGACTTTCATGGCAGTGCTGGAATTGCTGAAAGAGCACATGATTGATCTGATACAGGCGGAACCTTTCGCGCCCATTTATGTAAAAGCTGCAACGGCGGCACAAACAGACCCGGAATAGTTATGGAGCTGCAGACACTAAAAAATATACTTGAAGCCCTGTTGTTATCAGCGGATAAGCCTATGGATGTTCGTCATCTGGATGGGCTATTTGAAGCTGATGAAGATCGTCCCAGTAAAGACGAGATACGACAGGCCCTGCAGTTGCTGCAGGAGGATTACGCTGAACGTGGTATTCAGCTGAAAGAAGTCTCCAGTGGCTTTCGCATGCAGGTTGCTGAAGAGTATGCGCCCTGGGTTTCTCGTCTCTGGGAAGAAAAAGCCCCACGCTACTCAAGGGCGTTGCTGGAGACCCTGGTGTTAATTGCCTATCGTCAGCCAATTACCCGTGGTGAAATTGAAGATATTCGTGGTGTCAGTGTGAGCAGTCACATTGTTAAGACCCTGCAGGAGCGTGAATGGATTCGTGTCCTCGGTCATAAGGATGTACCCGGTAAACCGGCTATGTACGGTACTACTCGTGAGTTTCTGGATTACTTTAATCTCAAAACTCTGGATGAATTACCACCCCTGTCGGATATCAAGGATCTGGACAAGATTCATCCTGAACTGGCACTGAGTGACGAAGCTGTGAATGATGAGAGTGAAGCAGTGACTGAAACGGATACCATGGCTGAGGGTCAGGCGATTGCAGATTCAGACGAGGTATCTCAGGATGTGGCAGCTGATGAAGCCGTGGTTGAGGCGTCGGCGGCTGAAGACGATGAGGCTATTGCTACCGAGACGGATGCAGAGCAAACCGTTGAGGTTGAAGTCGTTGCAGCTGATGAAGATCAGCTTGAATCAACAGAATCGGCTGCTGTCGAAGAAGAATCTGAGCACGAGCAGGCCCCATCTGATGAGGCCAGCAATGAGGTGCAGACGGGTTGAGTTCCTTGAAAAAGGCCCCTGACTGTGCTAAATAAACAGTAATGAAAACGTCTGGAGAGTGTTATGGGCGTATTATCAGTTCAAAGTAATGCCGTTTTAGGCATACAGCGCGGTTTAGACGGCATGCGTAAGAATGCAGCCGACATTGCCAGTGCTGATCAACTCAACAATACCGGTCAGGAAACTGATCTGGTAAATGCTGTGGTTGAACTCAATCAGAACAAAGTACAGGTACAGGCCTCGGCCAAGGTCGTCTCTGCTCTTGACGAGGTGGTCGGCAGTCTGCTTGATACCCGCGCCTGATCGCAACTCGCAGTAAAGGCCTGTTGTTGATTTATCACTTTCATGCAGATGAGAATGTCTGGTTTATGTTATGGAAGCGAGTGCCCCTCAAAACTTAACAACAACGAGTCCACTTTCAACGATTTCTCCCCATCGTGTTAACAACACAGCTGATACTTCGGCTCGTCGTGATATGGGAGATGAAGATCAAGCCAAAGCCACCGATGACCTGCGCCAGCAGGAAAACCGAATTCTACAACAGTTGCGTGAGCGTGATCGCGAAGTCCGCGCCCATGAAGCAGCCCATGTAGCGGCTGGCCGGCCGTATATTCGTGGTGGTCCCAGCTATGTGTTCCAGCGTGGACCGGATGGGCGTTCCTATGCGATTGGTGGCAATGTACATCTGGATACCTCCGAAGTTGCAAAGAACCCCAAAGCGACGCTGGATAAGGCTGAAACCGTACAGCGAGCAGCACTGGCACCGATTGAACCATCACCTCAGGATATGCGCGTAGCGGCTAATGCTGCCCAGATGGCCGCTCAGGCCAGGATTGAAATTGCCGTGATGCGCCGAGAAGAGCAGCAATCACAAGTGGCAGATCGCCGCACTGAAAGTCGTGATAATAATCGAAGCTCCAATGCCTCGGTACAGCCGTTTGGCGCGAATGAACCAGCGACCTCTACCTTTGAGCAGTTTGCCTGAATCACTCCTGAATCACTGTTGATTGAAAGAATTGGCGGTTCCATCGCTCCAGCTTTTCTCGCTGAGTGTGAATTCGTGGTGTGGGTTTTATCAGGGGGAGTGCAATTATTACCGACAGTTGAAAGCCAGGGGTGAGTAAGGTAGGTCTGAAAGCAGCGTGTTAGCGTTTGATTATGTTGCCGGCTATTTCATATTTTTCATCGTCAGCTGCGCTGCAGCGTAATACCTCAACAACGACATCCAGTGGTGGTGTAACGGTGTTTTCAGGTTTGATGGAAATACTGACTTCAGTACCAGGCGTCATTTCTCGATCAACCACAAACGATACTCCGTCACCACTCAGGTTTTTCATCAAACCTTGTTGTTTGTCACCTGAACCGTTAACGGAGTATTCCATTGTGCAATCCAGGTTCATACGAAAGAAGTCGCGCTTTTCAGAATAATCAGTAGACATGCAGTCTCCCCAGTCAAAGTATGAAAGCAACTGGCCCAATATGGCCATATATTCAATCTTGTTTGAGTCTAGTGTGGATTCCCCAGAAAATCTATGCCATTTATCTGCTTTAGGGACAAATACCTACCATATCTAGTGGAATTTTTTTGTCACCGATACCATATTTGTATGTGGGGCTGAGAATTCGATGTCGTAGGGCCAGTCGCGGATACCACCATCAAGTGACAGGGCTTCAAATTTGTGTTTATTGAGTATGAGTGCAGCCACAGCACTGCGGGGGCCTGAGTGGCAATAAATAATATAGGGCTGGTTTTTATCCAGTTCGTCTAAGCGTTCGTTCAGTTCGGCGAGTGGCAATAACTGGGCACCAGGGATTCGGTTTTCGCTGAATTCTTCTGCAAAGCGGATATCCAGTAATTTATAGCCATTGTCTAGCAGGGTTTGTGCTATGCGGGGTTCGACGGTCCGTACGCGTGGTCGAGTAATCAGTTCCTGATAATCATGTTTGCCCAGTACCAGTACATCGGTGTCCTCCAGCATAACAATCGTTTCTGTCAGATTCTTACCTGAGATCAGCGCCTCATCACCAAAGATATCACCGGTACTCAGTTCGGTAACAGGGTTGTTTTCGTGGCTCTGGTGGTCGAGGTGCTGAACCTGAACCCGGCCAGAGAGAATCAGGTAATAAGCATCGCAGTGCTGACCCTGATTGGTAATATGTTCACCCTGTTTTAGCCTCTGTCGTTGCATACGTGAGAAGGCCTTGTCGATGTACTCG
>JBFFSQ010000206.1:0-5247 GCA_041572275.1 Gammaproteobacteria bacterium
TAAATCGATGAGCTGATCGAAACCCAGCGATTCCGAATCCCTCAACTTAAGACACACATCATGTAAATGCTCTGGCGCCACTTCAATAGTCACTTCACCAACATTTATGACATTGGATTGCAGCTGGCCGGACAGTACCTGGTCCAGGCGTTCTGACAACTGTTGAATTTTATTTGCCATGTATTCTACTCAAGCCACTAGCGTGCAATGGTATTGGTTGTTTTAATCTTATTTTGTAATTGAATAATTCCGTATAACAATGCCTCAGCTGTCGGCGGACAACCTGGCACATATATATCCACCGGCACGATCCGGTCACAGCCACGCACAACAGAATATGAATAGTGATAATAACCGCCACCATTCGCGCATGACCCCATAGAAATCACCCAGCGAGGATGCGGCATCTGGTCATAAACCTTACGTAATGCTGGAGCCATCTTATTGGTTAAGGTACCCGCGACAATCATCACATCTGATTGACGAGGACTGGGCCTGAAGATAATCCCAAAACGGTCAAGATCATAACGAGACGCCCCCGCCTGCATCATTTCAACTGCACAACAGGCAAGACCAAAGGTCATCGGCCACATAGAACCGGTTCGCGCCCAGTTAATCACCACATCCAGGCCAGTGGTGACATAACCTTTATCAAATACGCCTTCTACTCCCATTCCAGAGCCCCTTTCTTCCACTCATAGATAAAGCCAATTACCAGAATACCCAGAAAGATACCCATAGCAACCACACCAAAGACACCTATATCTTCCAGCACAATGGCCCAGGGAAACAGGAAAGCGATTTCCAGATCAAAAATAATAAACAGGATAGCAACCAGATAATAACGGACATCGAATTTAAGGCGGGCATCTTCGAATGCCTCAAAACCGCACTCATAGGGCGAATTCTTTTCAGCATCGGGTTTACGGGGGGCCAGAATATAGCCGCCGAGTACAATCATGACCAGACCAGTCATCAGGCCTATTAGCATGAAGATTAAAACGGGCAAATAGTTTTCGAGCATTTTATGTATCTCTCAGGCCAAAGGGGGCACTTGGAAAGCTCTTGTTATCGTTATTCGTAAATCGGTAATGACTTTAGTCAAAAACCATTGGAATGTCAGCACTTAATGTGTGAATTTACATATAAATCCGATTTATCGATGGCTTCATGGTAAACAACCATGATTTAAATACAAGTTAATTTCTAGCTATATTAGAAACTATTGATGAATCGCAATAACTGACTATCAGCACCCTAAAAACGATACTAATCCACTACTATGACAACAGCTTTTAATGCTAGATTTATGTTTTCGGAAATTAGCTGCCAGCTACCGCATAGAACTCCCTAGAGTCCCCATCAGACAAAAAAAAGGGGCTGTGAACAATAATCGTCCACGAACCCCAATTTTCAAATATGGTGCCGATGGCCGGAGTCGAACCGGCACAGCTTTCGCCACTACCCCCTCAAGATAGCGTGTCTACCAATTCCACCACATCGGCAAGATACTACTTAATAACTTTACTGGCGCTCAGTATTAATCTGCTGCCGGCACGTCAGAGCCAGGAGCCTGAGTAGCAGGGTCGGCAGCAGGGAGGTCACTGCTGGCTGCTGGCGCTGGCTGCTCGATCACAGAACCAGCCTCGATCACGCTCGTTGGCTCATCACGCTGTGACGCCATGAACGCCAGAAACAGACTACTGATGAAAAACGCTGTTGCCAGCACAGCTGTCGAGCGGCTCAGAAAATTAGCCGCACCGCGTGAACCAAATACAGTTGCAGATGCGCCGCCACCCAGGGCCGCACCGGCTTCTGCACCTTTACCACGCTGCATTAACACCAGCCCGATAATAGCCAGCGATAACATCACATGTATAACCAATAAAATTGTTTCCACTTACTTACCCTTATCCAGCCGCACGGCAGATAGCCAGGAAATCGTCTGCCTTCAAAGAGGCTCCACCGATCAGACCACCATCAATATCTGGCTTGGCCAACAACTCTGCAGCATTACCGGCATTCATACTACCACCATAAAGAATACGCAAACCCTCTGCCACATCGGCATTCAGTTTACTGATCTTGTCACGAATAAACGCATGAACTTCCTGCGCCTGTTCTGGCGAGGCCGTTTTACCTGTGCCAATCGCCCAGACTGGCTCATAGGCAATCACGCCATCAGCCAATGCTTCGACACCTTCCAGGGCGACAACAGCATCAATCTGACGCGCGCACACATCATTAGTAATGCCCTGTTCGCGCTCTTCCAGTGTTTCACCAATACAAAAAATTGGCTTAATACCATTGCGACGAGCAGCAGCAAAACGCCTGGCAATCAACTCATCAGTTTCACCATAAAGACTACGGCGCTCAGAATGACCGATGATGGCATAGACACAGCCCACATCATTCAGCATGGCACCTGAAATCTCGCCAGTATATGCACCGCTATCCTGGTCACAGATATTCTGCGAACCTACTTTGATACCAGAGTCATCAACCGCACCAGCTACACGAGGGATATAAACTGCAGGCGGGCATACAACCACTTCAGCTTTATTAACTGAACCCATGCCATCTTTGATACCTGCAATCAATTCTTTCACACTGTCACTGGAACCGTTCATTTTCCAGTTACCGGCCACCATAGGCTGACGCATGCCGAACTCTCCGATAAAGCTATTTTTTAGAAGCCGCACAGTTTAATGGGGCTTGAGAGAAGAAGCAAGTTGCGAGTCATCAGTTACAAGTCAAAAGTTAAAGGAAAAAACAGGATATGATCCATTGCTTTGGATTTTTAACTTTTAACTACCAACGACCAACGACCAACTATCATACTTCTTTAACCTGCATGAGCCACAGATGCAGCCACTGCATCCGCAATCTGCTGGGCGTAATCATCCACAAGGCGACTGTCTTCACCTTCAACCATCACCCGTATCAGCGGCTCAGTACCTGAAGGTCTGAGCAGAACGCGGCCACGCCCCGCCAGTTTCGCCTCTACATCCTGAACAGCCGCTTGCACAGCAGGCTGATCGATTGGGTTAGTATTCACTGGCAAAGGCACATTGATCAGACGCTGGGGCATTTTCGCCATCCCGGACAAAGCCTGCTCCAGCGACTGGCCTGAATCTGCCAGATAAGCCATCACCTGAAGTGCCGACACTATACCGTCGCCTGTTGTGGTTCGATCCAGGCAAAGAATATGACCCGAGGACTCACCACCCAGCACCCAGCCTTTTTCATTCAGGCGCTCCAGCACATAACGATCACCCACAGCGGTGCGCTCAAACTCCAGACCCAACGCCTTGATTGCCAATTCCAGTCCCATATTACTCATCAGGGTACCGACAACACCTACCTGTTCACTACCTGCAGCCAGGCGTGCACGGGTGACGATATAAAGAATCTCATCACCATCAATAATCTGGCCCCTGCTATCAACCAGAACAACGCGGTCCCCATCACCATCAAAGGCAATGCCAATGTCAGCCCGATTCTTTAATACCGCTGACACCAGCCCAGAAGGATGGGTCGAACCACAGCTCTCATTAATATTCAGGCCATCAGGCTCATCACCAATGACCACAACCTCTGCACCCAGCTCTTCAAATACATGCGGGGCAATGTGGTATGTCGCTCCATTTGCGCAATCCAGAACCACTTTCAGGCCTTTGAAATTTGAACCAATCGGGATCGTTGCCTTACAGGCCTCAATATAGCGACCAGCCGCATCCTTGACTCGCTCTGCTTTACCCAGCCGTGATGAATCAACTGTTTCCATGCTTTGCTCAAACATGGCCTCTATTTCCAGCTCCACCTCATCCGGTAATTTGCAGCCATCCTCTGAGAAAAACTTCAAACCGTTATCATAAAAAGGATTATGCGAAGCACTAATCACCACACCAGCAGATGCCCGCAGCGTACGCGTCAGATAAGCAATCCCCGGCGTCGGCATTGGCCCAAGCAATAACACATCCACGCCGGCGGCGGACAAGCCGGCCTCCAGCGCTGACTCAAACATATAACCTGAAATACGGGTATCCTTGCCAATAACCACTCGGCTACTGCCTTTATTGGCCAGCACACGCCCCACAGCCCAGCCCAATTTGAGCACCGCATCAGCCGTCATCTGGCCTGTACCAACGCGACCGCGCACACCATCCGTACCAAAATATTTTTTTGTCATAGAATTATCACTTAACTGATTTTTACCATTCAGACCAAACACATAGCCAAAAACCGGGTACGCAGTGGCCTTTCAATGCGCGGTATTATGCCACAAGCGTTACAGGCATCTGAGAAGAACATCTCTTTATAGCACCATCAAGCTCTACACATGAGCCACTGCCTCGCAAATCTTTAAAGCATCTAACGTCGGCTTAACATCATGCACCCTGAAAATACGCCCACCCCGCTCATAGGCGAGAACAGTAGCAGCAACACTACCAAATAAACGCTCATCAACATCCGCATCCAACAGGGCTCCCAGCATACTTTTGCGCGAAATACCGATTAATAGCGGCAAAGCTAGCACTTCGAAGCGTTTCAAATGCTTGAGCAACAACAAATTATGCTCCAGGGTTTTACCAAAACCAAAACCCGGGTCCAGAATAATATGCTCGGCCGAGACCCCCTGTTGCCTACAGGCATCCACTCTCTGTCGCAAAAAATCCATCACATCATCAACCACATTTGTATACACCGGATTTTGCTGCATCGTTCGTGGCTCGCCCTGCATATGCATCAGACATACTGGCACATCCAGCTCAACACACGCCTGAACACAGCCCTGTGCCTGAAGCGCGTTAACATCATTCACCATATCGGCACCCGCGCTAACAGCCGCCCGCATCACCTCGGCTTTACTGGTATCAATGGAAATTGCGACATCAGAGGCTTGACGAATCGCCTCGATCACAGGAATCACCCGCGTCAGCTCATCTTCCACCGACACAGGCTGCGCACCAGGGCGGGTTGACTCACCACCGACATCGATAACATCAGCACCTTCATCTATCATCTGCAGAGCATGGGCAGTGGCATTCTGTAAGGATGAAAACTCACCACCATCTGAAAACGAATCTGGCGTGGTATTGAGTATCCCCATCACCAGGGGCCGCTCTGTTTGAAGAAGTTTCAACATTCTATTCATTATTAATTACCGATACGATTAGGCTTTTATCGATACACCATTCCACATTAGCTACCACTCCAAACAACTTCACCCGTCATCTCGAGCCA
>JBFFSQ010000207.1:0-5200 GCA_041572275.1 Gammaproteobacteria bacterium
AGGACCGAGTCTACGTGATGATGGTAGCCTGGTTCTTCTGAAAACAGACTGGAACTATCGCTATAACACAAAGGGAGAGCTGAACGGAATTGTAGCTGTAGTCACAGATATAACTGAGCAAAAGCAGAACGAAAACAAGCTCAGACAGGCCGCTACAGTCTTTTCATCAACCACAGATGCAGTCATCATAGCCGATAGCGACTGTAATATCATTGCGGTAAACGAAGCATTTATCAATATCAGCCAATACACTGAAGCTGACGTCATCAGTAAAAATCCACGCATATTACAGTCCGACCGCCATCCCGATGAGTTTTATAAAAACATATGGAACAGTATTCAAACACGAGGACATTGGAATGGTGAAATATGGAATCTAAAGAAAAATGGAGAAACTTATCCCACCTGGAGCCGTGTTAGCACAGTGACCGATGATAAGAATATAATCACAAATTATGTGCTGATTTTTTCAGACATCACAAAAATAAAACAATCTGAAGAACATCTTAAGTTTCTTGCCCATCATGACGATTTAACACAGCTACCCAATCGTACAAGTCTAGACTTCAAACTGGAGCAGTCAATTCATCGCGCAAATCGTCAGCAACAAAAGTTTGCAATATTTTTCATTGATCTGGACCAGTTCAAGCACATCAATGACAGCCTTGGCCATGTCATTGGAGATAATATCCTGATCAAGGCCAGCCAACGTTTGACTAGTATTGCCCGCAATGAGGATACGGTGTCACGGCTAGGAGGTGATGAGTTTGTACTGATTATTGAACCAATAGATACAATACATCATTCCATGTCAGTAGCCGAAAGGATAATACAAATATTCTCAACAGCCTTTGAAATTGAAGATCTTCAGCTTCACGTTACACCGAGTATAGGCATTGCTCTATATCCAGACAATGGCGACAACCCAGAAGAACTACTGAAGAATGCCGATGCTGCCATGTATCGAGCAAAACAAAATGGCAGAAATAATTATGCATATTATTCAGAAGAGCTAACAGAAAAAGCCACGCAACGTATTAAATATGAAAATATGCTGCGTAAAGCTCTAGAACTCAATCAGTTATCACTACATTATCAGCCACAGATTGATATAAAACAGAAAAAAATTCATGGCATTGAAGCTCTATTACGATGGCAACACCCAGACGAAGGCATGATCCCGCCCTCAGTATTCATACCCATAGCAGAAGAAAGTGGCCTGATCTGCACAATCGGTCAATGGGTATTAAAACAATCCTGTCAACTGATGAAAAAGTTAATCTCAGAGGGTATAGATATTGATCATATTTCAGTTAATGTATCAGGTATTCAATTTATTCGTGGTCAATTTGTTGACTATGTTTCCGAGCTGCTTAAAACACACGAATTAAAAGGTCCACAACTCGAACTTGAGATTACAGAAAGTGTCATCATGAATGACAAAATAAAATCCATTGAATCATTAACCCTCCTCGGTAAGCTTGGCATTTCATTATCAATAGATGACTTTGGAACAGGTTATTCATCACTTAGCTACCTGAAAAAACTGCCCGTTAATTGTATAAAAATTGATCGGAGCTTTATACATGACATCCCAGAAGACAAAGACGATGAATCAATTGTAAAGTCTATTATTGCTTTAGGACAATCACTTAACCTCAAAGTCATTGCAGAAGGCGTAGAACAAGAATCACAAGTCGTATTCTTACAAAATGAAGGCTGCAATCTTGTACAGGGCTTTCTGTTTAGCAAACCCGTCACAGAAAACGAACTCTTGAAACTATTAAAACAGCCACAGGAATTACTGTCCCCGGCTAAGTCATACAGTTAAGCATTTCCCTGAAAACAACAGTTTCAGCATATCTATTTTTTTCATGCGCTAGCAGAATGTAACTTACTCATAATCAAATTCTTCCTGATATTCAGAAGGATTGATGCCTTCTGCCTTAAGTGGCTCAATTAATCGTGTACGAGTAATTTTTGCTGAGGCGGTAATATAACCCTTAATTACATGATCACAAGTAACATGCGAATTATCTTCCAGTGCCAGTTGCTCAACTACACGGGTAACCTTACGGCGAGCTAACATACGAAAAAAGGCTGGCACATGAGATAATAAACGAACAAGCAGTTCTTCAGCATCTGAAGACCAGTCACCTGTTTTAGGCAATTCTGGTATAAAATTCCATTCATCTTCTGTTAACGGGCGCCAGAGTATGATCGAGTGACCATTACAATCGGTAATACAGGCGATTTTTTCGAGTTCAGGGGCGTGCATCGGTGCGTATCGTGATTTCGCACCTTCATCTATAAGGTGTTGATAAGCCTGAGTAACACTCGGTACACTCAGGCGTACGGTGACAGTAGTTTCGATATCTGCTACTTCAATCATTCTGATAGCCACGTTACCAGAGTCTAACTCGATGAACCCGTCTCCTTGCCTCGCTATAGCAAGACCAATAACATCAGACCATAATTTTTTGGACTCATTCAGACTGGTGACCTGTAGATCTAAATGACTGATACCATGAAACATAATTAATATTACCTAATTAAACAAAAAGTGAACGTTGAATTTCGTCTGCTGCACGCTGAGACTCAATAATTATCAGACCTAGATTAGGATTGGGCTTGGTCATTACAGCTAAAACCGCCTGCTCACCTGCTGTTGTTAATAGCAAATCACCCTGCGAACACTTTAATAACATCTGTTCAAGTACACCTTGCTGCAGTTGATTAGCGGTTTTGTCACATACGGTTTGCAACTCGGAACACATGGCGCCAACTTGGTCAGGATCAAGCACAGTACCCAGTGATGCCATAGTAAGGCCGTCACGTGTTGAAATCATAGAAAGCTGAATTTCAATACAACAACGATGAAGCTCTTCCAATATAGCATTAAGCTCTTCTGTACCACCAGTCGATAACATACTGACGGGTTCTATGAGTACATCACTCTCGACGTCGTTTGTTTTCACTTGATATATCTCCTGGCCAGGATAGCAATCAATTGATAAAAAGATTGATTGTTAAATTGTGGGCAACCACCAACAATCAGTGCAAATTGAACCGAACCGATAGCTATCGGCTGAATCATTACATTTAAATCACCCCATGTAAGATTAAGAGTCCAGGGAGCTCCGTTACATAATTCTAGATTTCTTGATTTTGCAGCTTCATTGATCTTTAGTAAACTTGTCGCGCTTGCAGCTAAATACGCAATTTTATCTTCTGGAAACCCAGCTGATGAAACTATCAGGCCACTCATATCTGCCAGTATGACAGAGCCAGTGGAGGACAGATCAGGCAGATAACTAGAAAAGTCATACTCCTCAATATGAACTTTTGATTCATTAATCTGCTCGGAACTACTCAACCAGCCTTTCTTTAATAACCTATACAGCGTCTTGGTTAGTTCCTTCCTATCCATATTACTAATTAATTGCAAACTTGATAAAGATGTTGATGAATAACTGCAATGACAAAGAAGATTAAAAAGGAAATTGCGATCTTGACAAGAATCAGGTGAAGATATCAGGTAATTTAATCCAGAATAATTTAACTTAAAATGGGCAGACATAATTAATTATATGAATATTAATTGATCATTATTGTTAATATAACTATGTCTTTGGCTCAGACATGCATGAAGGGCAATAGACTTCACCAAGACGAACATGGTATCTGACCTGTGTACCTGCCTCTACAGATTGCTGGCAACTATCACACAGAGTACCACTATCAAGCATCAATTCCTCAAATCCTTCGACAGGTATTTCAACACCACCTATGATTTTATTCCATGGTTTATCCTTAACAATATCTGGTCTGAATAACTCTTCAATGGCTCGCCAGCGTTTGATTAAATACTCTGGTATATTATGTTTACGAAGACATGAAACCATAATATCTTCACGATAATCGAAAAGCTCATCAGAAATAACCATCCAGTGATGCGCATTTCTGGGCCGATCACCAAAATAAACTTTCTCGCCAGTAAAAATCTGACGAAGAAATAAATATACCTTCTCAATTGATCTTTGCTTGGTTATTTTGGCAAAAAAGGGTGACAGTCTCGGATCATCGTAAACAATGGTATAAAAGTCGTCCAGTATAGCCGTTAATTTTTTACCATGATCAAGGGCATCCCAGATTTCCAGGTCAGGCTGTGGATAATCAACCTCATGATATTGAGAAGGAGATTCAGATTGATTATCTGTATTACGCTTATAAAGCGTAACTTCTTCAGAACTATTTCTCACGCGCAAGTCTTTCAAATCGAATGCATCAGAGAAAACCCTGCTTTTTAATGCTCCTTTAGAAATAACATGAGCACCTACAACAGACACCATGTTATTTGAGCCGGCCAGATAGACCGACCAGTCAGTCAAATCAGAATAATTAGAATGAATGAGATTTATAGCTACATCTTGATTAACAGGATCATTTACACTAGCTGCTGACACACAGGGATAGTAATTAAAGTTGTCAAATTTTTCAGCTAATCCCTTTAGATAAGAATCAAGATAAAGATCCTCGATAACACGTCCTTCATGATACAGGTGGATATCACCTCTATGTTGACTATCAATTGCCTCACGTAGAACACCCAACAAGGGAGCTAGTCCGGTTCCAGTTGCCACCATCAAAATCGGATTTAGCAGGCTATCGGCTTGATAAAAACAGTTGCCATTAGGGCCCTGAATCTGAATTTCGTCATTCTCATTTAATTCATCAAATATCCAGTTACTAAGTTCACCATCCTGCATACGCTGTATATGTAATTCGATATAACCATCGTTATTAGGCGAATTTGCAATTGAATAACTACGAGCCATCCCATCTTTGGGACGGCTCATATTGAGGAACTGCCCAGCCTTATAGTCCGTGATTTTGTCAGATTCTAAAATCAGCCTGCAAACAGACTCTGAAAGAATATCTTTCTTATGCACATAAGCTACTGTATACAATTTGCCCTGATCTATCTCATTGATAATTAAATCACTTTCCGGCTTGCATTGGCAGGGTAGAAAATAGCCTTCATTAACAAATACTGGACTTAGGTTCATCTGTGAATCGATCGAAACCTCACCTTTTGAACACTGTAACAAACAAACATGACAGCTACCCTTTCTACAGGAGAAAGGCAGATCAACACCCTGCCTTAATAAGGCGTCTAACACAGTTTCTTCTTCTCTGC
>JBFFSQ010000208.1:0-5185 GCA_041572275.1 Gammaproteobacteria bacterium
CTGGAGAGGTGTCCGAGTGGTTGAAGGAGCACGCCTGGAAAGTGTGTATAGGTTCATCCCTATCGAGGGTTCGAATCCCTCTCTCTCCGCCATAAAACAAGCCACCCCATCGGGTGGCTTTTTTTATGGCGGAGAGAGAGGTCTTGGTTCGAATCCTCTTCGACAAATTTGTCAGGAACAAATTTGAACATGGTTATAGCTTTTTATGACCATGGCCCCGAAGGGGTGAGTCCCATGGATGGGACGAATAATCCCTGTTTCGGATCACTACACATCCTATTAGTTGAACAAGCCACCCCATCGGGTGGCTTTTTTTATGGCGGAGAGAGAGGTCTTGGTTCGAATCCTCTTCGACAAATTTGTCAGGAACAAATTTGAACATGGTTATAGCTTTTTATGGCCATGGCCCCGAAGGGGTGAGTCCCATGGATGTGACGAATAATCCCTGTTTCGGATCACTACACATCCTATTAGTTGAACAAGCCACCCCATCGGGTGGCTTTTTTTTATGGCGGAGAGAGAGGTCTTGGTTCGAATCCTCTTCGACAAATTTGTCAGGAACAAATTTGAACATGGTTATAGCTTTGTATGACCATGGCCCCGAAGGGTGAGTCCCATGGATGAGACGAATAATCCCTGTTTCAGGCCACTACAAGCCTCATTTAATCTCTCCTAGGCCAATGTTGTTTCACCTGTAAAGCACCCACAGTTTTATTTCCGCCATAGATGTAATACAGTGAATGCAACACCAACAAAAATGATTTTCGAGGGCATCATGAAAACAGTACAGCCTGGAATTCTCACCGACGATATCTTGCCAGCCCGGTATTTGTCTTTTTCGATCAATTCAGTAGCCGAAGTGAAGCCAGTACTCCAATTGCTGGTAGATAACCTGGATATGAGTTCGGTTGTTGTGGGTATGGGCGAGTCCCTGGTGTCTGCCCTGGGGCAGGATATTTCGGGTCTGAAAACATTAACGGCTCAGGTAGCGAGCGGTATTGAGATTCCTTCTACACCAGCTGCCTTATGGTGCTGGCTCAAAGGTGCTGATCCGGGTGATTTGTTTCATCGTTCAAGAGAGATTGAATCCCTGTTATTACCGGCTTTTAGTCTTGATGAAGTCATCGATTCCTTCCATTTTGATGAAAATCGGGATCTGTCGGGTTACGAGGATGGCACTGAAAATCCCGAAGGAGATGAGGCCATAGCCGCCGCAATTGTTCAGGGTCAGGGTGCTGGTATGGATGGAAGTAGTTTTGTAGCTGTCCAGCAGTGGCTACATGATTTTGAGACCTTTGATTCGATGAGTGTTGAAGAGCAGGACAATACCTTCGGTCGTCACATTAGTGATAATGAAGAATTTGATGAGGCACCTGAATCTGCCCATGTTAAGCGGGCGGCACAGGAAAGCTTTGATCCAGAAGCCTTTGTCCTCAGGCGTTCTATGCCCTGGTCAGACGGTATGTCAGCGGGTCTGGTGTTTGTGGCTTTTGGTCATTCATTTGATGCCTTCGAAGCGATTCTGACACGCATGTTAGGCAAAGAAGATGGCATCAGTGATGCCCTGTTTGATTTTACCCGGCCAGTAACCGGTGCGTATTACTGGTGTCCGCCCATGAAAGATAACAAGCTGGATTTATCTATACTCGGTTTTTAGGTTTTTTCAGTTTGGTGAGGATTTAAAAATGGCCCGCATAAAGCGAGCCATTTTTTATGTGAGTGTTATAGAACGCTAGGGCTTAATATAGGTATAACCCTGTGCCTGCAAGTGAGACAGATGGGCAACCCCACTGGGTACAATTTCACTATTATCGACATTATATAGATCATCTTCAGGATTAATATTTTTACCTTTTAAGGTGTTGGCACAAATATTAAAGGTAACACCCTGGTTCTTCAGGCCATCGACTTTGACCTGCATTTTTTCAGTTGAATTGGCTTTTTTAAGTTTGGTTTTTTTCAGTGAGTCTGGATAGGTGAGCATGGACAGACCATTGCCATGTAATATGACTTTGAGTTCCAGGTTCTCAGCTCCCACTGCATTGATGTGATTCTGGATATTCCGCAATGCCCCTTCCTGCTGTTTAGGGTTGTCATAATTAATATGGTAAACCACTTTCTGTTTGCCATAGCTAGTGGCAAAGGCAGTACCGATCATCAGGGGAAGAGTGAGGAATAGTGATATCAGAGGTAATACGAGTCGTTTCATTTTTGATCTCCTTGGAGATGTCGATAAATTTGTTATGAATTAATAGTTTTTTCAGGCAGCTTATTGTGAGTACCTTCAATGAAGATGTGCGTTTTTGTCTGTTTATTCCCGATTTTTTTAAAAAAATGGATTTTTTTCAAAATTTCTAAAATACAAAAAATAATGATGAGATTTACAAGTTATTGATATATTGAGGGATTATCAGGTTTCTGGGGCTGGTTTCAGGTATGGATTCATAAAAAAATTTAATAGCAATTGGTTTGCAGATGTGTTGGCTAGAAGCTTATCAGATAAAGCAAAGTTATCGATTTCAGGGATAAGTAGCGGGCCAGATAGTCCAAAAAACACTAAAAATTCGACTATATTTAATGGAAACTGGTTGTATAAACAATTATATGGCGAAAAAAAACCTCAATAACCTGGCTAATTCAGCGACACAAGATACCGATTATCGTGAGCGGAGTATGATGCTGCAGGCAATTGTTGATGGCGCCAATTACAGCATAATCTCTACGGATCTCGATGGTACGATCAGGTCTGTCAACAATGCAGCATCCAGAATGCTGGGTTATTTAGCCGATGAATTAATTGGTCAGCATACGCCAGCCTTATTCCATGACACTGAAGAAGTAACACGACGAGCTAAGAGCTTATCTGACGAACTGGGTGAGTTCATTGAGCCGGGATTTGATGTTTTTGTAGCGAAGGCAAAGCGTGGCATCGCCGAAGAGCTGGAATGGACCTATATCCATAAAGATGGCAGTCGAATACCAATCTTATTGTCGGTGACGCCGTTGCGAGACGAAAGCGGACAGATTAATGGTTTTTTGGGTATTAGCTTTGATATTACAGAGCGCGTACTTATTAAGCGTGCCTTGAGAGAAGAGGAAGAGCGCTATCGGCTGTTATTTGAAAAAGTTGGCGATAGCATTTTTCTAATGCGGGATGACCGGTTCATTGATTGTAATCCAGCGATTTTGAAGACCTTTGCCTGTTCACGTGAGCAGATTATTGGCCAGACACCTTACCGTTTTTCCCCTGAATATCAAGCTGATGGGTGTTTGTCCCAGGAAAAAGCCCTGGAAAAAATTGCTGCCGCATTCAAGGGTGAAACCCAGTATTTTGAGTGGCAGCATCTTCGTTACGATGGCACACCTTTTGATGCAGACGTGACGCTTAATGTAATTGAACTTAAAGGGCAGCCACATATTCTCGCTACAGTACGCGATATTAGTGACCGTAAAGCGGCAGAGCGTAAACTGGAAAAATCAAGAAAACAGTTACTGGCTCGTAATGAAAGTTTGCGGTTTATCAATACACTTTCAAATCGTTTGCACGGTAGTCACTCATTTAAGACTATTGTCAATGAAACCCTTGATGCGCTTTTAGGTTTTACACAAGCCAGTCATGTGGCGATCTATTTAATAGATGATGATGCACACTTGCTCCGGTTATGGGCCAATCATGGATTTAATCACGATGTCGTTCAGGTTGGGCAAACAATATCACTAGAACATAGTTTGAGTGGATATGCATTATCCCAGGGGAATACTATTTTTAGTGAAGATTTTTCTTTGGATGACCGCCTTGATAACAAAATAAAACAGGCTCTACTGGTGAGTGGTTTTTGTTCGGCTGTGGTTTTACCTCTTATTTATCAGGGCCGCACTTTAGGCTGTATTAATATCATATACAGGGTTAAATATGGCTTTACAGAGATCGACAAAGAAACACTGGATTTTATTAGTAATACAGTATCGCAGTCGTTAGCAAATGCTCATCAGGTGCATGATCTGGAGTATATGGCACATCATGATTCATTAACCGGCTTGTCGAACCGCATGTTTTTCCATCAGATGTTTGAAGACAAGGCCTCAAGCTTTTCTTATAGATCCGCAGCCTTGTTATTACTGGATCTTGACCGATTTAAGGAGATAAACGATACGCTGGGGCATCATGTTGGTGACGACTTGCTTAAGAAAGTTGGCCCACGGCTACAGCAGGTGTTTAGCGGGCAAAGCATTCTGATCAGCCGGCTGGGTGGTGATGAGTTCACTGTGTTACTAGATAATGTTTCAGACAGGCAAATTGTTCGGGCATTCGCACAAGCGATACTCGAATATTTGCGCAAGCCATTTACCGTTAAATCAATGCAGCTAGAGATCGATGCCAGTATCGGTATAGCAGTCTATCCAGAAGACGGTGAAGACAGTCATGATCTGCTGCGTTCTGCAGATGTCGCCATGTATGAAGCCAAGCGTAAAGGCAGCGATATTGAAGTATATGATCCTACGATAGATGAGCATACGCCTGAGCGTCTGGCACTTATGGCCGATTTCAACGGTGCAATACGCGATGGTCAGCTGTGTTTGCACTACCAGCCAAAAATTAACCTGGGTAGTGGTCAGGTAAGTGGCTTTGAAGCCCTGGTAAGATGGCAGCATAAAGAAATGGGTTTACTCTATCCCGATAAATTCTTGCATCTTGCAGAAGTGAGCGACTCTATTCATCTTCTAACCCAGACAGTATTACGTCTCGCCATGCAGCAACAGAAACAGTGGTCAGAAGCCGGATATCACTTGCCTGTGGCCGTCAATCTGTCTGCGCGTAATTTGATGGACGATCGCTGTGTTAACGTAATGCAGACAATGCTCAGTCAGTTTGAAATTAAGCCAGGCATGCTGGAGCTGGAAATTACTGAAACTGCTTTAATGCAGGATCCTGAAATGGCTGTCAGTCTGCTTAATCAAATTTCTGATTTAGGTGTGAAGTTATCTATAGATGACTTTGGGATGGGTTACTCATCATTGTCTTATCTGCGGCGTATGCCAATCGATGCATTGAAAATCGATCGTGAATTCGTCAAGGATATGCTGAACAATGATCAGGACGAAATTATTGTTAGTTCGACTATTGCACTGGCGCATAATTTAAACCTGGATGTGATTGCAGAAGGGGTTGAAGATTACGACACTA
>JBFFSQ010000209.1:0-5157 GCA_041572275.1 Gammaproteobacteria bacterium
AAGGCCATACGTGATGCAGGTGCAGCCAGATTCCGGCCTATTATTCTCACATCGATTACCACGTTTGCGGGTTTAACACCGTTAATGCTGGAGCGCAGTGTGCAGGCGCAGTTTCTGATTCCCATGGCGGTGTCGCTGGCCTTTGGCGTGATGTTTGCCACGGTGGTGAGCCTGTTGTTGGTGCCCGCTAGTTATTACATACTTGATGATGTTAAGAATCGCTTCAGGTCGCCCCATCGAGTGTTATCGATCTGAGGCTGTTCAGGGATATCGGCTCTTTTTCTAGAAATGCATCACGATTGTTTGCATAAATTTTGATCTAGGTGGTGTTTTTTTTATAAATAGGTAAAAACGGTTGCATCTGTGCCTATACTGTTGAATACAAAATAACCAGAAACATCTTTTTCAGGGAAATTGTAGAATGAATAATAATTTGGATAAGGCGTTTGAAGAACGTCGTGCAGACCCGCGGTTTGATTTTGAAGCTCAGCTAACAATAAAAATTGTGTTTTCTTCCGAAAATCCCGGTTTGTTGGGGAAAACCCTGGATGCCGCAAGCGTGGATGCCTCAGCTTCGGGCATGAAAATCTTGTTTAATCGCCCTATTCTGATTGATAGCGTGCTGGATGTTTGGGTGACCAAAGAAGACAGGAAGTATTTTCTGACCGGAAATATTCGCTGGTGCAAAGAAGACGACAAACCAGGACAATATCAGGCTGGTCTGGTGTTTCGTGAGCGCACCGATACCATCACTGATCTTAAGCTCTGGCGCAAAACATTTGAATAAGCAGATGCATTGATGACGGCGATAAAGCTCCGGCGGAGACAGGTGTGCGGTCTGTGTCAGAGTGGTCGTCAACTGTTGCTAGTAGGGCTGGTAGTTGCCGCTGTGTATTTCATAGTCTGGGCTTGAAGATCGCTCGTATCAGTATTATCTAGCGCGAACGAGCCACAGTTACACGGTTTCTGTCCAGTGTTCAGCTCAGAAACGAGCTATCATAAGATTGAAAGAATTTGTCATTTATCAAATAAAGCAAACTCAACTGTGGGTATAACTAAGTAACGATTATTCAGGTAATTGCCCATGGATCAGCTCAGCCAAATTCAAAAACAAAGTCGAAAAAAATCAGCGCGTAAAGAAGTTGAATGTGTGAATTGCGGTTTGCATGGCCTGTGTCAGGTAGCTGGCCTGGAAGGTCACAACCTCGAATTACTCGATACAGTGGTACATCGGCGTAAGCAGATCGCGAATGGTGGCGAATTAATTGCGGCGGGTGAGTCGTTTCAGGATATTTATTCAGTGAAGTCAGGCATGCTGAAGGCAGTTACCTATTTTGACGACGGTCGTGAGCAGATTGTCGACTTTTTTCTGCCGGGTGAACTCATTGGCCTGGATGCTATCGATGAAGGCTCCTATATGTATACGGTGATTGCACTGGAAGACAGCAGTGTGTGTGAAATGAATTATCAGGCCGTCGCAGCACTGGATAACCGTTTTGCCGATTTTGATGAAATGCTGATTAAAACGCTGACGACCAAAGTCAGGCAGAGCCAGTATCAATCGTTGCTGATTGGTGCTCAATCAGCGGACCAGAAGCTGGCTGTGTTCTTAGTCAGTGTTGTTAGCCGCCTACAGATTCACGGCATGCCTGCTGATAGTTTCAGGCTGTCCATGCGACGAATGGATATCGCCAATTACCTTGGTCTGGCACTGGAAACTGTGGGACGGGTGTTTAAGCGCTTTGAGCAACAGGGGCTGGTCGAGACACAGGGTCGGGCGGTTCAGGTTAATGACTTAGCAACAATTAAAAAAATAGCAGGTCTGAGCGGTTCAGGATCGTCTACAAAATTCATCTGATCTTATCGCCGCCAAGTCCAGCAGGGTCTGGCCTGCTGATATGAAGTGTAAACAGTCGATTTTGATAACAGCATATTTGAACCGCGGCTTTTTGATTCTTATGAGCCAGGTAATTCCCTCCTTTTTTGAATAGTAATTTTAGTTTGTTACTCTAATGCCCTGTGTTGTACCGATGATTACCGGCGTGTGTGTCGTTTAATGGATATGATAAATATTTGATATGGGCATTAACATGCGGTAAATATAAAGGATGCAGGTAAGCGGGATAACTATATGAACAAGAAACATCCTATCATTGCTGTAACCGGCGCATCAGGAGCGGGCACAACTTCAGTACAGCAGGCATTTAAGGAGATATTTCATCGCCAGGGTTTGAACGCGGCCTTTGTACAGGGCGACGGTTTTTTTAAATTTGATAATTTTGAAATGTGTCAACAGATGAATGAAGCCGAACGACTTGGCAAATCATTGAGTTGTTATGGTCCGGACTTGAATCTGTTTGATAAGCTGGAGCAGTTATTCAAAAGCTATTCTGAGACAGGTACGGGCAAAGCACGTCAACTGGTGACCGAGGAAAATGCCGAGAACTTTGAATGTCCCGTCGGGACATTCACCGACTGGCATAATCTACCAGAAGATACCGATTTGCTGTTCTATGAAGGTCTCCATGGTGGCGTGGTAGCGGATAGCTGGACCCGACGAAAAAAAGCGAAGAGCCATCTGCCGATTAGGGAAGAGCGTCGCAACCGCTCCGGGCAAACCGGTGTCAATGTCGCACAATATGTGGAATTATTAATTGGGGTTGTACCTGCAATTAACCTGGAATGGATTCAGAAAATTCACCGTGATATGTCGTGCAGAAATCGGGGCCGGGAGGAAGTGACAGAAAACATCCTGCAGTGCTTACAGGATTATATTCATTTTATTGTGCCTCAGTTTTCTCTCACCGATATTAATTTCCAGCGTATGCCTGTGGTGGATACCTCCAACCCTTTTATTGCCAGGGATGTACCAACCGAGTCAGAGAGTGTGGTGGTGGTGCGCTTCAGGGATCCAGAGAAATATGATTTTCTACACCTGATGAAGCGTATACATGGATCTTTCATGTCACGCCGAAATACCATGGTGATACCGGGAGGGGAGATGAAGCACGCACTGGATGTGATCTGTGCGCCTATGATTGAGTCCTGCTGTAGGCGCTAGGCTTATTTGCCGATTCGTGCCTCGTCATATTGACCTTTTTTGCCTGTGAGTGACACGTCGTCTGAATCTGTATCGGATTGACCGCTGACAGACTGGCTGTAGCTGCGTGAGGTTTTGGGCAAATTGCTCGGCTGCTTTTCATAGCTTTGAATTTTCGATACTGGTGATTCTTCCATGATCGACCAGATCGCAATGCCGGCTATCAGTATAAGAATAAGCAGTTTAATCAGTATTGAAATTTGATTTTTTGTCGAGCGTTTCATGCGGTTGTATTAATGTTCTGACCTATGCTTGATTTACCAGTGCTTCGGCTACGGCGGTCTTTTAGCTGTCGTCGTTCCTGGTTTACCCGGACTGAGCGTCTGCGTCTGTCCAGAAATTTGCGTCTTTCTGTGCGTTTCTGTTTGCCATCTTTCAGCGTGTTGAGGGTTTCCATCAGCCGGCGTGTTCCACGCTTCCTTAGCGTTCTCAGGAAGCCTGGTGGCCTGTTCACTGGTGGAATATTCACCATAATCACTATTCCATACAGGGTCGTTATATTAACTATCGACAAGGTATGAAATTACTTTAATTCAAACCGCGCCCGAAGGCCATCCCTGGCCTGGGTCGAGATTATTGCAATCGTATACTTTTGCGACGATCTGCAACGACTTCTAGCATATGGTTCAGAAAGCGATGTTTGCCGCCACTGTTAAATTTAACAATGGCAAAACCGTGCGGGCTGACCTGATCAACGGTCACATGTTGGCCGGTACTTTTTACACGAACGCGTTCGCCAATTTGCAGAGTAGTCTCATTTATCATTTTGATCTCCAGAGTAATCAGTTGTGCAATTACAGGGATATTATTTAAATTACACGACAAACTTAGACTAGATTCTCACCTAATGCAAGTATCTTTATGTTTTTATTGATTAAATTAGGATTCGGGTGTGCTGCGATCAGGTGTGGGGCTGGCGGCAGCGGTTTCTATAGCTGCGTTGCGAGCGGGTATTAACGGCATGCGTTCCGTTAGAGGGGTGTACTGTTCGCCCATGATATGTTCATAGATCACTGTATAGGCCAGTACATTTCGAACATATTCACGGGTCTCTTCAAAGGGGATGGTTTCAATCCAGCGAATGGCCTCCATGGGCTGCTGATCGGGTAGCCAGTTTTTGACACGATGTGGGCCTGCATTATAGGCCGCGGTAGCCAGGACCGGTTGGCTGTCATGGCGTTCGAGCATGCGGCCAAGGTAACCTGTGCCAAGTCGGATATTGGTTTCGCTGCTCAGCAGGCTGTGTTTCCCATGGTAGCGGACTTTCATGGCTCGAGCCACGTGGCGTGCTGTTCGTGGCATGATCTGCATCAGGCCCAGTGCGCCCTGGCTAGAGCGGGCATCACTCATGAAGGCGCTTTCACGACGGATAATAGCGTAGGTTAGCGCGCTATCAATACTGTTTTTCTGTGACCAGTTTTTAACCTTGTCCAGCAAGGACTGTGGCATAGGGAAGCGCAGTACTATGTCATCTCGGTAATCGGTTTTGCCCATGGTCACGATGGCGCGGTCATGCCAGTCCCAGTTATCAGCCAACTTGGAGGCGGCCAGTTTCTGTTCGTCATCAAGCTCACTAATCAGGTTTTGCCACTCACGGCGAGCCTGAGGTATTTTATTGAGTCGGAAGAGCTCATGAGCCCGCAGGGTCTGTGGGTAAGCCATGATTCCTGTCAGTTCATGTTCATCGAGTTGTAGTGGGTGGTTTTCAAATGCATAGGCCTGTTGCAGATGGTCTGCGGCAAGAAAACCATAGAAATCCCGACGTTGGGCCAGATATTTATAGGTACTGGTTGCGTCGATGTCCCGGCCCAGCTGTTCATTGGCATAGGCCCACCAGTATTGCCAGCGTAGACTGGACTGTTCATGGGGATCAAGGGACTCAATAGAAGCAATGACGTCTGGCCACTGGCTCTGGCGTATAGCTGTTCGGATACGCCATTCCTGGATATCGCGGTCGATCAGATTAGCGGGTACCAGACTCAGCCAGGCACTGGCATCCGGGTGGTGTCGGCGTGCCATCGTAAGGCCGATGTATTTATATAGGCTGGATGTATGGA
>JBFFSQ010000210.1:0-5156 GCA_041572275.1 Gammaproteobacteria bacterium
GACATTACTGGCGTCAATCGGGAAACGGTTAAAAGTCGTTTACGTTATGCAATCCAGCGTTTGCGACAGTCATTGGTAGCTACACTATGAACAACGACCACATGAATGAGCCACAGGCACAGGATATCCATGAGCTATATCAGGTGTTGGAACAGGAACAGCCGCCGGCGGAATTAGATGAGCAGATTTTACAGGCTGCCCATCAGGCGATAGCGGAGACTGATCACAAGGTGGTGGATATCCGAGTGCCAAGACGGGCCTGGTATGTTCCGGTTAGCTATGCTGCGATTATACTGATTAGCTTGAGTCTGGTGATGAAGCTTAGTCTTGAGCCTGAGTTGCAGTCACCTGAGCAGGACTACGCATTGCCCATTGAATCTATTCTAGACGATGTGGATGCGCAATTACCTGCAGTGACAGATTTCAAGGCCAGGGAACTGCAGACTGAAGCGATTGCGCCATCGGCTCGTCAGGCGGAGTTGTCTGAGCTAAGAAAGCAAGAGGTTGAACGCAAGAAAAAGCAGCGCGTTATGATGGCTGAACCCATGTTAGCACCTGCACCGATGCAGAATGTTGAAGAAATATCACGGTCAAAATCAGCAGCATCAGCGTTTAGCGAGCCGAAAGAAGGCAGTCTCGAAGAATTTAATGGTGTAATACCCAATGCCAGGATCGAGGAATGGGTGTTTCATATGCAGGCCTTGTTGTCAGCTCAACAGTATGATGAATTACAGCAGAGTTTGCGCGTCTTCAGACAACAGTATCCAGACTACAAATTGCCCGAGGAGTTGGCAAACTGGTTAAAGGTCAATCTGCCTCAGAATTAGCATAGAATTAAGCCATGGTTTCTATTCCTGACTTATTATATGGTCAATAGTCGGCTATTATTGATTCAAATAACAGTAAGCGAGAACAATCACATGGGGCAGCATTCTTTTCTCCAGCCACTGCTGGTAACAGTATTGGCATTCTGTCTGTCGGCAACAGTGTAGGCCGATGATTTTCGTGGCCGTATCGTCAAACTACAGGGTGAAGTCTATGTGTTGAATGAGCACGGGGAGCAAAGACATCCGCAAAAAACCAAGTATCTGGTGAACACCCGAGAAACCGTTGTTACCCGACCAGGCGCTAAAGCTGTGGTTCAGTTTGATGATGGTGCGCTAACGGTGCTGGATGAAAAAAGTCGGCTACGTGTGGAAGAATCAGGCTGGTTATCTCAGCTTGGCGGCAAGGTGTATTATATTTTCAGGAAAGTATTTGGAACTGAACGTCCTCGTCAGGTGAAAACCAACTTCGCCACGATAGGTGTGCGTGGTACGACTTTTATTGTTTATGAAAATGAAGATGGTCAGGGTGTAGCACTGGAAGAAGGTAAACTTAATATCGAATCACCCGGTGCTGACTATGAGTTAAGGCAAACGCAGCAGGTTGATGATTTTGCCGCCTTTAAACAACAGATGCAGCAAGAGGCACAGGCACAGCAGCAGGCGTTCGATGATTACCGCTCAAATATTGAAAAAGAATTTGTAGAATACAAAAAAGCGTTTGATCTAGAGGCGAATCGTGTCGTGAGCTTTGATGGCAATCGTGTCACTGAAGCAGAGCTGGATGCCACATTCAAATCTGAGTTTGCTGATTTTTCCAATTATGCCCAGGATTATATTGATGCCTATCGTGAGCTGGATGCCATGTAGGCTCGATCTCATCAGGATTGAGGGTGCTGGCTCGACATACCGCGAGCACCCTGTAAGCCACCGCTATGGATGACGAGTACTCTGCTGCCAGTTTTCAATTGACCTTTCTTAATCAGATCAAACAGACCATAAAGCATCTTGCCGCTGTAGACTGGCTCCAGTGGGATATTATATTGCTGTTGAAAACGATCGATAAACTCAAACAGTTCCGGACGGGTTTTGGCAAAGCCACCAAAGTGGTAGTCAAGATTAACGGTCCAGTTGTTGGGCGCTGAAGTGGATTGACAGGATTGCAGACGTTGACGGATATCGTCGACCAGAAAGTCAGCCCCTTTGAGCACTGCAAAACCGAGTACCTGGCTGGGCTGGTGGAGCCCGGCAATAATGCCAGCCATGGTTGCACCGGTGCCACAGTCAATACAGATAATGTCATACTCCTCATCCAGTTCCTCGATGATTTCACTGACACCGGTCACTGCGAGGTCGTTATTGCCACCCTCGGGGATTAGATAAAAGTCTCCGAACTTTTCTTTAAGTTGTTGGATAAACTTGGCAGAGGTTTTCTGACGATAATCAGCTCGGGATGCATAATCGAGTTGCATGCCCCAGTTAGTCACATCCTGTAGTGTGGGATTTAGCGGGCTGTAAGGCTCACCTCGAATGATACCGATGGTGTTAAAACCAAAGTAGCGGCCGGCAGCCGCCGTGGCATGGATGTGATTGGAATATGCACCCCCGAAGGTTAACAGGCTGTGGTGATGGTCCCGTCGAGCCTGCTCGAGATTGTATTTAAGTTTACGCCATTTGTTACCCGAGATCACGGGGTGGATCAGGTCGTCTCGTTTTATAAAGAGCTCAATTTGATGCTGATGCAGGAATTCGCTGTGTAACTGTTGAATCGGCGACGGGAGTTTGAGCGGTGACAGGTCGAGCATGGACGTGTGTGATCAGGGGGCTGCCCTGATCGATAGTGATGGTCAAAGAATCAGTGAGCTAATTGTTTATTTAGCGACGACGTGGAGCACCGTTGAGTATTCAAAATACACGATGCGATCATCGTAGACCCAGCGAGTAATGGGTGGCTGACCAATCGCGGGCACGATTTCGACCGGGCGCCCCAGTTCATTTTGCACCTTATCCTGGCTCATGCCACGGCGGGGGAAATCCATGAGCCTGACAGGAGCTGGCTGGGCTTGCATATTCAATACATCGCCAGTCTGCTGAACCTGGGTTTTGACTGTGGTCGTTTCAGCCTCAGGGGCGGGCTCTGTTGTGCTGGCTGCAGGTCGGCCGTCATCCATCGATTCAGACGATGGTGGCATAGTTTCTTCAGCCGTCGGTTCATCAAAGTCAGCCGGGCGCTCTGCAAAAGCGGTGCTGGTAAAGGTAATGCTGAAGGCGATTAGCAGCGTATAAATGGATTTAGTCGTCATCATGATCAGTTACAAGCCGTATGTTTTTATTAATTCTAGCGTTTTTATTCAAAAAATACAGTCATTTATAGAATTAATCTAAACCTTTACCTTTGAATTTATTAGTTTACAGGTTGATGGCTTCGTTTTCCTGTAACAGCGCAAATTGCTCTCTGAGTTCTAGTACATGCTGTTCCCAGTAGTTGGGTGTATTGAACCATGGGAAATTCAGTGGGAAAGTTGGGTCGCTCCAGCGTTGGGCCAGCCAGCCGGAATAATGGATAATACGCAGGGTGCGCAGGGGCTCGATAAGGCGACTTTCGGCCGGATTAAAATCATGGAAGTCGTAATAGCCTTCCAGAATCTGTTCCAGTTGTATCTGTTGTTCCTGGCTATTGCCGGATAGCAGCATCCATAAATCCTGTATAGCAGGGCCGCTGCGACTGTCATCAAAGTCGACAAAGTGTGGGCCGTGATCAGTCCAGAGAATATTGCCGGGATGGCAGTCGCCATGGAGACGCAGGCTGGCGGGTGACTGGTTGTCATAGCGTTGCTGCAAGAGGGGAATCAGGTCCGTGATGAGGCTTTGGTAGGCCTCCTGCAGATAGTCAGGGATAAATCCATGGTCGATCAGATAACGACTGGGGGCAATGGCAAAGCTTTCAGTATTCAATCCCGGTCGATACTGGAAGCGTTGCGTACTACCGGTGGCGTGAATACGGGCAATGAAGCGGCCGAGCCAGCGTAAATGTTCCGGGTTATCCAGTTCCGGTGGGCGGCCACCGTGTCGAGGATACAGGGCAAATCGGTAATGCTGATAGCTGTGTAGGCTGCAACCCTGGAACTGTAAGGGGGCAATGACTGGAATGTCTCGGTTAGCGAGTTCGTCAGTGAAGCGATGCTCTTCCAGTATCTGGGCATCAGTCCAACGATTGGGACGGTAGAATTTGGCAATGACCGGTGGGGCTTCATAAAGACCAATTTGATAGACGCGGTTTTCATAACTGTTAAGGGGAAAAATACGCGCGTCACAGTCCAGTCCCAGACTTTCAACCGCTGCGATCAGAGTGTCGGGTTGCAGTTCTGCAAAGTCAGCTTCGTCTATATCAGGAGGATTCATATTGGTTGCAGTGTACTGTATATCGTCGTGAAGTGTGAGCAGTAAACCCGTGTTTGCACTCCTGACCATCATTGCAATGAAGGATTTATGATAAAGCCACAGAGATGGTGAATAGAAACCTGATGTGCTGTGCGAATTGCTCCAGGCGTTAGTGTGCAGGCATCAGGAAGTCCAGCAGTGATTTGTTTAACCACCGAAGACAGGGTGTAAGGTGGGTTCAAAGAGCGGCCAGGGCCGCTCCTTGATTAGTCTTTGTACTTTTGCAGAACCAGGCAGGCATTTGTGCCGCCAAAACCAAAATTATTGGTCAGTACAGTATTGAGCTCTACATTGTCCTGCCGTTCGGTGACGATGGGCATATCGGCGACAGCTTCATCTAGACTACTGATATTGGCGGAGGCCTGAATGAAGTTATTTTCCATCATTAACAAGCAATAGATAGCTTCCTGTACTCCGGCCGCTCCCAGTGAATGACCAGACAGCGATTTGCTTGAACTCAGCGGTGGAATATTCTCGCCGAAGGTTTCGCGAATGGCTTCGATTTCTTTGACGTCACCCACCGGTGTGCTGGTGCCGTGGGTATTGATGTAATCAATCGGTGCGTCTACTGTGGCGAGTGCCTGCTGCATACAACGAATAGCGCCTTCACCGGAAGGGGCCACCATGTCGAAACCATCGGAGGTGGCACCATAGCCGACGATTTCAGCATAGATTTTAGCGCCACGTGCTTTGGCGTGTTCCAGTTCTTCAAGCACCACGATGCCACCGCCGCCAGCGATGACAAAACCATCGCGGGTCTCATCGTAGGGGCGTGATGCGGATTCAGGTGTTTCATTATATTTGGTCGACAAGGCGCCCATGCCGTCAAACAGCATGCTCAGGGTCCAGTGTTCTTCCTCACCGCCACCGGCGAAGACGATATCCTGTTTA
>JBFFSQ010000211.1:0-5152 GCA_041572275.1 Gammaproteobacteria bacterium
CAGACAACACCTGCATTAATGCCAGCAACATCAGTGCCAGACCAACTCCGGCCAGCGACGCCAGCAGTCGCGGCGTCAAAGGCTCAGGGTACGCGTTTATCATCCGTTGCCAATCCCAGCAACCGGGCGCCACTGGCCTTGGCCGCATCGATCAATTCGATGAGTGTTCCTGTAGTGGCCCGTCGATCGGCATTGATCACCACCGACAACTCGGGCTGCAGGATAACATCGGCCGCTAACAGTCGACGCACATCGTCGATGCTGACTTTTGAATTGCGGTAATAGACCTGGCCATGCTGATCAAGCTTGAGCACACGGTGTTGATTCGGCAGCTGGGCGGCATGTTCCGACGCCGGTTTTTCAATCACCAGCCCCTGGTCAGGGAAAACCGTGGTGACCATAAAAAAGATCAGCAACAGGAACACGATATCAATCAACGGCGCCATACTCACTTCTGGCTTGCCGGTCTCCAGTTCTGGTATATCCAGTTCATTCATAATCTCAGTCCTGCTTGAATGATTCGATGTCCCGGTGCACCAGTATCTGCATTGTCTGGCTGGTGATCACCATCAGCTCACTGACGCGACGGGATAGCAGGTGATGCAGGAATATCACCGGGATGGCAAATATCAGGCCACTGGCGGTAGTCAACAGGGCCTGGGAAATGCCTTCCGCCATTTGTTCAGGGCGGCCACTGCCATGAAGGGCGATGACTTCGAATACATTGATCATCCCCGTGACCGTTCCCAGCAAACCCAGCATCGGCAACAACGCACCCAGGGTCGCAATGGTGGGCAGGCTGCCTTCCATATTCGGTTTAATCGCGGCCAGCTGGATATTCATTTCCTTGATCAGATCATCCTTGCTGAAGATTTCCTGCCAGTTCATCAGACTTAGAATCCGTGCTGCCGGACTGCTGTTGGCGGACAGATTTAGCTCAATTCTGCTGCTGGCATCCGCCTGTAAGGTGGCATAATCTTCGCGGGCATGTTTAATCAGTGCGTAGACACGCCAGCTTTGCCAGATCAACATGGCGAAAGCAATGCAGGCAGCCACAAAAATCACCCACATGATGGGACCGCCTTTATCCATTTGAGCCATTAAATCAATATTTGTCATAGTGTGTATTCCTGAATTACGCCAGGCCTCTCTAAAACTCAATTTCTACCCCAAAGAAGGGGAAAAACGACATGCCAGTGGCTTCAGTGGGATTATCTATTTTTTCGTATTCATTGCCATAGTCATAAGACACGACGTTTTCCCTGAAGGTAATGTTCTGCAAGTCCAGATACCACTTCATTTTTGATTCATTGAACAGGGTTTCCCGGGCAATGCGCAGGTCTAGCTTGAAATACACGGGTGTACGCTCGGCATTGTGTGGCCCGTATTCGGGAATCCAGCGACTGGTCGGATCCAGTGGATCTTCCTGGTGGCGACCAATCACCTCGGTATACGGTGTGCCGGAATGGACCAGAGCCTTTATACTCCAGTCCCAGCGTTTCCAGCCCTCACCCCGAAACGGCTGCCCCCAGACCGCTGTCAGGGTCAGCGGCTGATCACCGGAAAAATCTCGGGTCAGACCGGTTATCTCATTGGTGCGCTCAGCCTTACTCCAGGAAATCGCGAGCCAGCCCATGGTGCGATTCACCGGTTCCCGCTTCAGGAAAATATCCAGACCGTAGGCTTCACCACTACCATCATTGCTAAAATTATCCGGTGGCAGATTGGTATCTATGGCCACCACCAGGTCGGTCATCGGTTTATGGTAGATCTCGGCTTTGACACTGTAGAGCGGGTTTATCCGGTATTCCATACCCAGCACACGATGCTCGGCTCTGGTTACCAGCAGGCCGGGATTGCCGTATTGCTCAATGATTTCCGTCGGTTGTGGCACCTGCACATAGCGTCCCCAGGCCGCGGTTATCAGGGTCGCCGGATTGAGCTGATATTCGAGGCTGGCACGGGGACTCAATTCCTGGGCACTAAAACCACCACTCACTTCAATATCACTGTAAAGCACGCCCAGGGATGTGGTAAGTCGATCGCTCCACTGACGACGGTATTTGACATAGGGCGAGTACTCTCGAGCCCGTAATTCAGTGTTCACCCGGTACTTAGTCTGTGAAGTGAAATCAAAATCCGGATCATTCTCATCGGGCAGGCGTGACAGATAGAGGTTAATCGGCGCCTCACTGTAACTGGCCGCGATACCCAGATTGAGCCGGTTATGCTCATCCAGTTGCCAGCTCAGTTCCGGCTGCCAGAGCAGGGTATCGCTCTGCACATCAGCATAAAACGGTTCGCCACTGTCATCACTGCCCAGGCTGACTTCAGTTTCGTTGTGATAGTAGGCCAGCGTCATGGTATGACTGAACCCAGGCGACCACACCTGTTGCCAGTTTAAGCCGGTAGTGAGGTAGGCCTGTTTCTCACTGAGGCGACCGGCCAGTTGCGGATCAGACAAGGCTGAGTCACGGATATCTGCCGCCAGCTCATCACCGGCGGTGAACATATAGTAATCAATGTAGCCCTTGTCCAGCTGTTGATGATAGAGCATCTGCGTATCGTAGAAGCGTGGCACCAACGTGACCTGATCCGGGTTCTCATCCTCATCATCTTCAAAAGCATCATTAAACTCATCCGGTGAAAACAACCAGTCGATATAGCTGCGACGAGCGGCCACGTAAAAGCTGTCGCCACCCGCGTCGGCCACCGGCCCTTCCGCCAGCAACGACGAGGTAATGGTGGAAATATCGAAGCGGTAATGCATGCGATCATTTTTTGGATTACGCAATTTCACATCGATGGCACCACCCAGGGCGTTACCATACTCGACAGGAAAACCGGCGAGAAAAATATTGATATCTTCAATGAGCGCGGCATTGACGGTGGAATGAAAACCACCGAAATGATACAGGTAGCCGACCGGTGCCCGATTGACCCAGACGATGTTTTCATTATCGTTACTGCCGCGCATATACACCGATGAAGAGCTTTCGCTGGCCGCGATAATGCCGGGCAGGGCCGTGATCGCTTTGAGGGGATCACCCTGACTGCCTGGAGTATTACTCAACTCCTGCTCGGTGAGGCTAACCCGGGAGGTGTTTTCTTCAATACGGTTAGCGGTGACTTCCAGTCCCTCGGACTCCACTGTCAGTGGCGGCAGGTACACGATGACCGTGGTCTGTGATGCCGTTACCGATTGTTGCAATGATTCGTAACCTGCTGCGAGTATTTTAATCTCGCCCTCGATGGCCGTATCAACGAATTGCACTCGGCCTGTTGCATCGGTCTGCTGATAGGTCTCACCATCGGCCAGCACCACCGTGGCACCTTCGACATAGACACCCGTACCCTTTTCTTTCACCGTTACGGTTAAATCAGCTGCTACTGCCGTACCGAGACTCACTATCAGGGCCAGAAGCCCGCTGCTCCCCAAACGCATGACTGTCATTATTCGCCTTTGTATTACCCTATACATGATCCTGGCAATCATCATAACGGTTATTGCCTTCGTCTAATAGATACCCGCATAGCCGCACGAAATAACCGGCTATTTCTGAATCACTGTATGTTATAAATTTTCACAACACACTCACTTGCCGATACGGCAAACCTGAAACAGGACAAGACTATGTTAAGCAATCAGCAAACCGCACCGGCATTCAGTGCCATCAACCAGGATCAACAAACGATCCAGCTGGCCGATTTTCAAAACAAACAGCATGTCGTGCTGTATTTTTACCCCAAGGATGACACTTCGGGTTGTACACTGGAAGCCAAACAGTTTACCGATCTGGCCGATCAGTTTGCCGCACATGACACCGTGGTCATAGGCGTCAGTAAGGACGACTGTGACAGCCACCAGGCCTTTATTAAAAAATATAATCTGAATGTACAGCTGCTTGCCGATACCGATGGCAGTCTATGTAACAGCTACGGGGTCTGGCAGGAAAAAGAAAAAGACGGTGTTAAAAAAATGGGCATTGTACGTTCGACGTTTATCATCAATAAAGCCGGTGAAATTGTCGATGCCATGTACGGTGTCGGTGCTGATGGCCATGCCCAGGCGGTACTGGAACGTGTGCAACAACTCTAAACTGTGAACAAAAAAATACCCGGACAACCGGGTATTTTTTCACTGCCTGCAACCATCGCTTAGTTTGATGGCGGAACAAAGTCACCGGGGGCCGCACTGCCTTCTTCACTGAAGAAAAACTTTTCCATTTGCTCTTCCAGGAATTTACGCGCTTTCGGCTCAATCGGCGTTAAACGGTATTCGTTGATCAGCATGGTCTGGTGCTTCAGCCATTCAGCCCATGCTTCTTTCGATACACCTTCATAGATTTTTTTACCCAACTCGCCGGGATAAGGCGGCAAATCCAGACCTTCGGCTTCACGGCCCAGTTTTACACATTGCACCATACGTGCCATAACAATTCCTCACTGTCTGTTGTGGGCGCTTCTGATTTAAACCTGAAGAAACGACCGTAAGATATTTTTAACCGGCGCAGCCAGACCACGCTGATCAGGATGGGATGTGTTATACCAGACTATGCGCTCGGCTTCCATCACACTTTGCCCAGGGTTTTTCACTTCAACCCGGCAGGGAATGATATCAAAATGGTAATGACTGAAGCTGTGACGAATACCCACAGCATCCTCTACCGCACCCACCTGGAGCTGCCACTGCTGCTGGCACCAGCTGGCGACATCCTGATCCAGCTCCAGCTCGGGCAGGCTCCAGAGGCCACCCCATATACCACTGGGCGGGCGTTTTTCCAGTAATACCTGATTATCACTATCTACCAGTACCAGCATGCGAGCCGTCTTCACCGGTAAGGTTTTTTTCGGTCGCGGTGTTGGCAATGTCGCCACCCGCTCTTCAGCCAGGGCAACACAATCCTTAGCAATCGGACAGTCAGTGCAGCGCGGCTGACTGCGGCGACACAGGGTAGCCCCCAGATCCATCATCGCCTGGGTGTAATCGGCCAGTTGCTGATTGGGTGTGTGCTGCTCGGCATAGGTCCATAGCTGCTTCTGTACCTTGAGCTGCCCGGGCCAGCCTTCGACGCCGTGATAACGCGCCAGCACCCGCTTCACATTGCCATCGAGGATGGCATGACGCTGGCCGAAGGCCTGGGCCAGGATG
>JBFFSQ010000212.1:0-5129 GCA_041572275.1 Gammaproteobacteria bacterium
ATTTCTAAGAAGTTTTTGATCTAGCATATTTTTTTCTTATCAAAAATTGATACAGAGTCTCGGAGACCCAGAGTAAGTATTATGTCTTGATGATATAAGCTTTTAAAAATTAGCGCTTATGATTGACACGTTTATTAAAAAAATCAAACAGCTGTTCTAAAAAAACAGACTGAATTTTTTCTTTGCACCTCAGCAGCAAAGAATTCAAACCATACTTTTCGCCCACTGGGCGCCGGTCCAGGCTGCTGCTAAACAAACCACGACATTCAGGAACACATTCCACATCGCTTTTTGCACCAAGCCCTGCTCCAGCAATTCCAGTGTATCCCAGGAGAAAGTCGAAAACGTAGTTAACGCCCCCAGCACACCCACTACCAGTGCCAGTCGAACCTCATGGGGAACGTCAAATTTTTCCACCAACAAAATGGATAACAGTCCAATCGCAAATGAACCCATGACATTCACTGCTAATGTGCCATAGGGAAAGCTACGTCCGAACCAGGCGTAAATGCCTGACGATATTCCGTAACGCAGCATGGCACCTAAGGCTCCACCCATGGCAACAAAAAGCAGGTTCTTCATCAATTATGCTGCAACGATGGGTATAACCTTATCAGCAACGTCTTTATATTCTGCAATTTCATGGAAATTCAGATAGCGGTATATTTCCGCTGACATAGTTTCAATGTCTTTTACTTTTTCCATGTATTCCGCAACAGTTGGGATATGACCAAGTATGGCTGCAACCGCACTTAGCTCAGCCGATGCCAGATACACATCCGCACCATTACCCAGACGATTTGGGAAATTACGCGTCGACGTTGATACTACGGTAGAATTATCAGCTACACGTGCCTGGTTACCCATACACAAAGAACAACCGGGCATTTCAGTACGTGCGCCTGCTTTTCCAAAGATACTGTAATAACCTTCTTCTGTTAACTGGTGCTCATCCATTTTTGTTGGTGGTGCAATCCACATACGGGTTGGAATATTACTCACACCCTCGAGTACCTTACCAGCAGCTCGATAATGCCCAATATTAGTCATGCAGGAACCGATAAAGACTTCATCAATATGTGTATTGGCGACTTCTGACAACAGCTTCACATCATCGGGGTCATTCGGACATGCGAGGATCGGCTCTTTGATTTCGTTCAAATCAATTTCAATAATTTCCGCGTATTCTGCATCAGTATCCGGTTCCAGCAATTGGGGATCTTTCAGCCATTCTTCCATCGCGTCAATTCGACGCTGCAAGGTACGCGCGTCTTCATAACCGTTGGCAATCATCCACTTCAGCAAGGTAATATTGGACTGCAGAAACTCGATGATGGACTCTTTACCCAGACGCACAGAGCAACCGTTAGCAGAACGTTCAGCCGATGCATCGGACAATTCAAATGCCTGCTCTACTTTCAAATCAGGTAATCCTTCGATTTCCAGCACACGACCATTAAAGACATTTTTCTTGCCCTGTTTTTCAACAGTCAGTAAGCCTTTCTGAATGGCCACATAAGGAATTGCATTGACCAGGTCACGCAAGGTAATACCCGGCTGCATTTCACCTTTAAAACGCACCAGTACAGACTCAGGCATATCCAGTGGCATTACACCCAGGGCAGCACCAAAGGCCACCAGACCCGAACCGGCAGGAAAACTAATTCCAATGGGAAAACGGGTATGGGAATCGCCACCAGTACCAACGGTATCCGGCAAAATCATACGATTGAGCCAGGAGTGAATAACACCGTCACCGGGGCGCAAAGCGACGCCGCCACGGGTATTCATAAAATCAGGTAAATCGTGTTGCAGCTTTATATCCACAGGTTTTGGATAGGCCGCCGTATGACAGAATGACTGCATCACCAGATCGGCAGAGAAACCCAGGCAGGCCAGCTCTTTCAGCTCATCACGGGTCATCGCACCAGTGGTATCCTGTGAGCCCACTGTGGTCATTTTCGGCTCACAGTAAGTCCCTGGTCGTACACCCTCGACACCACAGGCTTTACCGACCATCTTCTGGGCCAGTGTATAACCCTTGCCGGTATCCTGTGGCTCGACGGGACGTAAGAAAACATCTGATGAGTCTAGATTCAGTGTCTCGCGCGCGCGGTCTGTTAAACCACGACCGATAATCAATGGGATGCGACCATTAGCTCGAACTTCGTCAGGCATAGTGGTTGGACGCAGATCAAACGTACACAGCTCATCACCGGCTTCATTGAGTACAACACCTTCTTTAGGACGAATGCGAATTACATCACCCATATTCATAGCGCTAACATCACACTCAATCGGCAAGGCCCCAGAATCTTCTGCGGTATTAAAAAAGATTGGCGCTATCTTGCCCCCGAGGACCACACCGCCTTCACGCTTATTGGGTACAAACGGAATATCGTTGCCCATATGCCAGAGTACTGAGTTAATAGCAGACTTACGTGAAGAACCGGTGCCCACAACATCACCCACATAGGCAATGGGGTGACCTTTTTGTTTCAGCTCTTCGATCGTCTCCAATGGCTTGTCCATTTTACTGATCAGCATGGATTTGGCGTGTAAGGGGATATCTGGACGGCTCCAGGCCTCTGTGGCCGGTGATAAATCATCAGTATTGGTTTCGCCGGGCACCTTGAATACCGTTACAGTGATTTCATCAGCCAGCTCAGGCTTACTGGTAAACCACTCAGCATCAGCCCAGGACTGTAGAATCTGTTTGGCAAAATCATTGCTTTTAGCTTTCTCGGCCACATCATGGAAAGCATCATAAATCAGTAGTGTGTGGGACAGGGCTTTTACAGCCACTGGTGCCGTGACCCCATCATCCAGCAAATCAATCAATGGCTGGATATTGTAGCCACCTAACATGGTACCCAGTAATTCAGTCGCGTACTCACGTGAAATCAAATCACAGCCGGTCTTGCCTTTGGCCACATCCGTTAGAAACGCAGCTTTAACATAAGCCGCCTGGTCTACCCCTGGTGGTACTCGATTCACCAGTAAATCCATCAGATAATCAGTATCTTCTCCGGCAGGATTTTTGACAAGCTCAACTAAATCAGCAACTTGCTGAGCATCAAGTGGTAATGGAGGCAGGTTTTCTGCGGCACGTTCTTCAACATGTTTGCGGTACGCTTCGAGCACTGTTGATTCCTTAAATTCGGTTAGTAATTTAAATTAAGCTGAGCATTATACACTTGCTAAACCGCAATTGCTCTATTGCGGTTTATAGGCATTAGACCTTGAAAACGAGCATTTAGCGGGTATTTCAACCTCAATCAAGCAGATTGGGTACGACTTTGCTTTGTGGTGGTATGAGTGAAGCGGATGAACAAGCGAATCATCAAATGATATCGCCAAAGCTGACAAAAATATTCTTATTCAGCTACAAAATTTATCATAGCTGAAAGCATCACTACATCAACTCTGCAGGGTATGAATAAAACCATTGAAACCTTTACCGCCGCTCCTGCGCATCACGGCAACTGCTCCTGTGTTGCCCTAATGTCCTACATCCATGTACAACACAAGCGCCGCGGCATACGACCGCCATGGATGGCGGAAATGTTGTTTTTGCAGGAGTAAAAAACGACCGTACATCCTGACTTCGCCGCTCCTGCGCATCCATGCGCCCACGGCATACCGTACATCCTGTACATAAAAAAGCCCGCAAAGCGGGCTTAAAAAGGCAGAAACCCCTGGGGAGGGATGGGTTCTTACCCTTTTTTCTTCATATAGTCTTCAACAGCTGCGCTAATGGCATCTTCTGCCAACACCGAACAGTGTACCTTAACCGGCGGTAATGCCAGCTCTTCCGCAATATCCATATTCTTGATCTGCTTCGCTTCATCCAGGGTTTTTCCCTTCATCCATTCAGTAACCAGCGAGCTCGAGGCAATTGCTGAACCACAACCATAGGTTTTAAATACCGCATCTTCTATGATGCCGTCATCCGTCACCTTGATCTGTAATCGCATCACGTCACCACAGGCCGGTGCGCCCACCATACCGGTGCCAACATCTTTCGCATCCTTATCAAAACTGCCCACATTGCGGGGGTTTTCATAATGATCCATAACTTTTTCACTGTAAGCCATTGCTGGTCTCCTGTTTTCATTGCCTCTGAGTCTTATGACTCTTCGGCTAAGCTATCTGTTCATCGGCCCGATATGGTATCGGCCGGTTTTTTAATTTCTATCTCGCCTAATGGGCGGCCCATTCAACCGTATTCAGGTCAATGCCCTCTTTGAACATATCCCATAACGGTGACAGGTCACGCAGCTTCGATACCGCCTGCTTCACCAGATCGATGGTGTAATCAATTTCTTCGACTGTGGTGTAGCGGCCAATGCTGAAGCGTAAGGAGCTGTGTGCCAGTTCATCACTGCGACCGATCGCTCTGAGCACATAGCTGGGCTCCAGACTACTGGAAGTACAGGCGGAACCACTGGATACCGCGATGTCTTTTAAGGCCATCATCAGGCTTTCGCCTTCAACATAGTTGAAGCTGACATTGAGGTTACCTGCTACGCGGTGTTCTTCATCACCGTTCAGGTACACTTCTTCCATGTCCTTGAAGCCATCCCACAGACGCTGACGCAGGCCCAGAATGCGTTCGTTTTCTGCCGCCATTTCGTCTTTGGCGATGCGGAAGGCTTCGCCCATTCCCACAATCTGGTGGGTCGCCAGGGTACCCGAGCGCATGCCTCGTTCGTGACCTCCACCGTGCATCTGCGCTTCAATACGGACACGGGGTTTACGGCGCACATACAGGGCGCCAATACCTTTAGGGCCGTAAATCTTGTGACCCGAGAAGCTCATCAGATCGACTTTCATCTGTTGCAGGTCGATCGGCACTTTGCCCGCACTCTGGGCC
Source organism: Gammaproteobacteria bacterium (assembly GCA_041572275.1). Lineage (GTDB taxonomy): Bacteria > Pseudomonadota > Gammaproteobacteria > SZUA-229 > SZUA-229 > JBFFSQ01. Next base: position 4,877 of record JBFFSQ010000212.1, read on the forward strand.
GCATCGACATGGAACAGGGTTTTGTTCTCTCGACACAGCTCACCGATCGCTTCGATGTCCTGGATCACGCCAATTTCGTTGTTCACATGCATGATGCTCACCAGTATGGTGTCATCACGCAGGGCGGCTTTCAGCTTGTTGAGATCGATCAGACCATTGCTTTCCGGATCCAGGTAGGTGACTTCATAACCTTCACGTTCCAGCTGACGACAGGTATCCAGTACCGCTTTGTGTTCCGTCTTGCAGGTGATGA
>JBFFSQ010000213.1:0-5122 GCA_041572275.1 Gammaproteobacteria bacterium
AAGGTCCGAAGATCCCCTGCTTTAGTCCGTAGACCACATGCGGTATTAGCTTGAGTTTCCCCAAGTTATCCCCCACTCATAGGTAGATTCCCACGCGTTACTCACCCGTCCGCCACTCGTCAGCCAGAAGCAAGCTTCTGCTGTTACCGTTCGACTTGCATGTGTTAAGCATACCGCCAGCGTTCAATCTGAGCCATGATCAAACTCTTCAGTTCAATAACTTAAAGTTCGTTCATACTCTTACTGATAAATTAACGTGTTAATTTGTCAGACAAGTATGTGGCAGTCATCTTCATGGTCTGCCATATTTCTTGTCTTTGTGCTTATTAACATAAGCACCCACACAAATTATCTAATCTCAAATTTTTAAACAACATCGCTCGTCGGCGAGCCCAACATTCTAACACTATCTCATCTTAACAAGCCAGTGTTTTCTGTACTTCCTTCGGGCGTCTCGTTCTGTCTCTCCGTAACAGAGGCGCGTATTATAGGGCCTGGATTTGCTACGTCAACAACAAAACTTAATATTTCTTTAACTTTCTTGAAATAACTTTCTAGACCACTTCTACTTTAGCGAACTTACGCTTGCCTACTTGATAGACATGGGTGCTCCCGGCCTTCACTTTCAAGCCTTTGTCTTCCATTTTTTCACCATCAATTTTCACGGCACCCTGCTTAATCATACGCATGGCATCCGAAGTACTGCCCGTCAGTCCTGCCATTTTCAGCAAATTAGCGATCGCGATTTCGCCATCTTCTGCTTCTAAACTCAGTTCCGGCATCTCATCGGGCATAGCCCCTTTCTGGAACCGTGCAATAAACCCTTCCCTCGCCTTCACCGCAGCAGCCATATCATGGAACCGCTCGATAATCTCTTCGGCCAGCTTAAACTTGATATCCCTTGGGTTTGCACCCGCAGCCACTTCTACCTTGAAGGCCTCGATTTCACTCAGCGGTCTAAAACTCAGCAACTCAAAGTAACGCCACATTAGCTCATCGGATACCGACATAATCTTGCCAAACATTTCATCGGGTGATTCATGTACGCCAATATAATTATTCAGCGATTTGGACATTTTCTGAATGCCATCCAGCCCCTCCAGGATCGGCATCATCAATACAACCTGAGGATCCTGACCATGCTGCTTCTGTAACTCGCGCCCCATCAGCAGATTAAACTTCTGATCAGTTCCCCCCAACTCAACATCGGCCTTTAACTCTACGGAATCGTAACCCTGGATCAAAGGATAAAGGAACTCATGGATAGCAATGGGCTGATTAGAACCGTAGCGCTTACTAAAATCATCCCGTTCTAGCATCCGCGCCACTGTCAGACTTGATGCAAGCTTGATGAGCCCTGACGCATCCATCTGCCCCATCCAGCTGGAGTTAAACATGACCAGGGTCTTTTCGGGATCCAGGATCTTGAAAATCTGCTCTTCATAGCTTTTCGCATTTTCAATTACCTGATCACGCGTCAATGGCGGCCGAGTCGCACTCTTTCCTGTGGGATCACCAATCATGCCCGTGAAGTCACCAATCAGAAAAATGACTTCGTGCCCCAGATCCTGAAACTGGCGCAGTTTATTCAACAAAACTGTATGCCCAAGGTGAAGGTCCGGCGCAGTTGGATCAAAACCCGCTTTAATCCGAAGGGATTTACCGGTTTTTAGTTTTTTAACCAGCTCGTCTTCAACCAAAATTTCTTCAGCACCACGCTTGATGATTTCAAGCGCCTGTTCAACCGATGACATCGACAACTCCAACATAAACACCCATTGGCAAAGGGCTACAAAATAATAACGCCTGTATCTTAAGTGCAGGGCGTTATACAAGAGCCAGCAGCATAAGGCAACTTATTCAGCAAGATTCCATCTGTTACTGCACTTCTTCGCTCATTCATCCCTATCTGTGATTCACTTAAAACAGCAAAATCAGGCAAATAAGGTATGATCACGCCATATTCAGGTATAAAATCGCTAATTCTGCTATACACTGGTTGAAATCCATCACTTTTCGAGCTATTTTATCTAAAAAAACACTAAAGAATTCCGTGAATTACAGCAACTTCATAAACAAAGACTTTCAAAAGCGGTCGCAACCCAGACGTCACCCACGACTGCGCTGGCTAATTGTTGCGGCCAGCAGTGCTGTATTAGGTGTCGTGTTAGCCAACACGAAGTCTGATCCCGACCCTATTATTGTTAAACACACACCCGCTTCAGAAGTAATCGATCTGAAGACTGAAGCATCAACCGCAACGACAAAAAGCATACAATTAAAAATCCCGAAGAATCAGCCCTCAAGTCAGAATGAATTACTTGAGAACGACATAGACCTCACCTCAACACATAGCTGGCAGGATTTGACGGTTAAAAAGGGTGACAGCCTGTCGACGCTCTTTGATCAAGCCAAAATAACACCCGACCAACTGATTGAGTTGATACAATTAGGCAAAGACACACGGGCCTTAACACGCTTGCACCCGGGGGATGTGATTCAGGTAGAGACCGACAGCAATGGCCAGTTGCTGGCCCTGAATTACGAAATCGACAGTATGCGTTATTTACAGGTCACCCGTGATGACGCAGGCCTCAAGGCTGAAACCTTAAGATACAATATAGAAACCCGACAGACCCACGCCACCGCGACAATCGACTCGTCACTGTTTCAGGCATCTCAAGAAGCCGGCCTGTCTCAAAACCTCACCATGGAACTGGCCAATATCTTTGGCTGGGATATTGATTTTGTTCTGGATATTCGTAAAGGCGATCATTTCACCGTCATTTACGAAGAAATCTTCAAAGATGGTGAAAAAATCAAGGACGGTAATATCATCGCCGCTGAGTTCGTCAACCAGGGCGTAAGCCATCGCGCATTGCGCTACACCAACCCGACGACAGGGGATGCCGGCTATTACTCACCCGATGGCCTCAGCCTGCGCAAGGCCTTTTTACGCAGTCCGGTTAAATTCAGTCGTATCAGCTCAAGATTCACACGCAAACGCCATCACCCAATCCTGAACAAGATCCGTTCTCACAAGGGTGTCGATTATGCCGCCAGCAGAGGCACACCAGTACGTTCATCAGGTGATGGCAAAATCATCTTTAGAGGACGCAAAGGTGGCTATGGCAATGTAGTCATTGTTAAACACGGCAGTCGCTACAGCACCCTTTATGCACATCTCTCGAAATTCAATCGCAAGGCGCGTATTGGCAGCAAAGTCAAACAAGGACAAACCATTGGTTATGTCGGCTCGACAGGCCTGGCATCGGGACCACACTTACATTATGAATTCCGTGTCAATGGCGTACACCGCAACCCACTCACGGTAAAGTTCCCGAGCACTCAACCCATTCCAAAGCGTCACCGTGACAATTTTGAACTCACAACATTTGGTTATATTTCTCAGCTGAATGTGCTGTCCCGCAACTACCTGGCACTCAACCAGAATTAATCATGTCCGAGCTCTATATTGGCCTGATGTCGGGTACCAGTATGGACGGCATCGACGTCGCTCTTGCTGACTTCAGTAATAATCAGATTCAACTACTGGGCCATTACAGTCATCCGATAGGCGCGCAGCTCAAACAAAAACTGCAACGACTCGCCCTCGACTCAGCTGAAACCTCCCTGGATATGCTGGGCGAATCCGATGCCGAACTGGGAGATATTTTTGCCGATGCCGTCAACCAGCTACTCAAGCAAACCAATACACCTGCATCCTCAATCCAGGCAATTGGTTCACACGGACAGACCATTCGCCATCGTCCTGATCTCCCACATCCATTTAGTATGCAAATCGCAGACGCCAATCGTATTGCACACAAAACAGGCATTACCACCGTTGCTGATTTCAGACGCCGGGATATTGCCGCGGGTGGCGAAGGCGCACCACTGACACCGGCCTTTCACAAGGCATTGTTTAGTCATCCAGAACACAGTCAAGCGGTACTCAATATTGGCGGCATTGCCAACATCACTTTCTTGCCCGCCGGACAATCAGCACCCTGCTTTGGCTTTGACACGGGGCCAGGCAATATGCTCATGGACAGCTGGATACAACGGCATCAAGGCCTTGATTACGACGCCAACGGGCAATGGGCGGCTAGCAGCCAACCCCATCCAGCTCTTGTCGAGCAATTAATGCGGGATGCCTTTGTCAGTATCCCGCCACCTAAAAGCACGGGACGAGAACACTACAACTTGCAGTGGCTGGATTTACAGCTACAGCAGGCGGATCAACTCTCACCGGCAACTGTGCAGGCCAGTTTATGCGCATTCACCGTAAACAGTATCCAATATGCTATTGAGCACTTCCTACCAAAAACACAGACACTCATTGTTTGTGGCGGTGGTGTCCACAATCAGCATTTAATGAAGCAGCTAGAAACGGCATTACCAGGCATCCATACGCATACCAGTGATCACTACGGACTGGCTGCAGACTGGGTTGAAGCCGTGGCATTTGCCTGGCTGGCACGACAAACCCTGGCAGGTCGCGCAGGCAATCTGAAAGAAGTCACCGGTGCAAAGAAAGCCGTGATATTGGGCGCGATTTATCCCGCCTAGCGTTGATTGACCGGAACATACGGACGCTCGGTATAACCCGTATAGATCTGAGTTGGTCTAAATATTCGATTATCCTGTAACTGCTCTGACCAGTGGGCCAGCCAACCCGCCGAGCGCGACACAGCAAAAATTGGCGTGAACTGATCAGTGGGAATCCCCATTTCCTTGTAAAGAATGCCAGAGTAAAAATCCACATTGGGGTACACCCCTTTTTCAGCTAGTCGCTCTTCACAGGCCTCTTCCAATGCCATCGCCGTATCAAACATCGGGCTAATGCTACCTTTCTTATGCGCCCAGTCCATCATCAGCTTTTGTAATATCGTGGCACGGGGATCTTTGACACTGTACTCTCTATGCCCCATTCCCCAGATGGTTTCTTTATTGGCTAATTTCGCATCCAACCAATTCCGGGCTTGCTCAGGCTTACCTATTTCCTCCAGCATGCGCACAACTTTTTCATTGGCACCACCATGCAAAGGTCCCGCCAGGGCACCTACACCGGCCGCCAGCACCAGGTAAGGACTAGCTAAGGTTGAGGCCGCCACCAGGG
>JBFFSQ010000214.1:0-5120 GCA_041572275.1 Gammaproteobacteria bacterium
AAGCAAATTCGTAGCTGGATATTGCACGGTGACATGCCGCAGGATCTGGCCAATGAGATCGTAGATGCCTATGTGAAGTTGGGTGAGGAGTATGGCGAGTATCCGGATGTCGCAGTGCGTAGCTCGGCGACGGCGGAAGACCTGGCCCATGCTTCATTTGCTGGTCAGCAGGAAACTTATCTGAATATTTCGGGCCGTCGCAACCTGATATTGACCTGTAAGCGGGTATACGCCTCTTTGTTTACCGATCGAGCCATTTCCTATCGTCAGGATAAAGGCTTTGATCATATGGAAGTCGCACTGTCCGTGGGTGTCCAGAAAATGGTGCGTGCCGATACCGGTTCATCTGGTGTCATGTTCACTCTGGATACCGAATCCGGTTTCCCGGATGTGGTTTTCATTAATGCCTCCTATGGACTGGGTGAGAATGTGGTACAGGGAGCAGTTAACCCGGATGAATTCTATGTGTTCAAAACCACTCTGGAAAAGGGTTTTCGTCCGCTGATTCGTCGTCAGTTAGGCCAGAAGGCAATCAAAATGGTGTATGCCCAGGACACTACAGCGGGTCTGTCAACTCGAAATGTCAAAGTGAATAAAGAGGAGCGTCGGCAATTCAGTATCAGTGATGATGATGCCCTGCAACTGTCACGTTATGCCATGTCTATAGAAAAACACTATGGCCGGCCTATGGACATCGAATGGGCTAAAGATGGCGAGACGGGTGAGTTGTTTATTCTGCAAGCACGCCCTGAGACAGTACAGTCACAACTGAAGGCGAATTTCCAGGAAACTTATAAACTTGAAGAATCCGGTGAGGCACTGGTCGTTGGTAAAAGTGTGGGCAAGCGTATCGCCTCAGGCAAGGCCTGTGTGATCCTGGATGCCACCGATATGCACAAACTTCAGCCCGGTGATGTGCTGGTGACCGATATTACCGACCCGGACTGGGAACCGGTGATGAAGAAGTCATCGGCCATTGTCACCAATCGAGGTGGGCGGACCTGTCACGCCGCCATTATCGCCCGTGAAATGGGAATTCCGGCCGTTGTTGGTTGTGGCGATGCTACCGGGATTATCAATAATGCGCAGCCGCTTACCGTGTCCTGTGCTGAAGGGGATACCGGCTATGTCTATGAGGGGGAACTTGCCTACAGCCGATGTACCCTGGATATATCGGATCTGGAAACACCCAAGACCCGTATTATGCTTAATCTGGCCAGTCCTGAGCAGGCATTTCAGTCGTCAACTTTGCCCGTGGATGGCGTCGGACTAGCGCGTCTGGAATTTATTATTAATAACAGTATCCGCATCCATCCCCGAGCATTACTGGAATATGATTCATTAGAAAAGAAAATGCGCAAGACCATCGATAAAATTACCGCGGGTTACGCAGATCCTGTGAGTTTTTACGTAGATCGTTTAGCGGAGGGTATTAGCACCATTGCCGCTGCATTTTATCCCCGCCAGGTCATTGTGCGCATGTCTGATTTCAAGTCGAATGAATATGCGTCATTGATTGGTGGCCCATTATATGAGCCTGAAGAGGAAAACCCGATGATTGGTTTTCGTGGGGCCTATCGTTATCCATCCGAAGCATTTCGCGATTGCTTTGCTCTGGAATGCCAGGCATTAATCAAGGTCAGAGAAAAGATGGGGCTGGATAATGTGGATGTGATGATCCCCTTTGTTCGTAGTGTTGATGAAGGTCAGCGAGTGCTTGAGCTCATGGCTGAAAATAAACTGAAGCGGGGTGCAAATGGTCTGAAAGTGTATTTGATGTGTGAAATACCGGCCAATGCTTTGCTGGCCGACAAATTTCTTGAGCATTTTGACGGCTTCTCTATTGGTTCCAATGATCTGACCCAGCTCACCTTGGGTGTAGATCGTGATTCAGGATTGATTAGTGGCTTTGATGAACGTAATGAAGCGGTTACGATCATGATGAAAATGGCCATTGAAGCCTGTAAAAAACAGGGCAAGTATGTAGGCATATGTGGTCAGGCGCCTTCAGATTTTCCTGAAATTACCCGTTGGCTTGTCAATCAGGGAATATCGTCAATTTCATTGAATCCAGATAGTGTGATTGATATGACCCATGAGGTGTTGTCGGTCGAGTCAAAGTCCTGATGTGATGTTTGCTGATAATGGCGCCAGGGAGGTGCCATTCATCAGCCAGACAGTTGATCATATCTCCTGTATATCGAAATTAGCCTTTACGATACCGCAGTCCTGACAGATCCATTTGTCAGGTATGCTGCGCAAACTGAAATGCTTTCTTCTGGTAGGCCTTTGGCTGTGTGGCAAATAATACCGCATACCAGGAAAATCTAGTTTTTCATGTTTTTCTGTCTCTATTTTTAATCGAATGGTTTATTCTTCAACTATTCATCAAAATCTAAAATCATCAAATTTTTGCTTAAATTCACAATTGTTCAGAGCCTGTATCAGGATAAAAATAAATATTTAGAATGATAATTTTTCATTTGACGCTATTTGTTTTTAGTCAACAAGTTGAGTCGAAGTCAAACTAGTTTAAATGTACTATATTCAAGGTGATTGATTGAAGGGGGCGTCTTGAAAGGGGCATTATTAGCATTGTTGCGGTCAATGACCGGTAGTTTGAGAGATTTAATGCCGATTATTGTTGTTATCGGTTTTTTTCAACTGGTGGTACTGCAACAGCCAATTCCAAATTTTTCCGATATTGTTGTAGGCACATTGTTTGTAGTGCTGGGACTCACTTTTTTTATTTATGGTCTGGAGATGGGACTGTTTCCGATTGGCGAAAGTATGGCGCATGCTTTTGCTCGAAAGGGTAGTGTGTTCTGGCTTATGGTGTTTTCCTTTGCCCTTGGGTTTGGAACAACCGTAGCTGAGCCGGCATTAATTGCTGTGGCAGCAGAAGCATCAGAGGTGGCGGCAACCGGTGGCATGATCGACAATACCGCTCTCTCAAAAGATGGTTATGCGTTTGGCTTAAGAATGACGGTTGCTTTTTCTGTGGGCCTGGCCATCGTTATTGGTGTTTTAAGAATTTTAAAAGGCTGGTCGATACAATACATGATCATGGCCGGTTACATACTGGTTGTTATTATGACAGCACTGGCACCGAAAGAGATTATAGGAATCGCTTACGATTCGGGTGGTGTGACAACGTCGACGATTACAGTGCCGTTGGTCACCGCTTTAGGTGTAGGTCTGGCTTCATCTATTAAAGGTCGTAATCCAATGATCGATGGCTTTGGTTTGATTGCCTTTGCTTCATTATCTCCAATGATTTTTGTGATGGGATATGGAATGATCATATGATGGAGTTATTAGAACAAACTTTTGACACTCTATTGGCAACCCTGTCCGATGTTGTTCCTATTGCGGCTATTATTTTTGGTTTTCAGTTATTTGTTATACGTAAGCCGATTCCAAATTTGAAACGTGTGCTGTTCGGCTTCTTTTATGTGTTATTAGGGTTGTCATTATTTCTGTTAGGCCTGGAAAAAGCATTGTTCCCTCTAGGACGTTTAATGGCAGATCAGTTGACCAATCCAGCATTTATTTATGAGAGTGCTCAGGGTGTATTAGATACTGTTCATTGGGCGGACTATTACTGGGTCTATTTGTTTGCATTTGCTATTGGCTTCAGTACCACGATAGCCGAACCATCCTTGATAGCGGTGGCTATTAAAGCTAATGAGGTATCGGGTGGTGCGATTAGTGTATCAGGCCTACGTATCGCTGTGGCATTAGGTGTCGCCATTGGGATTTCACTGGGTAGCTATAGAATTGTCACGGGTACGCCCATACATTACTTCATTATTACGGGTTATATCTTTGTGGTGATTCAGACGTTTTTTGCACCTAAGATGATCGTACCCCTGGCCTATGATTCTGGCGGTGTCACGACATCAACGGTTACTGTACCGCTGGTGGCTGCTTTGGGTCTTGGTTTGGCTGAAACCGTACCGGGACGTAATGTATTGATTGATGGATTTGGTTTAATTGCCTTTGCCAGCTTGTTTCCAATGATTACGGTAATGGCATATGCCAAGATATCTGAGTTAAGAGCACGAAAACCTAAACGGGTGGAATAAAGAGAGAAGACCATGCATTTCAAACTAATCATAGCTTTTGTCGAGGATACTAAAACCAACAAGGTCATGAATGCCGCGCGTGATTCCGGGGCGACAGGGGCCACCGTTATCAGTAACGCCAGAGGCGAAGGTATTGAGCAATCAAAGACTTTTTTTGGTTTGTCTCTGGATACCCAGCGTGATGTTTTGCTATTTTTGGTAGAGGAACACCTGAGTCGCAAGATTCTCGAAAAAATTGGTCAAGTGGGTGAGTTTGATACCAATATTGGTACAGGTATCGCGATACAGATTGATGTTGAAGATGCCGTGGGCGTTGCACACCAGGTTGAAAAACTGGTTTCAGTTGTGGAGGATGAATTATGAGTGATCGAAAAATAGTGCGTGTCCGTGAAGTCATGAAATCAAACTTCGATATTGTTGATGGCAAAATGACGGTTAAAGAAGCCTTGAAAACCATGAAACATGTGGATACCAAGTCACTGATCGTAGAAAAACGACATGATGATGACGAGTACGGCATGATGTTGCTATCCGATATCGCTAAACATGTGCTGGCAAAAGACCGGTCACCTGATCGGGTAAATATCTATGAAATCATGTCTAAACCCGTTATTAGTGTTTCGCCTGATATGGATATTCGCTATTGTGCTCGGCTATTTGAACGCTTTGGTCTGGCTCGTGCACCGGTACTGGATAGCGGTAAAGTCGTTGGTATTGTGAGCTTTACGGATATGGTGCTCAAAGGTCTGGTCGACATTGATTGATGCTGGAATAGTAGTGTGGTCATCTGAAAGCAGATTTTATTATGCTGTTTGAATGAATCAGGTTGCATTTTAAGGTTCTGAGTAGAGGTTAAGGTCCAATCAGAAAAATAATGATCTGAGACTATTTTTAGCGCAATTTTCATGCTTATACGGTTGACCTGATGGGCTGATACGAGTAGTATCCCGTTTCCTCGCCGAGGCGAGTTTCGGGGTATAGCGCAGTCTGGTAGCGCGCCTGCTTTGGGAGCAGGATGTCGGGAGTTCGAAT
>JBFFSQ010000215.1:0-5115 GCA_041572275.1 Gammaproteobacteria bacterium
GATTCATTGACAAACTCCTGACCGCCATTCACCACGTAGAAGCCAACGAACAAAGTAGCGCCAAAAATAATCCACAGCACCATGCCGGTGACACGTAGCGTGGTCATGGCGGCAGAACGGATATTGTCGATGGATAGACGACGGTGCATAGACGCCACCACCAGTGCGCCGAAGGTACCAACACCGGCGGCTTCTACTGGAGTGGCAATGCCAGCGAAGATAATACCTAGCACCAGAATAACCAGTATTAACGGGGCGAACATGTTACCAAGCAAACGAATTTTTTCACGGGTATCTACGCGCTCATCTTCAGCCAGGGGTGGTCCCCATTCCGGTTTAATATTGGTGGCGATGGAAACATAGAGGATATACAGGCCAGACAAAATCAGACCGGGCACCACCGCACCAATAAACAGTTCACCAACCGATTGCTGGGCGATGACGGCAAACAGAATGGCGAGGATGGACGGTGGAATCAGAATACCCAGAGTGCCGCCGGCAAGAATAGAGCCACAGGCAATGGTGGGGTGATAGTGGCGACGAATCATGGCAGGCAGGGCAATCATCCCCATGGTCACTTCAGTGGCACCGATGACGCCACACATGGCCGCCAGCAAGGTAGAGGCAATGATGGTGGATATAGCGAGTCCCCCGCGTAAGCCGCCGAGGATCTTGTAGACCATGTCGTAGAGTTCTTCGATGATGCCTGCCCGCTCCAGCATCGAGGCCATGAATATGAACAGTGGAATCGCCGACAGCTGGTAGTTGGTCATTAACGGGAATATGCGTGACGGCAGAATGTTTAACATGGCGGCATCGCCAAATATAAACAGGAACACACAAGCCAGACCACCGGTGACAAAGGCTAATGGCAAACCCGCCATTAACAGAATCAGCAGTGAGCCGAACATAAGTATGGTGAGCCAGAGAATATCGATTTCAACGCCCATGACTTAACCCTCCGGCCTGACTGTGGTATCGAGTTCAGCCACGTCGGGTTTTATCGCCACGGCAATATCTTTAATCAATTGAGCAAATCCCTGAATAAGCAACAATAATGCACCAAGTGACAGCGCCAGTTTGATGGGCCAGTACTGGATGCCCCATTCCGATATGGAGACTTCATTGACTTGATAAGAATCGTAAAAGAAGGTCCAGCCGGTAAACAAAAGAGCAAACATAAAAATAAAAAAGAATATCGAGGTGAATACATCGACAATAGCCTTGCCACGTTTGGGCAGGTAGTTGTAAATCACATCTACCCGCACATGACCACCTTCGCGCAGGACAAAACCACCGGCAATGAGGTACTGCATACCGAACATCAGGAACATGCTTTCATGGGCCCAGTTGGTGGGTGAGTTGAAAACATAGCGGGCGATAACTTCGTAGTAATAGACAATCACCGCAATCACTGACCAGTAAGCCACCAGCTCACCGGCGAGACCATTGATGCGGGAGATAATGCGGTTAATGGCAAACGGTTCCTGCATGTCATCATGTTCAGCTTCGACAGCTGGACAATGGAAACCTTCTTCAGCAGGTAATTGTTCGAAGCGATTACGTTGCCGTACCATTTTCGGCATCAATACCGCATCAATAAATAACAGCAACAACATGCTGCCACCGATGAGTTGTGAGACCGTGTTCCAGTAATCCGTGTTTGACTCCACCTCGACAAGGGCCGCTTTAACTTCGACCAGGCTTTCATTGGCCTGAGCCAGTCGCTGTTCTGCACCCTTGCGACCTTTTTGAATAGCCCTTTCAGCTCGCTGTATTTTTAACTCAACCAGTTTAATGTCGTTATAGGCACCGGAGAGAGTATCCCGTGCTGCACGCACTTCTACATTAACGAATAAAATGGATGAAAATAACGCAATGAACGCCAGCGCCCAAACACTTTTCAGATACAGGCGATGCATTCCAATGAAGCCGCCGGTAATTAAAAGAAAATAACCCAGCGTTAAGGAAACAGGTTGAGCGGCCTCTTTAGGCTGTGTTCTGCGATAGAACACCATAGCCAGCAGAGGAAAAAAAACAAGACCACTCCAGTACAACCAGTGGGGTAACACAAAACTGATTTCAGGCATGAAACACCATCTTCCCGGTACTTCTTCCCTACCCGTAGTTGCACCGGTTATTGTTATCTTTTTCGGGTAGATCGGGGCATGCACATGACATGCCTCGTTTATTACCAATTGATTTTTTAAAAGTTAAGCAATCTCTGATTACTGCCACCTTTAAACATAAGATCCCTCGGCAACTGCTCCTGCGTTGCCCTACTACCTACATCCATGTAGGCATCGACTTCACTCGGGATTACAAATGCAACAGCCCACTCAACATCCGCTTCAGTCGAAAAGACAGTGCTACGTGTCATCCCGACCGAAGTGGTGGGATCTTTAGGCCTTGAGGCTTTGCCCCTTGATCATGGCTTTATCGACATACCCCAGAGATCCCGACATCATGTAGTCGAGCTGTATCTTGAAGGCCTTGGCTGCATAAGCATCTTTATTCGCCCACTTGTACCACAGAGGCACAGCCAGCTGGGTGAAAGCTTCAACATCGTCTTGCGACAGTCGCGTGATCTCGGTACCGGCTTCCTCGAATTTCTTCCAGGCTTTCTGGTCGGCTGCCTGAATCGCGGCATGATGCATATCCGAGTAGGTATGCACTTCCATTTCCACGAACTGTTGCATCTGAGGAGACAGTTTGTTCCAGGATTTCTTCGATACCGTCAGGTCCATCAAATCAACCGGCTGATAGATCGACATGAAACCTGGAGGCCCCATAGAAATATATTTGGTGACCTGGTGGAAACCCAGTGCGTAGTTAACGGCCGGGCCAACAAAGTCAGCCACATCGATGGTGCCTTTTTCTAATGCCGGGAAGATTTCCGAGCCGGGTAACAGAGTGGTCTTGGCACCAGCTGCCTGGAACACTTCGGCCACCATGCCACCGGGGAGTCGCATTTTGCGACCACGGAAGTCATCAATGGATCGGATAGGCACTTTGGAATGGATGATGTTAGGGCCATGATGAATTGGCCCTACAAAGTGCAGGCCCATCTTGCCAAAAGCTTCGCGGGCAAGTTCCAGGCCACCCAGGCCATAGTAGAAGGTGTCCCATTCATGTGGATTGCGTAATCCCAGGGGGTAAGATGCGAGGAATACCGCCAGTGGCATACGGCCAGCCCAATACAGGGTGAAGGGATTCATTGCGTCGAGCACGCCGTTCTTTACGGCATCGAATAGCTGGAATTCACCAACAACATCTTTAGCGCCAAAAGGCTTGAAGGCCAGTTCACCACCGGTTTTTTCAATAATGCCGTTACACCAGTCTTTGAAGACTTCAAGACCAATACCACCGGGCCATGATGTCTGGATTTTCCAGGTGGTGGTTTTGGCGGCTTCAGCATTACTTATAAAGGGAGCACCGACAATACTGGCTGCACCTGCTGCTGCAGTTGCAGTGATAAAACTTCGTCGTCGGTTATCCGGTATGTCAACAGTCTCAGATGTAGCTTGAGGTTTTTTATTATCACTCATCGCGCCTTCCTCCTAGTGGTTGCTCGTGGTGATCGAAACACACAAAGCGCTTCGAAACTTCAGCATTTATTCTTGTTAATGTAACCGGTGCTTAATTAGCCAATACTTCCTTTTGAAGCAGAGAGAACAGTTTTAATTTTCTTTATAGTTTTAGTTATTATTAAACTTGATTGAGATGTACTAAATTAGTAATTACAAAGAATAGAATTCTTTTTAACAGAAGTCTACCGTTACAAACAGTTTCTCCATGAATTCTTGGGTTAAAATCATTCAAATGAATGACTAAATGATGCCATGATCGACAAATATTTTTATGTTTTATGCTCAGCCTTTATTAATTAAATAAGCAAATACTTTTAAACGAATTTTTAATGGCTACATTATTCTTTGAGGATGATAAGTAACTGCCCTTCTTCAATTTCGATCGTTTCGACCCCTTCATTGATAGCTTGCCAGAAGCCACCGGATTGACCAAATTCTTGCAGGAGATCAGTATTTTTCATATTGCCCAACCAGGCATTGGGCAGAGGAACACCCCAGACACTAACACCTTTAAGGATGGCACGGGGTTGACCATTACCCAGCTGTAATTCCATGCCGGCCGTGACCTTTAAAGTTTTACCACCAAGGATAGGGAACTCAGGATCCAGATCGATCAGTAATTTTGCACTGGCGAGATCATCTGCGAGATCGATGACCAGCTTACTGGCAAGATCAGTGTTATTGGCCAGTAAGGCGTTGAGTTCTTTTTCACTGAAGTGAATTTCACGGCTGGCTCCAGCTTCACTATACACTTCCGGTTGCAGGCGTTTGCCTGATGTGGGATTTGAAGCACTGCCCAGACGTTCGAGTTTTTTATCCAGATGTTGTTGTTCTTTCAGGCTGAGTTCGACTGGTGTGAAGGCGCTGGGAAACAGGTAGACGGTGACCGCCCAGTAGCCTACGACCAGGGTAATGGCCATGGTGATCACGACAATACCAAAGGTGCGCCACCCGTTACTGGCTGGCGCAGGATGGTTTGTTGTGGTCATAGGTGGCTGCTCACTATTCATGTTATGCCATTGCCTCTAATTTGAATTACCTTGATAACACCTAGCGGCTAAACAAATCTTTCAACTTGTCTTTGGCTTCCTGTTTTTTCTCCTCCAGCTTAGTGTCCGTCTTTTCTTTCAATTTAGCTTTTTCTTCATCGACTTTAGTTCGGGCTTCAGTCTTGAGTTTATCCAGCTCCTGATCGATGCCTTTTTTCTTGATTTGCTCACGGGCCTGGTCGGTAAGGCGGTTGATTATTTCCCGCGCCAGTTCACCAGGTACCGCCCCATTGCTGCCACCGAGATTGCTCATATTCAAAGTTGGTAACTTGAGTCGGTAGTTTTTATTCAGTGGTACTACCCTGGCTTCGATGTTGCCATCGGCAAAAATAACGCGACGAATAATCATTCGTGGTCCTACTGCACCGGCGTCCTTAGCTGCTGCTTCAGTTTTCGCTTTTGGTGCACCGGCAGTCAGGTTTTTTGTCAACTCATTAAGGTTGGTTTTTTTATCGGCATTGATCTCCACAAATACC
>JBFFSQ010000216.1:0-5065 GCA_041572275.1 Gammaproteobacteria bacterium
ACACGTCCTTCATGATACAGGTGGATATCACCTCTATGTTGACTATCAATTGCCTCACGTAGAACACCCAACAAGGGAGCTAGTCCGGTTCCAGTTGCCACCATCAAAATTGGATTAAGCAGGCTATCGGCTTGATAAAAACAGTTGCCATTAGGGCCCTGAATCTGAATTTCATCATTCTCATGTAATTCATCAAATATCCAGTTACTAAGTTCCCCATCCTGCATCCGCTGTATATGTAATTCGATATAACCATCGTTATTAGGCGAATTTGCAATTGAATAACTACGTGCTATCCCATCTTTGGGACGACTCATATTGAGGAACTGCCCAGCCTTATAGTCCGTGATTTTGTCAGATTCTAAAATCAGCCTGCAAACAGACTCTGAAAGAATATCTTTCTTATGCACATATGCTACTGTATACAATTTATCCTGATCTATCTCATTGATAATTAAATCACTTTCTGGCTTGCATTGGCAGGGTAGAAAATAGCCTTCATTAACAAATACGGGACTTAGGTTCATCTGTGAATCGAACGAAACCTCACCTTTTGAACACTGTAACAAACAAACATGACAGCTACCCTTTCTACAGGAGAAAGGCAGATCAACACCCTGCCTTAATAAGGCGTCTAACACAGTTTCTTCTTCTCTGCACTGATATGTTTTATTATTGAATTGTATAGTTGTCATAGTAAATAAGTCTTTAAACTAATAGATATTAGTTATTAGAATTTTCATCTTCGCCACAGCAAGGGATTCGTATATAGGTTTCTTTTGGAATAAACATTGACTGAGCTTTCTTTACCAGGTCAACAACAGAAGTGAATGGCTCCCTAAGAGCTACCTGTAATAGATCATCGGTATTACAACTATATTCACGACATACTTTTGGCCTATCATTCCAGATTGCACATAAATATGATTCTCTATCTAGATGAACACAGTAACCATCATCGGCCTTATCAATAAAGCCTGGTGCAGGCAAACCATTTTTGCTTTCCTCACGTTCTTCAGGTTCAAGACGAACCAGCAAACGACAACAATAGGTTTGGCAACCGACTTTTCGTCCCTGACAACAATCGACATCACTTCTTTCCAACATAGCAGCACTCCATCTCATTAAGTTAGTTAGGTTAATGATTTGCTAATCAGATCAAGAAATACAAATATCAGATGATTCCAATTACGAACATCTTGATACTTAACGAACTGCACATCTCTATTTAATTTATAGCATGCAATATATCTTTAATTTTCTGAGCTGTTTTTCGTGCATCAATAAAGACCATACCCAGATTAGCTGTCGGCTTTGTCGCTAAAGCTAAAACCGCATCATCACCTGCATACACTAGTAACATTGTTCCATTTGTTCCTTCTATCATTACCTGTTTCAGCTCACCTCGTGAAATTTCCTGTGCAGCACGGTTTGATAGCGCTAGTAACGATGCACACATTGCGCCATAACGGTCTGGGTCAACACTTTCATCCAGGACCCACGCTAAAGTAAAACCATCACTCGTAATTACTGCTGAGGCTTCTATGTCACTTGAGCTTCCGTTAAACGCACGCAATATCGGCCGAAGGCTCTTCCCTCTCTCGTCATTCTTATCGACAAAATCCATTACCAGCTCCATTTGAATTCTTAATAAACTTTAAATTTGTTTTTATTGTGAACATTCTAATTTCATTAAATCGCAAGCCTTTCAATTAACAGCAAAAGGCTTGCGAATATAAAAATTACAAGGCTGATTCTAATGCAGGTACAGCAGATCGTGATTTAGTCAATACCATGCCCAGATTTGCAGACTTACGGCAAACAAATGCGACAACATGCTCATCGTTAACCTTGCCTCGAATAAATACGTGAATCAGGTTATCACTATTTACAATCATTTCATTGAAATAGTGTTTTCCATCTTCTACGCCACGAGCTTTTTTAAACATGTTCTCAATCGTTACTACGTTGGAACCCTGAAACATGTCAGAAGTTGCAGCAGCAAGTAGCTCTAGAACTTCTGCAGGATGTGAGTCGACAGTTTTAATACCCAGCAACATGCCTGTACTTAAATCGACATAACCGGCAGCCACACATTCTGGAATAGATGTAATAGCTGTTTGCAGTTGTTGTTCTAATTGATTTGCCATAATTATATTTCTCTCTAAAAAGGGGATTAAATAATGTTGTTATTATTCATTTATTATTTTTTCATTTAAATCTATATCATGAAGTTGATTGTTCTGATGACCTAATCTCATGCCAGCAAGATAAGTAGATAACTGTTCTAAAAATTCAACTTGCTCTTCGGACTGTACCCAGCGTGGCTCAACCCCTCGGACTTTATCAAGTGCATCTAATGCAGTTGATCCCTCCCATATCAAATAGGCTGCTAGTACTGTACCTGTACGACCTAAACCAGCCCTGCAATGGACGGCAACCACCTCACCGTCATCAATTGCATGATCAATCTGCTGACAAATCATAATCGCCTGTTCAAGACTAGGAGCGCCCATATCTTTAATGGCGTGCCAAATGCTTTTGATACCAAATTTATCTAGAACATTAGTATCAACTGGTCTAGTAGTCAGTGTTACCAACATCGTCACACCGACCTTATTCAACATTGTCATGTCATATTCGATATCATGAAACACACCAGGCAGAGGAGTGCCGGCTAATGCTCCTCGCTTCAACCAGAGAAATCCTCTTGGCCCAACACTCGCACTCGGAGCTTTTCGCGCCACCTCGGGTAACGGTGGTGGTGGAGTCACATCTTCCGCCAGGTCTTCAGGCCGTGCATCTGGGGAAGGTACATTACATGAACCCAGGTTAACCCATTGCTTTGCAGGATCCGACTTTGGCTCATTAATAAAATCGGCAGTTGGCTGCATTTCCTGTATATAGCCTCCTGCTAATAAAGCAGTATGGCCATTTAATTCTTTAGCCTGATTTAAATTATGCAAAACAATCAAAATCGCTCTACGTGTCGATTCTTGCTTTATATAATTAAGTAGCGGTGTAACTTCATTTTCAGAAATGCCAGCTGTCGGCTCATCCAGACATAATAATCTTGGCCCTGCTGATGCCAGTCGTAGAGTTGCCAGGTGTCGCTGTTGTGCAAGACTAAGACTTACAACGTTCTCATTTAAGGCATCTTTAAGCTCTGCCAGTCCAGCCTGCTCAAGCAAACGTACTGCAAGATCTCTTTGTTGGCTATGATTAAGGTTATTTCGCTCTGGCAGATTGTATACAATATTTTCAAGCACACTCGACATCATCAGTTTTGCACTCTGGCTTACGAGTGCAGGGCGATTACTGTCACTTAGATCTTCTCCGGTATATTGCGCCTTACCCCAGGTACGAAATGATGGATTAGCATCATTTAATCCTGCTAAAGCCCTTAGCAATGTCGATTTACCTGTACCGCTTGGTCCAAGCAGGACATAAATACCCTGCTCTAATATATTAAGATTGACATTGCTTAAAATGACTTTATCACCAAACGCAGCACCAAAATTATCAAGCTGTAAAACAGACGATAAGTCACTGTCCAAATCATTCATAATACTGTGCAACACATCTATCGCTTCAGGCCAGGATCTAGTGATGCCAGCAATCCAAGGAGTAAGGTTTTTACGTCTTTGCGTTCACGAGCATCCACCTCAAATATTGGTACATTCATTTTCAAATCATATAATTTTTTATGGAATGTATATAAACCAGGCCTTGGGCTAATATCCATCCGTGACACACCTATGACTACCGCATTTTTCTCAATAAATGGCTTGAAAGCATCCAGAAAGAACTCCAGATCAGCTAATGGATCTTCGCGTGCGTTATCAAGCATAAGTACCAGGCCGACACCACCAATGGTCAGTATGTCCCACATAAAACTGAATCGTTCCTGACCTGGTGTGCCGTATAAATGAACTTTTGCACCTTCACCTAGATTCAAGATGCCATAATCCATAGCAACCGTTGTATTTGATTTTCGAAGCGCCACATCATCTGTAGCGTTTGCCTCAGTTTTAACAACAGGTATATCACTGATACTGGCAATAGCTGTCGTTTTACCGGCCCCGACGGGCCCCGTGAATATTATCTTGTGTTCCATGAGTACTCTCGAACTAAATGCGTGATATCTTATTCAACAAAAGGCCCAACAACGCCTGGTTACGATGTGGTTTAAGTGTAGGTTCTTCGGGAGTTCGGTTGACAGCTCGCGCCAGCCCTGCGCAACGAGCAGCTGTATAAAACTGATATGCCTCTGCCTTATCTATTCTTAAAAAGCGTTGAGCCAGTGTAATCGATGTCGGATGACTGGATAACAGCGATGCCAGGCGCATCGTATTGGGCGTACTGGGTAATCGAGTAAGATTAGGCCAATGCATCAGCTCGACAACATCATCACGATAACAACCCTCCATCAAGCGGCCACTAGATGCGTAAAAACCTGCTATCCACATCAACTCGTCGATATTACGCCCAGGATTTGCTGAATCGACATTGACATCTTTCTTGTTTAAGACGGTGACTTTGTATTTAGAGGCCGGAGCCATACAAAAGCTCTCAATATCATCAGTATTATCTAAATATTCACCAATTGAAGCCATGATTGTAATGTAACCACTACCTATGATGCTGACGTGAATATTCTGAGAATTAGTCACTGCCCTCTTGATAATATTGATTAAATAATCATCTGCTCTAAACACATCATCTTCGATAAAATCTCTATCCTGATTATATTTTTCAGCCGGCATAATTTATTCTTCTTAATTGTTATTAAGTAAATTTTCATATGCACACAAAAGTACCCAAGAGATCACTCTTTGTGTGTTTTACATGCTGGGAAAAGGTATAACCGGTAATTATTGTTACTTGCTAAAGCAGTGAATAACAACAAAACAAATGCGCTGAATAGCGTTGAGCTATGTTCCGGTAACCTCGCAATCATGGTCAATAGTTGACGTTAGACTCGGGATTTTGCGTATCTGCCTTTCGTACAGACTTGCCTTTATCACAACATTTTTTGTATTGGAATGGGAATATATACTAAAAC
>JBFFSQ010000217.1:0-5052 GCA_041572275.1 Gammaproteobacteria bacterium
TAAGCAAGATGACTCTGCTTCCTAGCCATAAGCTCGATTAATTCAGATTTCATCATTGATTTCATAGCTGAATCATCTGCCATCTCGGTAAATCCCCTAAAAATGCGGTCGTCCCTGACCGAATATTATTTTTTTTAAAAAACTACTTACTCTTTATTAGCATCCATTTGCTCTTTTAGCAAATCGCCTAAAGTAGTTGCAGGTGCTGCTGATGATGAAGCATAGTCTTTCATGGCTTTGGCTTCGTCATCCTGGTCTTTCGCCTTAATTGAAAGATTAATGGTACGACTCTTACGGTCTACACCAATAAACTTAGCTTCAACCTCTTCACCTTCTTTCAGAATACTACGTGCATCTTCTACACGATCACGTGAAAGTTCTGAAGCACGTAATGTACCTTCAATACCATCACCCAGGTCAATAATAGCGGCTTTAGCGTCTACTTCTTTAACAGTACCTTTAACCAGACTACCTTTGTCATTCGCAGCTACAAAGCTTGAGAATGGATCCTGTTCCATCTGTTTAACGCCCAGAGAAATACGCTCACGTTCTGGATCGATAGACAGTACAACAGCTTCCAGCTCATCACCTTTCTTGTAGTTGTGAGCAACATCTTCGCCAGTTTCATCCCAAGAAATATCAGACAGATGAACCAGGCCATCAATTCCACCATCAAGTCCAACAAAGATACCAAAATCAGTGATTGATTTGATCTTGCCGCTAACTTTATCGCCCTTATTATGAGTTGCACCGAACTCATCCCAGGGATTAGGTGTACATTGTTTCATGCCTAAAGAGATGCGACGACGTTCTTCGTCGATATCCAGGATCATAACTTCTACTTCATCACCTAGAGACACAACTTTAGCTGGATTAACATTCTTGTTAGTCCAATCCATTTCAGATACGTGAACAAGACCTTCAACACCATCTTCAATTTCAACGAAACAACCATAATCAGTAATATTGCTAACTTTACCTTTCAGGTGTGCACCCTCAGGGTAACGTCGTGCAATAGCTGCCCATGGATCATCACCCATTTGTTTCAGACCCAGTGAAACACGGTTACGCTCTTTATCGAATTTAAGAACAACCACATCGATTTCAGAACCCACTTCAACGATTTCTGAAGGATGTTTAACACGTTTCCAGGCCATATCAGTGATATGCAGCAGACCGTCGATACCACCCAGGTCAAGGAATGCACCATAGTCAGTAAGGTTTTTAACAATACCTTTAACAGTCTTGCCTTCTTCCAGGCTTCCAAGCAACTGCTCACGCTCAGCACTGTATTCAGATTCAACAACAGCACGACGTGAAACAACAACATTATTACGTTTCTGATCCAGCTTGATAACTTTAAACTCAAGCTCTTTGCCTTCTAAATAGGCAGTATCGCGGACAGGGCGTACATCTACTAATGAACCCGGCAGGAAGGCACGGATATCACCCAGTTCAACAGTGAAACCACCTTTAACCTTACCTGTAATGATACCTGTTATAATTTCATCAGCTTCATGAGCTGCTTCAAGTTTGATCCAGGCTTTAGCACGTTTTGCTTTATCACGTGACAGGCGAGTTTCACCCCAGCCATCTTCGATAGCTTCTAAAACAATCTCGACTTCATCGCCGATATTAACTTCGAGCTCACCGGCGTCATTCAGGAACTGAGACTCAGGGATTACACCCTCAGACTTAAGGCCCGCGGCAACAGTGACATACCCACCATTAATATCAACAACAGTACCATTCATGATGGTACCTACATTCATTTGTGTGGCTTGTATACTTTCTTCAAAGAGGTCTGCAAAACTTTCAGTCATTGCGTTATAAATTCCAAAAATACAATCAGCTGCTTAATCATTTTTCATCTACATAAAAAGAAAAATGGCTGTAGAAATGATTAGCAGGGTTGAGAGTTAATCAACACCCGAAAAATTCGGGCACCCAAATAGTAGATGTCAAACAGCAAAACGCTGATGAGCCAACTCAAGCACTTTTGATGTGACCTGAGCGATCGTCATTTCTGTCGAATCGATCAAGATAGCATCATCTGCAGCTTTAAGTGGCGACACAGATCTGTTGGCATCCTGTTCATCTCGCGCCGTTAAATCGGCAACAAGATCAGGAAGATTAGCATGAATTCCCTTTTCTTTCAACTGGTTATAGCGCCTTCTAGCCCTTTCTTCACAACTTGCGGTCATAAATATCTTAAGTTGCGCATCCGGGAAAACCGTTGTGCCCATATCTCGACCATCGGCGACTAGCCCTGGCAACTTGGCAAACGCACGCTGGCGGTCAAGCAAGGCGGCCCTGACCTGCGGTATTACTGCGATTTTAGAGGCTTTCATGCCAATTTCTTCGGCACGAATCTCTTCTGTAACCTCCTGTCCACGCAACAAAATACAGATATTTCGATCCTCAGGCCTGAAAACTACGTCAAGATCCCGGGCAATTTGGGTTAGACCCACATCATCTTCCAGGTCAGCCTGATCAAGCACAGCTGCTAAAGCAGTTAATCGATACAAGGAACCACTATCGAGCATATGCCAATTCAGCTGGTTGGCAACCTGTAAACTGATCGTTCCCTTTCCAGAACCGCTAGGACCATCAATAGTAATCACCGGTGTCATAGTTAATTTTCCTGAGTCGTCATTGATATACCCACCTGATTAGCCAGAGCCACAAAGCCGGGGAATGAGGTATTCACATTAATACAATCTTCGATGTGAATTTCACCCTCAGCCCTCAATGACGCCATGGTAAATGCCATAGCGATGCGGTGATCATCATGTGCATGCACCCTGCCTCCCTGAATTTTACCGCCCTGTATTACCATCCCATCCTCAGTTGCTTGCGCCTGGACCCCAAGCGACTGGAGTCCATCAGCCATTACCTGAATACGATCTGACTCTTTAACTCGAAGTTCTTTGGCTCCGGTCACAACAGTTTCGCCATCTGCGCAAGCTGCTGCCACAAAAATTACAGGAAACTCATCAATCGCCAGTGGCACCAGGGCTTCAGGGATGGCTACACCTTTTAACTGAGCACTGCGAATACGGATATCCGCAACCGGCTCCCCGCCCACTTCGCGCTCATTCAACAACTGAATATCCGCACCCATCAAGCGTAAGATATCAATCACACCTGTACGTGTCGGGTTAATACCGACATGAGACAGTGTTATATCTGAATTCTTGGCAATACTGGCCCCAACAATAAAAAAAGCCGCCGAGGAAATGTCAGCCGGTACATCGATATCACAGGCCGTCAAGCGCCCGCCCCCTTCGATACATACTGTCGAACCCTGGCGCTGTAGTGGATACCCATAAGCAATTAACATGCGTTCTGTGTGGTCACGGGTCGGCGCCGGTTCAGTGACACAGGTTTGGCCTTTGGCATAAATCCCGGCCAGCAATAAGCATGACTTAACCTGGGCACTGGCAACAGGCATGTGATAATTAATACCTGACAACGTCTGCTGACCATGAACCCGCAATGGCGGCTTACCACCGTCAGCTGTATCCACTCGAGCCCCCATCAAAGCTAGTGGATCAGTCACGCGCTTCATCGGACGACTGGACAGGGAACGATCACCACGTAACTCAAGATCAAAGGACTGGCCTGCGAGCAAGCCAGACATCAGACGCATCGATGTACCAGAGTTACCCAAATCGAGTGGTGCTTGTGGCTGTTTGAGGCCATCTACACCCACACCATGAATAGTGACATTACCCTCTGCATCAGGCCCTTGGATGTCTACCCCCATAGCCTGGAAGGCTCGCAGGGTATTCAGACTATCTTCGCCTTGTAGAAAGCCACTGACATGGCTGGTGCCATCTGCAATAGAGCCAAACATGATGGAGCGATGTGATATGGATTTATCACCTGGCACACGGAACTCGCCGTTAAGTGAGCCACCCGGCTGTACAATGAAATCTAATTGGGACATTCAGAATCTCTTTCAGTTTTCGGAGCCATGGCGACCATGACCCTGTTTGCAGGGCATATTAGCGGTATGTGGACAGAACATCCAGTCTTCACTGCTGTTTTGGGTCAATATAAGCCTTTGTTTTATGTCATTAATCTCTAGATATATCGTCCAGCCACAGCAATTAAGCTGGTCAACAAGCCCAGTACAAGATTAATGGTCACGATCAAACGAATATTATTCAGGTATTGTGCAGCTTGCGGCCAGTTAGCTGTCTCCACCGCCTGACGCAAACGGGAATAAGGTCCAAAGAACAAAAAAGCAAACAGCAGCATCATAACCAAACCAATAACATTCATCAGGTGTAGATAAATGGGCAAGCTGGAATAGCCACCATAGTACTCGAATATGATCCAAGTCCCCGTCACCAATAGCGTGGCAATGGAAATCCAGACCCATACAAAGAATCGTTTGAAAACGCCACGCCATAAAGCTAAGCGTTGGGGTGGCTCAAGAACCTCAATGGCTGCCGGCCTTAAAATCATATGGGCGAAAAACATCCCCCCAACCCAGATAATGGCGGTAACCAAATGCAGAGAAATTAAAAAACTCATAAAGTGCTCAGTATTTTTTAATAAAATTACATATTGAATTCATCACGTGCTGATTTAGCACGAGAAAAAATATCAAATAGTGCTTGTGCATCATTTTTTTCAATGGCTCTTTTCAATTCAGTCATTTCTGCCTGAAACCGCTCCATCATGGCCAGCACAGCCTCACTATTGGCCATACATATATCACGCCACATGGTGGGATCACTGGAAGCGATACGGGTAAAATCGCGAAAGCCACCCGCTGCAAAACGAAATATTTCGTCAACATCATCAACCTGATTCAGACAATCCACTAAGCCATAAGCGAGCAAATGTGGTAAATGACTGGTACCCGCTAAAATCAAATCATGATGACGAGCGCCCATTTCATCAACTTCTGCACCAGCCGCTATCCACATCAAACGAATACGATCAATATCATCACGTTGATTAGATTCCAGAGGCGTCAAAATAACTCGACGATCCCTAAACAACGAATGAAAGGCTGCTTCAGCACCTGACTTCTCA
>JBFFSQ010000218.1:0-4970 GCA_041572275.1 Gammaproteobacteria bacterium
GTAAATGATACCCAGCTAACCCGGGGGTCTTTTAGTTCGTCGCGCACCAGTTCAGCCAGTTCACGACGGACCTGTTCCGCCATACGTTGTGAGCGTGAATACTCTTTAGGCATTATATTTAATAACCTGCTAGGCGTCGGTTAGAGCGAGCGCTCAACCTGTACGCGCTCAAACACTTCAATCTGGTCACCGACTTTGACATCATTGTAGTTCTTCACACCGATGCCGCACTCAGTACCACTGCGAACCTCTTCAACATCATCTTTAAAGCGACGCAGCGATTCAAGTTCACCTTCGTATATTACGACATTGTCCCTCAACACACGAATTGGCTGACTGCGCTTAATCACACCCTCAGTAACCAGCGAGCCGGCCACCAATCCAAATTTGGGTGACTTGAAGATATCTTTCACTGTAGCCAGGCCAATAATCTGTTCCTTGAACTCCGGCTCCAGCATGCCTGTAAGTGCACTACGAACTTCATCGATCAGATCATAAATAACACTATAATAATGAAGGTCAACACCACGCTCTGCGACTGATTTACGCGCAGTAGCATCGGCACGTACATTGAAACCCAGAACAATCGCATTAGATGCCGCGGCCAGAGTTATATCTGTGTCATTAATACCACCAACACCACTACCTATAATCACAACTTCTACTTCATCATTATCAGCCGCTAACTTAAGCAATGCATCACGAATGGCTTCCAGGCTACCCTGAACATCGGCTTTTACCAGTACATTCAGTTTTTTAACTTCACCTTTACCCATGTTGGCAAACATGGAATCAAGCTTAGCCTGTTGCTGAGCAGCAAGACGCACATCGCGATCTTTATGTTTGCGCATATCGGCGAGTTCGCGCGCTGAACGCTCATCAGCCATCACCTGTGTCGCATCTCCAGCGGAAGGTGTAGACGATAGTCCCAGAACCAGCACAGGAATCGATGGACCGGCTTCAGTGATCTGATTACCGTTCTCATCAAACATCGCGCGAACACGACCATATTCCTGGCCTGCTACCAGAATGTCCCCTTTGCGCAATATCCCCTGCTGAACCAGTACCGTAGCTGTCACGCCTCGGCCTTTATCCAGTGACGCCTCAACGACTATACCTTTAGCAGGACCTGAGTCTGGTGCTTTCAGCTCCATGACCTCAGCAGTCAGGCTGATCGCATCCAGCAAATCATCAATACCTTCGCCTGTTTTAGCCGATACATTAACAAACATATTTTCACCACCCCATTCCTCAGGGATGATTTCATGATTACCCAACTCGGTTTTCACACGATCCGGATCAGCATCTTCTTTATCAATTTTGTTTACGGCCACAATCAGTGGCACACCTGCTGCCTTAGAGTGCTGTATAGCCTCGATAGTCTGTGGCATAACACCATCATCCGCAGCGACTACCAGCACGACAATATCAGTCGCCTGGGCACCACGGGCACGCATGGCGGTGAAAGCCGCATGTCCCGGTGTATCCAGGAAGCTAATCACGCCTTTATCGGTTTCAACATGATACGCACCAATGTGCTGGGTGATCCCGCCGGCTTCGCCTGAAGCCACTTTAGCCTTACGAATATAGTCCAGCAATGATGTCTTACCGTGGTCAACATGCCCCATAATGGTCACAACGGGAGGGCGTGCAGCCAATTCACCCTGATCGACCTGCGCAGCTTCCAGCAGATCTTTTTCACGGTCATCTTCACTCATGGTGCGAACTGTATGACCACATTCTTCCACAACGAGAACAGCAGTATCCTGGTCAATCACCTGATTAATTGTAGCCATGACACCCATTTTCATCATAACCTTGATGACTTCAGCTGCCTTCATTGACATTCTTTGTGCAAGCTCGGCGACAGTAATAGTCTCCGGTACCGCAACCTCATGCACGATAGGTGCAACCGGCTTCTCAAAGCCATGCTTGCCCACTGCTTCTTTACTTACAGAACGACCCTTAGCTGGTTTTTTCTTACGACCGCCGCCTTTGGCGACATGTAACTCATTACGGCCATAGCGAGTCTCAGCTTTTTCAACATCAGCTTTTTCTTTCTTAGGCTTCTTATGCTTGGTTTCCTTAGCCGCACGCTCTTCCTCTTGCTGCTTACGCACCAGTTCTTCTTCAGCTTTGGCTTTAGCTTCAGCTTCAGCACGTGCCTTTTCTTCAGCTTCTTCTTTTGCCTTGGCTTCTGCTTCAATGCGGGCTTTTTCTTCAGCTTCGGCACGAGCTTTTGTTGCTTCTTCAGCCTTACGACGTGATTCTTCTTCAGCCTCTAAACGCTCTTTTTCACGCTGATCCTTTTCGGCCATCAGCTGGTCGATTTTCTCTTTTTCAGTATCTTCCGTTTCACTGCGTTTTACATAAGTGCGTTTCTTACGGACTTCGACATTAACCGTTTTACGGCCGCTGCCTGCAACTTTTAATTCACTCGTTGTTTTACGTTTCAGGGTAATACGTTTTTTACCCTCGCTTGCATCTGTTGATGATGCTTTACCGTGACTGTTACGTAGATAATCCAGTAATTTAAACTTATCTTCATCACTAATTGATGATGTAGCGTCTTTGGCTTCAATGCCTGCTTCTTTCAGCTGCTCCAGTAATCGCTCTACCGGGGCACCTACGACTTCTGAAAGTTGTTGAACTGTTACGTTAGACATTTCGCTCTCCCCTCCCAGCAATACTTACTGGTTTGCCTCTTGATTAGTTTCTTCTTCAAACCAGGGAGCGCGAGCCGTCATTATCAGTTGACCTGCACGCTCATCAGTCATTCCCTCAATCTCCAGCAGCTCATCAATTGATTGTTCTGCCAAATCTTCCATTGTACATACACCTTTACCAGCCAGTTCATAGGCCAGATCCTTGGTCATACCTTCCATCTCCAGAAGGTCCTGCTGAGGCTCATTGTTTTCCAGAACCTCTTCCTGAGAAATAGCTCGTGTTAGCAGCGCGTCACGTGCTCTGCCACGAAGCTCATTAACAATATCTTCGTCAAATTCTTCAATTTCCAGCAATTCAGATTCGGGTACATAGGCCACTTCTTCAATGCTTGAGAAACCTTCAGATACCAGTATCGCTGATACCTCTTCATCCACATCCAGCTGTTCCATGAACATACTGATCAGTTCCTTGCTCTCACTCTCAGACTTCGATTCCATGTCCGAGGTACCCATGATATTTAATTCCCATCCGGTGAGCTGGCTTGCCATACGAATATTCTGACCGCCACGACCGATTGCCTGTGACAGCTTCTCATCCTCAACAGCGACATCCATTGATCCAGAGTCCTCATCTACCACAATAGAAACAACTTCTGCTGGCGACATTGCATTAATCACAAACTGGGCCGGATTTTCATCCCACAGGATGATATCTACACGCTCACCAGCCAGTTCATTAGAGACCGATTGCACGCGAGAACCACGCATACCTACGCAGGCACCGACAGGGTCAAGACGGGTATCGTTAGACTTAACCGCAATTTTTGCACGTGACCCTGGATCACGAGCACCACTGACGATTTCAATCAAATCCTGCCCCACTTCAGGGACTTCAATTTTGAATAACTCAACCAGGAATTCAGGCGCCGTACGGCTCACAAACAACTGAGGCCCTCTGTTTTCAGCACGAACTTCTTTCAGATAACCACGTAAGCGATCCCCAGGACGAATTGCCTCACGGGGTATCACTTCATCACGTGGAATAATGGCCTCGATATTATCACCCAGGTCCATGTATACATTGCCACGCTCAACCCGTTTAACTGTACCCATCACCAGCTCGCCAACTCTATCCCTAAACGCATCAACAACACGGGCACGCTCAGCTTCACGTACTTTCTGTACAATAACCTGCTTTGCAGTCTGTGCAGCTATACGACCAAATTCAACTGATTCGATCTGTTCTTCGACAAAATCACCGATCTGAATATCTGGGTCTTCAACCTGGGCAGCTTCCAGGGTGGTTTCTTTTAACGGGTTTTCCAGACCGCCATCTTCAAGCTCTTCACATACTTGCCAGCGACGGAAAGTATCATACTCGCCCGATGCCCGATCAATTTGAACCCGGACATCAATATCCTTACCCTGTTTTTTACGGGTTGCGGTTGCAAGTGCTGCTTCAATTGCTTCAAAAATGATTTCCCTGTCTACGCCTTTTTCGTTTGAGACAGCATCAACCACATACAGAATTTCTTTATTCATGACCGGCTCCAAAATTAAAATTGCGGTACCAAATGCGCTTTTTCTATGCCACCCAGTGACAGATATTCGATTTCACCATCGACTTCAATCAGCACTTCATTATCTTTCAGGCCCAGTAATTTACCTGTAAAGTTGTGCCGACCTTCTAGATTAGGCATTCCCATTTTGATCTTCACGATTTCGCCTGCAAAGCGCTCGAAGTCTTCTGCTTTACGCAATGGCCGATCCAGGCCAGGTGAAGATATTTCAAGGTTAAAATGACCGGGTATGGGGTCTTCTACATCCAACATCGCGCTTAACTGACGACTGACCGCGGAACAATCATCCAGCTGGATCCCATTCTCATGATCAATATAAACACGTAACAAACCATCTTTAGGGTGTGGTCGGAATTCAATATCCACCACTTCATAACCCAATCCTTCAACGACAGGTTCTATTAATGACCACAGATCGCTAGCTCGTTTTCCAATTACCATACACAGGCACCATTGCCGCCACCTCCCCTCACTGGGACACGGCCTAACGGCCATCCTGGCCACAAAAAAAGGGCTTAAAGCCCTTTATTATAACGCCCCAGCCTCACAACATAAGCATGTTCAGCTGTTAAATATTCTAAATAGGGCTAATAAAAAGGCCCCGTATGAACGAGGCCTTACATGTTTGGTAGCGGGGGCAGGATTTGAACCTACGACCTTCGGGTTATGAGCCCGACGAGCTGCCAGACTGCTCCACCCCGCATCAACTGGCGCAGATGTTACA
>JBFFSQ010000219.1:0-4968 GCA_041572275.1 Gammaproteobacteria bacterium
AGACTGTTCGCCTGACTGATGGCATCGTCCATATCATCATAGGGATACACACAGATCACCGGGCCAAAAATCTCCTGGGTACTGACTTTACTGCTGAATGAGGGGTTATACAAAACCGTGCATTCATAGGTCGTGTCCGATAACGCTTTACCGCCGGACATTAATTCAGCCCCCTCATCCGTGGCCTCGTTAACCCACTGGGTGATACGTTCGACTTCACCAGGCCGAATCAAGGGACCTATTTCAGTGTCGGGCAAGGTCGGGTCGCCAATCACCAGTCGCTGCGCTGATTCAGCCAGTTTTGTGGCCAGCTCACGGGCAATAGACTGGTGAACAAACACACGTTGTACTGATACGCATACCTGCCCCGCATGATAAAAGCCGCCTTTTAAGAGTTTCGGCAGGGCATCTTCGAGATCGGCATCTTCGGTTACGATCACCGGTGCCGCGCCACCATGTTCAAGGGCGCAGCGGGCACCCGCGGCCAGTTTTGATCGCAGCATCCAGCCCACTTTGGCACTGCCAATAAAACTCAGGAAGCCCACACGCGGGTCGCTGACCAGCTGGGTCGCCACCTCACGGCTGTCGGTTACCAGGGCCTGACACCATTCATCCGGCAAGCCCGCTTCCCGTAAGATCTCGACAAACCGAAAACAGGACAGCGGTGTGTCTTCAGCCGGTTTTACAATGACCGGACATCCGGCAGCAATGGCCGGTCCCACCTGATGGGCGATGAGGTTGAGTGGGTGATTGAAGGCACTGATCGCCACGACTACGCCAATGGGCTCTGAAATAGTGAACGTCTGTTTGCCAGTGGATGCGGCATTAAATAAAAGGGGTCGGTGACAAATGCATCTCATTCTCATTACGAATATATTCCTAACGCTTCCATAACGCCAGGTCGTCCACGTTTTGCATATCCGGTTGTGAAATCAGGGGGTCAGGTCTTTCCATGCCACATTTGCTTATGATTTATATTCCGCAATATCGTCATCTGGGACAGATAACACTTTCGTATAACTAGTGAAACAATAATATAATTTCACTAATTAATATGCTGGCTTTGATAAACTATTATGATCCGACAACCCTAAGGAGACTTACATGGGAGTCGATAAACTGATGGGATTCTGTGGGCTGTCATGTGCCAGTTGTCCAATCTACCTGGCAACCCGAGAGACTGACAAAGCAAAGCAGAGGCAAATGAGGATTCAGATTGCCGAGCTTATCAGCGAACACTATGATACGCCTGTCACACCCGAAGACGTAAACGACTGCGACGGCTGTAGATCATCTACCGGAAGGTTGTATTCTGGATGTAACAACTGTGAGATCAGGAATTGTGCACAAACGAAAAACTGCCTGACCTGTGCCCACTGCGATGAATATCCGTGTGAAAAACTCGAAACGATCTTTGCTTCTGATCCGGATGCAAAAAAACAGCTTGATAAGATCAGAAGTCATTTGTAGTGCACTTACAATAAAAATGTTAAAAGGGGTCGGTGACAAATGCATCTCATTCTCATTACGAATATATTCCTAACTCTTCCATAACGCCAGGTCGTCCACGTTTTGCATATCCAGTTGAACGGCCCAAAGCAATTTCAATCTGCTGCTTGAACCGTTCATGCCCTAAGGGTACTGAAAATTGAGCGGCCTTTCGAATGGCGTGTATGTCTTCATCATCCAGTTGATGCTCAAATAAACAACGATAACTATAGTTCCGCTCACTTGCTTCTAGACCTAAGCTCATATACAGAGGATGCTGTGTGATGAGGTCGCATTTATTCGATTGCGCATTGACACGATAACTAGACCAACGATAATCCGCTGGATGTTTCACCATATTCGCTCTGACGGGATTTAATTCAATATAGCGCATACAACTCAATAAATAATGTTCCGCATCAACCAGACTGGCCTTATGACGCCCTTCCCATAGGGTTCCACTACGCTGATATTCGTAATTAATGTATTGCACGTATCGCCGCCCTAGCGATTGCATTACTCGAGATATGCCACCACTATCTTCTGGTGTCATGAGCAGATGCACGTGATTGGTCATCAAAACATAGGCGTGTACTGAAACACGATAACGGCGACAGGCATCTTGTAAACAGCTTAGATAAAATAGATAGTCTTGATCTGAGAAGAAACAGGCGTCACGGTTATTACCACGTTGGATGACGTGACAGGGTACACCAGGTAGATACATACGAGGTTTTCTGGGCATGGTTAATTCCTTTTTTAACTCTAATTGCATCCTGCAGATTGAAGTATAATTTAGCGTAGAACTACACTAGATACAAATGGTTATCGTTTGTCACCGACCCATTTTATTCTACTTTTTATTACCTTTTATTAAGACCCTATTGATCCAATATTGCGAATGTTCCTGCCTATCAATTATACCTATCAATTAATATGATGAGCTATTCCCTTTCAATAGGCATATAATTATTATCTAACCATTGCCACATTCTGTGTCGGTAACCGGCATCTTAAAAAAGGATGGAGCTTCCGCAGGGAGTTACGCACAACGTGTAACCTTACAAGCGGCTGGCGATGTGTCATAGGAGAATACCATGTTGACCCCCTCCCCCCGCAACACGACCGTTAACTTGCAACATTTTGATTGGCATGCAACTGATGCAATGCAACGGGATATGGAACAAAGCCATCTATTGCATGAACCTAAATTTCGCATCATGACGACTGACCCAATTACAGGTAATGATGTCGAAAATTATATGGATCATTGTTCACTGATGGACGGAAACCTGAGCATCTATTTTGAGACTGAAGAAAATTGCCAGGAATATCAAAACATGCCATTTGATCATCCGAATCTGCGCCTGCCTTTTCCGGCGACTGATGATGATGACCGTGGCGGCTAAACTAGCAACATTGTAACTGTTAAATAACTGAAACTGACGCGAGTTAGCGTTCATTCGCCAACTCGCCATTTCAGCAGAATTTTGTTTACAAATACGAGCATATTTTTTTAAAACCACAAGCACTCTATTATAGTGTTTGTAAGCACTCTATTATAGTGTTTGCTTTTCTTATTCCATATAAACCTTAGTATTATTTAAAACCTGATCCAGGTGTTTTTTGAATATAAAGTTAGTGATTAGAAAATAACACAAGCAAATGTTTACACGATGGAGGATATACCCATGGAGTCTCATACTCATTCTCTATCATCACTATTCGATCAATTAGGATTAGATAACGAAGATTCATTTATTGATCATTTTATTACCATCAATAAACCAATCCCTGGCAATGTAGAACTACATAATGCTACGTTCTGGAACGCTTCACAATCATCATTCTTAAAGCAGATGAAAGATGAAGATGCTGACTGGGCAGGTGTTATTGATCAATTGGATGTAATGTTGCGTTAACAGGACATAGTGCTTCAGGTCACACCGTTTACCCTCCTAACCAATACTTGATGAGTTGAGCCAATGACGACAACCGTCGCTTAAATAATTTTCAGGCCCTAATCTTTAATATGACTATTTCTGATTGACTGTGTTTGTTACTCTATACACAGCTATTGCCTGGTACATACTATATTTCCTGGCAAACCTGTAGAGCCCTCATGGAAAGATAGCAGCTTCACGTTGATCAAGCTGCATACCAACTTGAGGAAATAGAAGCCGCAAACCTAAAAATCCGCCGCCTCCAGAATGTAAGAAAAGTCACCTTTAGCGTTGTTTAAAGATACCTTATCTGCAACATCTAGAATCTGATTTCGGGCACTATCAAATGCCTGCAGAAAACCCGCTTCGGTGTTGCACATTTCTGGGCAGAGTCGTTTAAGTGCGTCTGCTTCCACAAAAAACTGGGTCTCAACCCCACTGCCATATCCCCAAAAACAAATACGCCTCAGACGGACATCGAAACTAGGGCTTGATACCGGAAACACCAGCCTCCTCATCTGACACCTGACATCGGGAACCTGAATAGGATCAACATCGCCATCCGAAACTATACCATTCAAAAGACCGATGTCATGAACAGCGGCGTTCTGTTTCATCGTTACATGTGTAACTGGGGATTTGTTGTCGGGGGAAGATTTGACCTGCATTCGATGTGTGTCCATGTTTTTCAATAGCTGGTACCAAACGATGCATCGATAGCATTTGCGGGTGTGCGCAAGTTAGCGAGACGGCAAGCCTGTGTAACTGGCCCACCCGAAAACAAGTTACGCAGATATTTATTTCCGCCCTGTGTAGAAAACTGCTTATCAAGATCCCTGGAAAGGGAACGTGCAAATCTCGGTACACCGTGTTCGATATAATAATTGCGCAGGTAATTAATCACTGCCCAATGTTCATCGTTAAAGCTAATACCTTCGGCATTAGCTAGTTTTTCTGATTTACCCCGATTCCAATGTTGTTTAGCCAGTTCAGTTCGTCGAACATCTATGTCCAGGCTGAATGTCTCTGAGTCATAAGCATTAATTGTATATTGTGTCATAGTCTTGTCCTTAATAAATGAGACTAGATGGAAAGCCATTCCCTGTTTAAAGGACGCTTTCAAATAACTGCGGTTTAATGCGCAATATCCATGAAAGGAATTTTGACGGGCAACAAGAATAACAAATAAATGTTGTGCGGCAGAAGGCCTTATGATTGTACTGAATATGTACTATAAAAAGTATCTACTCATTATAGTGATAAAGCAAATTAACTGAGCTAATGAGATGGACTTAGCCGATAACTTTGTGAAATCAATAGAAAATCAGGGGATCAGAGTAATTAAAGGGGTCAGAGCCCTTTTTCAATCGCTTACCTAATGTGATTGACGGTTGGGATTTATTCTAATATAAATTACGGTAAGTCGATGGATTTACTCGACTAATTCAGTTGTTCCCATAAAACATTGATCTACAGGGAAATAAGGAATTCATCATGAATGACATCAACGATAACATTAATGAATTACTCAATGACC
>JBFFSQ010000220.1:0-4963 GCA_041572275.1 Gammaproteobacteria bacterium
AATCCCGAAAAAATGAGATTAATCATAGTTTAATCTGTCTATCCCTTTAATGTTAATCATCCTGATGTGTTGATTTGTCTCCCCAAATCTCCTTCAGTCGGCTATCACGGCCACAGCGAAAACGGTAGTATTTATAACGAATAGGGTTGTTTTTATAATAATCCTGGTGGTAACTTTCATCACCTTTAATAGGGTAAAAAATGGATGTATTTAAAATTGGGGTAACGACTGTTTGATCAGGAAACTGTTCAACCACTTTCTTGCGAGACTGTTCAGCGAGCTTTCTCTCGTGGTTATTGCTAACGAAAATAGCGCTTAAATAACTAGGCCCCTTATCACAAAACTGTCCCTTTGCATCAAAGGGGTCGATGTTAACCCAGTAGTAGTCTAACAATGCCTGGTAGCTAATGATCTTTGGATCATAAGTAATCTCAATGGCTTCATAGTGACCTGTATGATCGCCATTATACGTTGGGTTTTTTAGCTCACCACCGGTAAAGCCAGAGATTACATTGCTAACACCGTCAAGTTTTTCAAAATCGGACTCCATACACCAGAAACAGCCGCCCGCGAAAATCGCTTTATCTGCATTAGCGTATGAAGCAAAAAGTAGTATGTAAGCCAATATAAGCAATGTTCGTTTGATATGCATAACACAACTCTCTGTAATGATATAAATACAATGTGTTTAAATTAGTTAAGATATTAATCCGGGCCGGAGAACAGTATCTAAAAAGATTTGATGTTCTACGACCCGGGGCGGTGCTTTACTTGACTTTACCAGCTTCAGTCGCTTGCGGCACTTCAATCAGTTTCCCTGACTTCACATCGTAAATATATCCATAGATAGGAATATCATTGGGCACCAGGGGGTGATTACGTATACGTTGCACATCGTGTACCACGCTGGTTTCATTATGTGAAATGGTTAACCAGTCGATATAGTGACCTTCCGTAGAACCCTGGCCTTCACCAGAATCATGCCAGCCAGAGGCGTCGACAGTAGATGTCTTTAAACTGCTAGCGAGTAAACCTCGCATAATGTCATCGGTAAATGTTTCCATACCACAATCCGTATGGTGAATAACAAACCATTCTCGCGTACCCAGTAATTTATATGAAATAACTAATGAGCGAATCGCATCATCACTGGCTCGGCCACCGGCATTACGTATGACATGGGCATCACCTTCAGATAAACCGGCATATTGGGCTGGATCAAGACGAGCATCCATACATGTAAGAATGGCAAAGTGTCTGCCAGGCGGCATGGGTAAATTAGCTTTATCTCCAAAGTCAGCTGCGTAGCTAGCATTTGCGCTCAGAACTTCATCAACTATTTTGCTCATGGTATTTCTCCTGTGTTATACCACCGCATAATGTGATTAATAGATTCCTCGTTGCGGGTAGGGGGGAGGGACCTGATTATTATTAAGTCAGAATATCGGCATACCCGTATATTTTGAAATACAGACTTAGACTTCATCAGCTCATCACATCTATATGATCATACGCTTTTTAGGTAGAAAATTAACACTAAGTCGAAGTTGAACATCACGAAGCAGTGCATTGTTGTTGGGTAACATGGGTAGGTTGGTGAGTGATTAAGCGACAACCTTGTAAGCCATCATGTGAAAAAGCGAGTTTAGATCACTATTGTTACTAATATCAGTGATATCAGTGTTTGCCTCCACTTACTATGCAGAGTTTACCTAAAGGTTTTACAACGAAAGCTCTAGGCCTGATAGAGATTGTGCGCGCCCAGATTCGATAGCAGGCGTTCGCCGCAGAGCGCCATGGTGGTATCGAGTTCTTTGTAAATAATATTAAGCGACTCAGTGACACCGGCCTCACCCCTGGCACCGAGCCCATAAATATAAGCACGTCCGATATAGGTGCAATGCGCGCCCAGGCAAATCGCTTTCAGTACATCCTGTCCGGAGCGAATACCGCCATCAAAATGAACCTCTATCTGGTTATCGACGGCCTCGACAATGGAAGGAAGCATCGATATAGAGGATGGGGCACCGTCGAGTTGTCGTCCACCATGGTTGGACACAATAATGGCATCCGCGCCACTATTGATGGCGATGCGTGCATCCTCCGGATCAAGTATGCCTTTTAAAATAAGTTTGCCACCCCAGCGTTTTTTGATCCATGCCACGTCATCCCAGGATAATCTGGGGTCAAATTGTTCACCTATCCATGCAGAAAGCGAAGACAGATCACTCACGTCCTTGGCATGGCCGACAATATTGCCAAAGCCATGGCGCTGCGTTGTGAGCATGTTCAGGCACCAGCGTGGGCGACTTAATACCTGTAAGGCACTGTTTAAGGTAATTTTAGGTGGCGCACTTAAACCGTTACGAATATCGTTATGACGTTGTCCGAGAATTTGCAAATCGAAGGTTAACACCAGTGCACTGCAATTGGCCGCCTTGGCCCGATCAATCAGGTCTTCAATAAACCCCCGATCTTTCATGACGTACAACTGAAACCAGAAAGGTTTATGGGTATGTGCAGCCACGTCTTCTATCGAGCAGATACTCATGGTGGAGAGGGTAAAGGGCACACCAAATTTTTCGGCGGCAAGCGCGGCTTTAATTTCACCGTCGGCATATTGCATGCCAGTCAGGCCAATGGGGGCCAGCGCCACTGGCATAGTAGCCGGTTGTCCAATGATCTCGGTCGCTACGGAACGGTCTGTAATATCCACTGCCACACGCTGGCGTAACTTTATCTTGCTGAAATCATGTTCATTGGCGTGGTAGGTAGATTGCGTCCATGAACCCGAGTCGGCATAATCGTAAAACATCCTGGGCACACGCTTACGTGCCAGTTTTTGTAAATCTCGGATTTCACATACGGTTTTCATGTGTTCTCTATCCTTCGTTTCCGCTGGATGGGTTATCAGGGTTTTCGCCTGGTATTCGTTGTGACATCGTTCACTCCTGAAGATATTATTCAATTTTTTAGAGTGGCCGTGAAACTGGAGGAAGATCAGTCTCTAATTTTAGCGATATCTGTTTTCTGACCGCACTTATTTATACTATTTTGACTAAATTATTTTAGTCCTGCCTCTTCACGAGCTTTGGTCATGCAGTCTGGACATATACCATGACTGAACTCAGCGTCAGAATGTTTGCTGAGATATGCCTCAAGCTGACTCCATGACCCTTCGTCTTCTCGAATTTTGTGGCAATAAGAGCAAATTGGAATAATTCCACGTAATATTTTTATTTCTTCGAGTGCTGTTTCTAGCTCAATATTTCTATTGGTAAGTTCTTTTGTTTTAGTTTTTACCATCAGGTTTAATCTTCGATTACTCCACACCAGGAAAAGGATTACAATTAATAAGGTGCCGCTAATTTGAAGTAAAAATCCCCAGTCAGTTTGCTTTTCGATTGAGACCTCTGTCCATTTGTTAAAAATATCATTGAACTCTTCTTCTCTAATACTGCCAAGTGTCTTATCGATAATCGAGACTATTTCAGTGGGAAGGTCCTTATGAATGGCTATTTTTAGATGGTAAATGTAATCTAGTTTTAGTGCTATTTTAAGATCGTCGAAACCTTTTTTTTCTATAAAGTATTTGGCAGTAACTGTATTGATTGCAAACGTGTCAATCTTTTTGTCTCGTATATAAGTGAAGCCGTCGTGTGTCGTAGGAAGTTCTACATAGTTAAGTTTGGGGTATTTTTCTTTGATGTATCGACCTAAACCACTGCTTTTAACAATGCCAATTTTTTTGTCCTTAAAGTCTTCTATATTGAGATAAACGCTTTTGTCACCAAACTTAGTAATAAGTACAGCAGGATATGAGTAAATATCCCTGGACGTAAAATTAAGATAAGTTTCTCTGTTCTTGTTTTGAGTTATTGCACTGAATATATCGACTTTCCTGTTCTTAACGAGATCGACTGATTCTTCCCATGTGTCAGTGTTAACAGCTGTTAATTCAATCCCCGATTTTTTCTTAACCAGGCTTATTATGTCAGCGATAATACCTGTATGTTTGTCAATATCATTTTTCCATTCAAATGGAGCCCAGTCAGGGTCGTAAACATAAGTAAGCGTCTGCTTCTTATCTAGCCACCTCATTTCTTCAGGTGTAAAAAGTGATTTAAGCTGGGATTCAGAGTTTGTCTTATCTGATACATGTGATGAGAGATCGTCAGCAAGCAGGATGAAAGGAAATAATACCAGAGAAGCAATTGTTGTAATAAAAGATAGCCAGTATCTCATCAGTATTAATCCTAAACGATCACAAAAATAATAGTGGCGCATTTAAACTTATGAAAAACCTAAATTATTAAGTAAATATAAGGTTACAGTTGTGTGCACGAGTCGCGTAGTAGTGAAGCGACTGAATGAACACCTTGTAAGACAGTATAGTATATTGACACCGGACTGTTCGCATTCGGCCAGGAGTGAGCGTTGTAATTGGTTGTTATTAAGTCCTTCTGGCACCTTTATTTGCTGTTCTCAAAGTCACTGGTCACCTTCAGTTTTTGTGGGGAATATTGAAACCCATTGCCTGACTGATCCACGGCCATGGGCATCTCCTACAAAAAACTCTGGCAAGGTACCAGAGGGCTCGCTCAGCGATGCTCCGTAATGGCTTCTGACCCACGAGTCCTGGTAACCGGTTAGTCTAATTAGCGTCGGAAATATCTGAAAGTGGCTGGTCTTGTCGTAACCAGTTACCTGGGCTGCTCTTAATTTTTCTAAAATCATCGCATCGTTGGAGAAAACCATCATAGGAACCATACCTTCGAAACGATTTGCCCTCGGCCTACAGTGAGTAGCCAATGTTCCGTCATCGACTATATTTTGTCCATGATCACTTGTATAAATAATAACGTAAGGCTTAAACTCCCTGCTTTCGGATAATAGCTTTTTAAACCAGTCATCAACACTCCACCGTATTCCATTCATATAAGAATTTAGCGATTTCTCTCTA
>JBFFSQ010000221.1:0-4929 GCA_041572275.1 Gammaproteobacteria bacterium
ATGAAACGTCTAACAATCAGTAAATTACTTGCGGGTATATTTACATTGTTGGCTTTAACTATCGGTGGCTTTAGCTTTGCAGAACCACAGGACAATACGCTATGGCTAGCACAGGACCAGACCCAGGACCGAGATCGGGACCGCTTACAGGATCAGGATGAACCTGACCGTGATCGTGATCGTGATCGCCTCCGGGATCAGACTTGTGATTGCACAGGCACGGCCGATTGTGATTGCGACCCAGATCAAGACAGAGACAGGATTCGTGATCGTGATAGAGAGCACGACTTAGAAGACCGCGACATGGATCGGGATCGGGATCGCTTACACAAGTAAACCGGATACAAGATAACCGTCAATTTCAACCACATGCGAGTGCAAGTGTACAGTTTTGGAGCCGTCATTGAATAATGATTATTCAACATTCGCTCCTTCAAAAGGCGGCATCCCCTGCCGCCTGTTTTTTGATTTGTCATCGCAAACACTGGATTATTAGACGATGACAATAGCTACTCGTTGTCATTTATTTTTTCACGCTGAAAAACAGCCGTCGCCATGACAATCGTTTGCTGCATATACCTGATAATCTCAGCCGATCAAGGCTGGCCTGACCGTTACTATAAACAGTGTTTTTAAAGCCGCCAGGCTTCATCACACGACTGACTTCATCAGCACCAGCGGGCACTATAGTGTTGACAGCGTTGGCCAATACATTTTTCATATTCAAGGTACCTAATCATGACTGCAATATCAGCTCTATAACAACTAACACGCAGCACCTGGCACTAACGTTTCTGTATCTTATAAGAACCAGTTGTTAATGTGAGACTATTCACAGGTTTAGCGATCTCAGAGCACCTAGCGACGCGTCATGTACGACAACAAACCTGCTGATGACTTTCAAAAAGTTATCAGCAGGCTTGCCTGTGAGCGACTGAATCACCGATAATCGCCCTTCACTGTTTTGCACGCCAACCATCAGGACACCCATGTACTTTACAGATACTGAAATCACGCTCATCACACTGGCTCTAACCTGGCAACTGGTGGTACCCGTGGTTTATATTTTCACTCTAAAACAGAATCGTCGCCTCGGTGACAGCCTGGTATACATCATCGGTAGTATCACCCTGTCGCTACTGATCGGCATGTTTCTCTATATGATTTTTGCCAAGTCAGGCATTGTCACGCTACTGGCGTCGATAACACCACTGGCGGCAAACGGACTCATCTTGCTTATCGCCGTGATCTCACCCTTGCTGATTGCCAGCGGCTATTATTATCTGGAACGTTATAACAGGGAAAACTAAATGCCTGGACTCAGGCAAGAATATTCGGAATCAACAGGTCTTCAATTTTGGATATCTGGTCTTTCAGGCGCAGCTTTCTTTTTTTCATGCGCTGCAGTTTCAGGGGATCTACAACACCGGTTTCATGCAGGTGCGCGATAATACCATCAAGATCTCGATGCTCGATCTGTAGCTCATAAAGCTGGTGCCTGAGCTGTTCCTGTTCTGCTTCTGTCATACTAATCTGACCTCACATAGTTTTTTTACAGTACCATAAATTCCAGTCCGGTCGATAAAAAAATTCGCTCTTCGCTCTCAATGCGACAACACCGTGTCGTGACCGTTCAGGACTGTTTCAAATTTCAATATATGACTCACAGTATGCTAGGCTTAAGTAAGGTCAAGTTGTGATTGTTCAGACGCAATGGCAACCAGCTGTACAAGCCAGCATCCATATCAATCCACCAGTACCATGTGACCGAATCATCCTGATTTCAAAGGGAGTGAGGGCAGTGCTCAGTTTAAATCGATGGGATAAAGTAGCTGTTCGTAGCGACCTGTTATTGCAATACCTGATCGAGATTCAGCAGCTTGAATCCTACATCCCTGCTGCAGAAATACAGAATTTAAGCCAGCAACTTAACCTGCCCATCGCACAGATAAACAGCGTTATCGAATTCTATTCATTCCTCCACACTACACCTCGTGGTCAGTTTTCGATTCTTTTCAGCAATAATATTACCGACCAGTTCGCCGGTAACCAGCTGTTATTACAGCAGCTTTGTGACCGTCTCCAGGTCATTCCTGGCCAACCACGTGCCGATGGCCGCGTCACCATTGACACCACTTCCTGCACCGGAATGTGCGATCAGGGCCCAGCCTTACTGGTCAATCAACAACCCATCACTCAACTTGACTCCACACGCATCGATCAGATTGCTGACTTGATTGAGTCCCGCACCGAACTCACTGACTGGCCTGCCGACTTCTTCAACGTTGATGACAATATTCGCCGGGCTGACATTCTGCTCACACATAACACTCAGGACGGTGATGCCCTGCGCGCCCTGCTCGATGAGGGTGCTGAAGTTCTGTTACAACGACTGGCAGATGCTGAATTACGCGGCCGTGGTGGTGCCGGCTTTAAAACCGCCACCAAGTGGCAATTGTGTCGCAATGTCAAGGCCGATGCGCATTATGTCGTATGCAATGCCGATGAAGGCGAACCGGGCACTTTCAAGGACCGGGTCCTGCTTACCAGTTATGCAGCCCAGGTTATCGAAGGTATGACCCTGTGCGCTGGCATCATCGGTGCCCACAAAGGCTTCATTTATCTGCGTGGTGAATACCGCTATCTGCTAAACAGTCTTGAAGCTGAACTGCAACGACGACGCCAGCTCAATTTACTCGGAGATACTATCCTCGGTAAAGACGGCTTTGATTTTGACATCGAGATTCATCTTGGCGCTGGCGCCTATGTCTGTGGAGAGGAATCTGCCTTACTCCAGTCCCTGATGGGCAAACGCGGCATTCCACAGAAACGTCCGCCGTTTCCAGTGGCCCAGGGTTATCAGGGGAAACCGACCGTAGTCAACAATGTTGAAACACTGATGGC
Organism: Gammaproteobacteria bacterium; assembly: GCA_041572275.1. Lineage (GTDB taxonomy): Bacteria > Pseudomonadota > Gammaproteobacteria > SZUA-229 > SZUA-229 > JBFFSQ01. Next base: position 2,905 of record JBFFSQ010000221.1, read on the forward strand.
GGCCTGTCAGATTGCCAGCCACGGCAGCGACTGGTTTACCGACAAAGGGACGCGCCAGTCTTCCGGCACTAAACTGTTAAGCATATCCGGTGATTGCAGCCAGCCAGGCATCTATGAATACCCGATGGGCACATCGGTGGCGGATATTCTGGTTGACTGCGGCGGCGATGAAACCCAGGCCGTACAGATCGCCGGCGCTGCAGGTCAGACCCTGTGTCACCGTGAATTCAAACGGCGCATTGCGTTGGAGGATGCCGCCACCGGCGGTTCCTTCATGGTACTCAATCGTCATCGCGACATGCTCGACATGGTGCAGAACTTTGCCCAGTTCTTTGCCCATGAAAGTTGCGGTTTCTGCACGCCTTGCCGAGTTGGCAGTGTGCTGATCCGCGATCTACTCAATAAGCTCTACACCAGCCATGCCACCCAAAATGATCTGCGTGACATCGAACGCATTGCGCTGGTCATGCGCCATGCCAGCCACTGCGGTCTCGGCACCACAGCGTCTAATCATATTCTCGATACGTTCAATAATTTCCCGGACTGTTATCAGCGCCGCCTGCGCTCCACGGAATACACTCCCTCGTTTGATCTGGATGCAGCAGTCAGCGAAGCCCGTGCTATCACCGGTCGTGATGATGCGGGCGCCCATATTGCCACGGAGCCCAAAACATGACGGAACATCATTTTTTCATCGACGATAAGCCGATCAGCTTCCAGGCGGGACAGACCATCATGGATGCCGCCATGGCTGCTGGTGTCTATATCCCCCACCTCTGCCATAATCCTGACTTTGAATCCAATGGCAGTTGCCGTCTGTGCCTGGTCAAACTCAATGGCCGTTTCGTCTCCGCCTGTACGCAACCGGCGCTACCCAACAGCAAGGTCGAGAACCAGGCCAAAGACATTACCAGTCACCGTAAACGCCTGCTGCAAATGCTGTTCGTCGAGGGCAACCACCAGTGTCCCGGCTGTGAAAAAAGCGGTCGTTGCCAGCTCCAGGCCGTGGCCTATTACGTGGGCATGTTATCGCCTCATTTCACCCATCGCTACCCGCGACGACAGCTTGATGCCAGTCACCCTGAAGTCGCGCTCGACTTCAACCGCTGCATCCTGTGCGAGCTCTGTGTCCGCGCCAGCCACAGCACCGACAAAAAAGATGTATTCGCCGTCAGTGGTCGTGGCATAGATGCGCATCTGGTGATCAACTCACCCAGCGGCAAACTTGGCGACAGTGACTTCAGTATTCACGACATTGCCGCCAGCGTCTGCCCCGTCGGTGTGTTCCTGCCTAAACACCAGGGCTACGATGTGCCCATCGGTCAACGCCAATATGATCGGGATCCAATCCCGGTGATGGGTGATGTCGCTCACCCCCGAATACCGGAGGATGACCATGACGACTAAACTGCGCATCGCCACCACCTCATTAGCTGGCTGTTTTGGCTGTCACATGTCGCTGCTGGATATTGATGAACGGCTGCTGGAGTTGATCACACTGGTGGAATTTGATCGATCACCTATCAACGATATCAAACAACTACAACGAGTCGATGTTGGCATTATCGAAGGCGGTGTCGCCAATACCGATAATGTTGAAGTCCTGCGCGAGTTCAGACGCCAGAGCAAAATCCTGGTTGCTATAGGTGCCTGCGCCATCAACGGCGGCATCCCCGCCATGCGCAACAGCTTTGAGTTGAAAGAATGTCTGGAGGAATCCTATCTCAATGGCCTTGGCGTAGTAAACCCGATGATCCCGAATGATGAGGAAATCCCGCTGCTGCTCAACAAGGTACACCCCATCCATGAAGTGGTGAAAGTGGATTATGTATTGCCCGGCTGCCCACCTTCCGGTGACACCATCTGGACTTTTCTTACCGAATTACTGGAAGGCAAAACCATCACTTTTCCCTATAACCAGATCCATTATGACTAGAGCCAGATCATGAGCCACGAACTTGAGACTGCCAAAGACCCGAAAAAACTCAAACGGGTTGTGATCGAACCCCTGACCCGGGTTGAAGG